>JANXAD010000009.1 GCA_025062245.1 Thermodesulfobacteriaceae bacterium | reverse complement strand
TTACAACTTCTTTTAGCTGAAGCCTTAAAAAGGTTTAGTGAATTTTTAATAGTGGTTAACAAAGAGGGTAAAATTCTTATGGCTAACGAAAAAGCCTGTGAACTTGTAAAAATGTCTTTAAACGATTTAATAGGAGAACCTCTAAGTAGGTTTGGTTTTTTAATAGAAGATAAAAATTTAGAGGAATTTATTAAGAAGGGATTTCTAAAGGAAACTCAGAAGATTCCTGTTAAGTGGATTTCTTACGAAGGACACGAAAGTTGGTTTGAATTTGATATAACCAGGGTAAAACTTTCTGAAGAAAAAGAGGCTTATATTTTGACAGGCGAAACCATTTTGAGATTGGTAGAATTTTATGAAGAACTAAAAAAAGCTCAAGCTTACGATTCCCTTACAGGTCTTTTGAATTATAATGGATTTGTAAAGGCTTTTTCAGAAAAACTCTCTGAAGTAAAAAGAGGACTTTTAATCCTTTTAGACATTTATAATTTTTCCTATATCAACCATACTTATGGATTTGAATATGGAGACCTCTGTTTAAAGGAGGTAGCCCATCACTTTTATAGAGAGGATTTTATTTTGTCCAGAATAGGCTCAGATAATTTTGCAATCCTTAAACCTTTTAAGGAGGAGGAAGAGGCCAAAAAAGTTATAAGGTGGCTTCAAAAGAAAATGAAAGAACCTCTCTGGATTACAGTAAGAACGGGATTATTAACCCTTTCTTATCATGCGGCAGTGGTTCGTTTTCCAGAAGACGGACAAAACTTTGAAACCCTCTGGAACAGGGCTAATCTTACTCTCTCTAAAGCCAAAAAAAAGGATCCCAATACTATAGAGTTTTTTAATCCTATCTATGCAGAAGAGGTTTCCCACTATTTAACCAAGGAATCCTTAGTTAAAAGGGCCTTAAGAGAAAATCTATTTACTTTTTACTATCAACCCTACTTTGACCTCTCTAATTTAAAATTAGTAGGACTGGAAGCCCTGGTTAGAATAAAAGAAAAGGATGGAACCCTTTATTTGCCTCTGGAGTTTATTGAGATTTTAGAAAAATGTCCTTACTTGCAAGACTTTTTCAAATGGAGTTTAAGAGAAATAAAGAAAAAAATTTTCAAATGGAAAATTCCCATTTCTCTTAATGTTTCAGTTAATACTTTAAAAATGGAAGAAAATTTTAATGAAATAGTTACTTTGGTAACTTCAATTAAAAATAAAGTGGGTTTAGATCTTGATCTTGAAATTACGGAAAGGGATTTTGCTGAAAATGTAGCATTTATGGAAAAAAGAATTTCTCAACTTAAAGCCTCAGGAGTTAAAATTTTCTTAGATGATTTTGGAACTGGCTACTCTTCTCTTATCTATCTAAAAGAGTTTCCCTTAGATGTAATAAAAATTGATAGAATCTTTATAAAAGATATGCTTAAGGGTAAAAAAGAAATGGGGTTAGTTAAAACAGCTATAGATCTTGCTCATACCTTAGGGATGAAAGCTTTAGCTGAAGGTGTAGAAACAGAGGAACAACTCAAGATTTTAGATATCATGGGATGTGACTATGTTCAGGGTTTTTATCTGGCTCCTCCTTTACCCGAAGAAGAGGTGGAGACTTTTTTAAAAAGGCAGGGTCTTTTATGAAAGGAGAGGTAATTTATTTAGACTATAATGCTACCACTCCCTGTCTTCCAGAGGTAGTTTCTGCTTTAGAAAGCTTTTCTTTAAGGAACTTTGGAAATCCAAGTTCTTCTCATTTCTTAGGAAGGGAGGCTAAAAGGTATTTAGAGGATTTTAGAAAGGTGGTAGCAGAGCTTCTTGAGGCAGAACCTGAAGAAATAGTTTTTACCTCAGGAGGCACAGAAGCTAATCATTTAGCTCTCTTAGGAATAGCTTTAGAAAAAGAAAAGGGTCATCTGTTGGTCAGTGCCTTTGAACATCCCTCAGTGTTATATCCAGTTTTGAAGCTTTCTGAAAGGGGCTTTAAGGTAGATTTTATCCCTGTAAGTTCCGAAGGATATGTAGAGGTAGAAGAAGTGGTCAAAAGAATTAAAAGGGATACCCTCTTAATTTCTGTTATGTTAGCTAACAACGAAATAGGAACTCTTCAACCTATAAAGGAAATAGCTAAAATTTGCAAAGAAAGGGGAATTTTACTTCATACCGATGCCTGTCAGGCTGTGGGGAAGGTTCCGGTAAGTGTAAAGGAACTTCAGTGTGATTTACTTAGTCTGGCAGGACATAAAATGTATGCCCCTAAAGGGATTGGAGCTCTTTTTATAAGAAAGGGTATAAAAATTAGTCCTCTTTTTTTAGGAGGGGGTCAGGAAAGAGGACTTAGAGCTGGAACTGAACCTTTGGCTCTTATTGCAGGCTTAGCTAAGGCAGCAGAAATAGCCCAAAGGGATCTTAAAGCTGAAGGAGAAAGACTTTTATTTTTAAGAGAGAAACTTTGGGAGGGATTACAGGAAATTTATCCTAAGGTAATCCGTTTTGGAAAACCTGAAAGAACTTTACCTAACACTTTGATGGTTTCTTTTGTAGGACTAAAGGGAGCAGAGCTTTTAAGTAGAATGCCTCAAATTTGTGCTTCAACTGGAGCAGCTTGTCACGACCACAAAGGCTCACTTACTCTTTCAGCTTTAGGAGCTTCTCCTGAAATTTCTGAAGGGGCAGTAAGATTTTCCTTAGGAAGATATACCAACTTAGAGGAGATAGAAAAAGCCCTGGAAATCCTTAAGGACACCTTAAATCGTTATTATGTTTAAAAATCTGGGGCTTCTTTTTCTTACCAAACCTTCTCCTTCCTTATCAAAGGAAGAACTTGAATTTTACCAAAGTCTTTCCTTTAAAAATTTTATTTTTTTTAAGGACCACTTTGTAGAGGATTTTTCTTTTTATCTAAGAAGGCTTAAAGAAAACCTTAAGGAACTTAAGTTTTTAGCTGTGGACCAAGAAGGAGGGAAGGTTTGCCGTATACCTGGAGAGTTTGATTCACCCTTAGAAATTAGTCGTAGGTTTTTTAAAAAAGGAGAAGGGATAGTTAAAAGCTGGGCTGAAAAGATAGCTCTCTCCTTGAAAAGCCAGGGTTTAAACTTAAATCTTGCTCCCTGTTTGGATTTGGGAGATGAAGAAGCTCCAGAATTTCTAAAAGAAAGAACCTTTGGCAAAGATTCGGATTTAGTAACCTATTTAGCTAAAATTTTTATAAAGGTTCATAAAGAGCATCAAATTTTTACCTGTATTAAACACTTTCCAGGACTTGGAAAAGTTAAAGTTGATCCTCATAAAGAACTTCCGGTTCTTGAAAAAATAGAAAAAGAAGATTTAAAACCCTTTGAAAAACTAAGTTCTGAGGTTTCCTTTATTATGACTACCCACTTAGTAGTTTTTTCCTTAGATAGGCTTCCTATGACTTTATCAGAAAAGGGTGTAGAATTTTTAAGAAGGGTTTTAGAATTTAAAGGATTAATTTTAACAGATGATCTTACTATGGAGGGACTTAAGGCTTGGGAACTGCCAGAAAGAATAATTTTAAGTTTGGTAGCAGGACATACTCTTTTAATCTTTGGTGGAAATTGGGAGGAACTTCTTAAAGTTTTAGAGGATTTAAAACCTGAAGTAGAAAAAGGAAAGATTTTAAGAGAGAGAATAAAGGAAAGTCTGTTTATTTTAGAAACTTTATCTTAAAGGGAATTTTTAGGATGATAATGAGACCTTTGTAAAATTTGATTGTCTTACAAGGATTTTAAGACTTTTAAAAATTAGGGTTTGGGGAAGAAAAGGAAGTACCAGATTATTTAATTATATGTAGATTTTGCAAATCACTGGAAAGTACGAAGTTGTATAGGGAGGGTTTAGAGGAGCTTGAAAGAGAGACCTATAAGAAGTAAGAAATTCGAGTTAAAGCTATGATAAACTAAAAGAATTTTTAGACCGAATTTTTCAAAGGTCTCTATAATGAAGGTTATAAGCTACGAAAAGGTGGTGGAAGCAGTAAAGAGAGGGTATATAGAAGCTTGTTTAAAACTTCCTGAAGAAGTAAAAGAGGCTTTAAGGGAAGCTTACTTAAAAGAGGAAGACCTTTTAGCTCAGGCAGTTTTAGAGGTTTTGATAGAAAATGCAGAGATTGCAGAAAGAGAGGGAATTCCCCTTTGTCAAGATACAGGAATTCCTGTGGTTTGGGTAAGAAAGGGAGAGGAAGTAAAGGTTAAGGATCTTGAAAAGGCTATAAATGAAGGGCTTGAGCTTGCCTGTAAAGAGGGATATCTTAGAGCTTCAGTTTGTGAGCCCCTTAGCCGAAAAAATACTAAGACCAATACCCCTGCAGTGATTCACTATGAAATGTTAGAAGGTGAGGTTTTTGAACTTTGGATTATGCCCAAGGGATGTGGAAGTGAAAATATGAGTCAAGTAGCTATGTTATCTCCTTCTCAAGGCTGGAAAGGGATAAAAGAGTTTGTAATAGAAACGGTTAAAAGAGCTGGTCCTAATCCCTGTCCTCCCCTTATTATAGGAGTTGGAATAGGAGGCACTTTGGAAAAATGTGCTTCTTTAGCTAAAAAGGCCCTTTTTAGAAAATTGGGAAGTTTTCATTTTGATAAAGAGATAGAGAAATTAGAGAAAGAGCTTTGGATGGAAGTAAACGCTTTAGGGATAGGTCCTTTAGGATGGGGAGGAAGGACTACGGCTTTAGCTGTGCATCTTGAGCTTTATCCTTGTCATATAGCAAGTCTGCCAGTAGCTGTAAACTTTCAATGTCACTCTGCAAGAAAGGTATGTTTAAAACTACTTTAAAATTTTGGTTTCTTATTATAGGATTATTTTTTATAAGTTCCTGTGGAAAAAAAAGTCCTCCCCTTTCCATAGAAGAAAGTATTCCTTCTGATTTTGAATTTGAAGTAGAAGCAACTCAAGCAGGTTTTAACCTCTGGATAACTCTTCCAACCAAAACCCAGGGCAACCACACCTTGGTTTCTATAAAAAAATTACTTATAGAAAAAGGAGAAAAGTCCTTAGACCTTCCACAGGCTAAAGAAAGAAGAGAAATTATAAAGCTTTCCCCTAAACTTCACTCTGCAGGAAATCTCTTCCTTTATTCAGATTATAGGTTAAAACATAGACATCAGTATAGTTACCGAATAAAAATAGTTAAAGACTTTTTGGTTGAAACGGACTGGAGTCCCTGGATAAAAGTTTTTTGGCACAATCCTCCAGGGCTTCCAAAAAACTTTGACTTGAAAATTTTAGGAAAAAGAAAGGTCTTTTTAACTTGGGAAAGACCTCCAACGGATATTTTTGGACTTTACTTAGAAGGTGAAGTTTTTTACGAACTCTTTAAAAGAATTGAAAACCAAGAAAAGGTGTGGCAACTTAGAAAGACCGAATTCTTGGACGAACCTTCAGAAAATCAAAGAACTTGTTACTCAGTAAGGACTGTTTTAAACTTTAGAGATACCCTTATCCCTGGTCCTAAAACTCCTGAAAAGTGCGTAACCTTTTAGAAAAGCTTTATGAAAATTCGGCTTATTCTATGGATAGTGGTAATTTTTTCTTCCTTCCTTTTGATACTCTTTTCGGTTTTAAATTACAGAAGTTTTAAATTAATTATAGAAAGGTCTTTACAAATACAGGCAACCACTGTAAGTGCTACCTTAGAAAGCCTTCTCCCCAACTTAAACCTTAAAAAACTTTCCTCAGAAAGATCACCCTTTCTTTCTGAATTAATTTTAAACGAAAAATGGGAAGGCATAGCCTATGTAGCTCTTTATGATGAAGAGGGAAAAATAGTTTTACATTCTAATCCAGAACTTATAGGAAAAAAAGAGAGCCTTTCCCAAAAAGAAAAATTTCCTTCCTTTAAGTATTTAAAGTTAAAAACCTTAGAAGAAGTTTTGGTAGGGGATAGTCTTCTTAAAATAGAAGGAAAGACCTATCTTTTAAGAGTTGCTCTACATATAGCTCCAGTAGAAAGAAGTTTAAAAATGGCCCAATTTCACTTTACTCTGGAGTTTCTCTCTTCCTTTTTGATCCTTTTTTTGGGAGCCGTAGCTCATTTACTTCTAAGAAAAATAGAAAGGGTTCAGGCAAAGGTTAAGGAACTTGAAAATCTGGCTTTTTTATCTCAAGTTCTTTCTCATGAGATAAGAAATCCTTTAGCCAGTATCAAAGGTTTTTCTCAATATTTAAAAGAAAAAATGGAAAATTCTGTTTTTAAAGAATACCTTCATCTTATAGAAAAGGAGAGTTTAAGAATTGAGAAACTGATGAGGGAACTTTCCGTGTTAAGTGAATTTCCTAAGCCCAATTTTGTCAAAATTAATTTAAAGACTTTTTTGGATGAGGTGATCTTACCGTTTAAAAATAATTATTCAGAAATTATCTTTAATTTAAAGATTTCAGAAGATGAAGTTTGGATAGTTAGTGATAGGGATAAACTTAAACAAATTATGGAAAACTTGATTCAAAATGCAGTGGATGCGGTTTTAGAAAGTGAGAAGTCTGTGAAGAAGATAGAAGTAGAAGTCTTTAGAGAAAAAAGTTTTTTGGTTTTAGGAATAAAAGATAATGGAGTAGGGATGGAAGTTGAAGTTTTAAAAAAGATGGCAGAGCCTTTTTTTACTACTAAAGTCAGGGGAATGGGATTGGGGTTTTTTATAGTAAAAAAGCTTTGTGAGGAGTTAAAAATTAATTATAAAATAGAAAGTAAAAGGGGTGAGGGAACAACGGTATGGCTAACCTTTTCAGAATAGCTGTAGTAGAAGATGACACTTCCTTGGCTTCTTTTTTAAGATTAATTTTAAGAGAAAGAGGGTATGAAGTAGAAATTTATTTTGATCCTGAAAAAGCCCTTAAAGAGATAACTTATTTTAAACCCCACTTGGTCTTAACGGACTTAAAAATGCCGAAGATGGACGGAATAGCTTTTATGGAGAAGGCTAAAAAACTTTGTCCAGAAGCAGATTTTGTAGTAATTACAGCCTTTGGAAGTATTCCTTCGGCAGTTGAAGCTATTAAAAAGGGAGCGGTAGATTATGTTACTAAACCTTTTTCAAGTCCTCAGGAATTTTTAGATTTAATTGAGAATCTCCTTAGAAAGAAAGCACCTAAACCGGAATCCACTGAAGAACTTCCTCCTTTGGAGATTCTTTTTGCTGGAATGGAAGCTCTCTATGAAAAAGTATTAAAGGTTGCTCCTACCGATACCACAGTTATGCTTTATGGAGAAACAGGGGTTGGAAAAACCGCCTTGGCTAAGGCTATTCACTTTTTAAGCCAAAGAAAAGGGTCTTTTGTAGAAATAAACTGTGCTTCTTTACCGGAAACTCTCATGGAAGCGGAACTTTTTGGATACGAAAAAGGGGCTTTCACAGGGGCTGTCAAATCTAAACCTGGAAAGATAGAACTTGCTCAAGATGGAACCCTCTTTTTAGACGAAATAGCTGAGATGAGCTTAAGTATGCAAGCTAAATTTTTAAAAGTGCTTCAAGATAGAACCTTTGAACGGTTAGGAAGCTTAACTCCTATTAAAATAAGAGTTCGTTTTATCACTGCCACCAACAAAAATTTAAAGGAACTTCTTTCTCAGGGTAAATTTAGAGAAGATCTCTACTTTAGAATTAATGTTTTTCCTCTTTATATTCCTCCTTTAAGAGAACGAAAGGAGGCTCTTTTAAAAATAGCAGAATTTTTGATAGAAAGGATTGCTAAAAAATTGGGTTCTGAAAAAAAATTTTTAAGTAAGTCAGCTAAAAATCTTCTTTTGAGTTATCCTTGGCCTGGAAATATTCGTGAACTTGAAAATGTTTTAGAAAGAAGCTTTATTTTAAGTGAGGAAGAAGAAATAGAGCTCTTTTTAGAAGAATCCTATAGGAAAAAGGACCTCCAAGAAGAGGGGGCCAAACCTTTAGATTTAAAAAGCTTAGAAAGGGAAGCTATTTTAGAGGCTTTAAAAAAGGCTAAGGGTAACAAAAGGAAAGCTTCTGAAATTTTAGGGCTACCCTTAAGAACCCTTTATCACAAACTTAAGGAATATGGTCTTTAGTGGGTCTTAGTTGAGGAGGTCCTCTTCTCCAAAAGGGTTTTAAAAATTCATCTCTTAAGAGATACCTTTTCTTAGTTCTTAAATTTTCTAAAGTTTTAGCTAAGATTAAAAGATTTCCATCGGGTGTAAAAAATTTAGCTCCTTTAATGACAACCTCATCTTGATAGTCAATTTCTATATGATTTTCAATTATAAACCACTTAGGAGCTAAAACTACCTGATAGATTTTTTCCTGTTTTTTAACTCCTATTATCACTGGTCTTTTAGGCACTACCCAAATTTCAACAATCTTTCCTTGAAGAGTAATTTCAGTATTAGGGTCATATCTTTCAAAAAGTTCTTCCTGAGCCAAAAGTAGTGAAATCCTTAAAAAGAGAGAAACAAGGATTAAAAAAAAGCCCCCCAAAAGGGGGAAAGAGGAAGAAAGAAATTTAGCTCCTAATAAGATTCCTTTACCAGCCACAGAGTCTTCTGAGCTTTAAGGCTCTTTTTCCAGTAGGAGCATAGGGTAGCCCCATCTCATAGGCTTTCTTATGAATTTCTACTCTTATTTTAGCTCTTTCGGTTTCCTTTTGTAAAATGGCATTAAAGTCTGGTGGAGTTTTAGCCCAAAGGGTAAGGAGTTCTCCTTTTATTTGCATCTCCCTTTGCCAAAGAGGTTGAACTTCTTGACAGAAAGCTTGAGCTTTAGCTGGATCAATTTGAAAATTAGCTGGTCCTCCTCCATAAGGTCTTTGAGCCCAAACGAAACCTGAAGTAGTTAAAGCTAAAATTCCTGCTGTTGCTAAAACTCTTTTCCAATTTTTCATTTTTTCTCCTCCCTAAATCTTATATTTTAACTATACTTTAAAAAAGTTACCACCAAGGTCCACCAAAAGTCCCTTTCATTTTTCTTCCTAAACCTCCTGGTAGTCCAAAATAGGGAAGACCATAGTTTTGGGCTCTTTTTTGAATTTCCACTTGAAGAGCAACTATCTCTTGGCGTTTTTTAGTAATAGCCTCCCAATTAGGATGGGGCTGAGTATAAAGTTCCATAAGCTCTTCTCTCATTTGAAGAAGTTTTTGTCTTAAAGGTAAAGTTTCTCTTAGAAAACTTTGAAACTTTGGCAACTGTTGCGGATCTTGTTGAACTAAGAAGGGAGGGTAATAACCTCCACAAGGACCCATACCCATACCACTTCCTCGCCACGCTAAAGCCGAACCTGTTAAAGTGCTAACTCCTGCTAAGACAGCTAAAGCTTTTACTAAGTTTTTTCTCATTTTTAATCCCCTCCTCCTATAATTTTTTTAAAGTTTTTCATAAAGCTTTTAGATCAAAAAGCATACCTAAAAATTTGAGCTATAGCTAAGGCTTAGATGATAAAAAACTTAAGTCAAACCTTGTCATTTTGGCAAAAGTTTGCAATTTTTGCAAAACTTTTTAAATTTTAACTATGCCCAGAAGAAAGCTCCTTTACATTGGTATTTTATGGCTCCTTTTACTTTTATTTGGAGGAACTTCAGGGTATATAATTATTGAATCTGCTGATTTTTTAGATGCCCTTTTTATGACGGTTATTACTATTACTACCATAGGTTATGGTGAACATGTGCCTCTTTCAGACCAGGGAAGAATTTTTACTATCTTTTTAGCTTTGGGAGGGGCCGGGTATTTTTTTTATGTTTTAGCTTTGGTTAGTGAATTTATAGTTAGCCAAACTGTAGAAAATCTCTGGGGTAAGAAAATGGAAAAAGAATTAGCCAAGCTTAAAAATCACTGTATTCTTTGTGGTTTTGGAAGAATAGGAAGAAACATTTATGAATTTATTAAAACTGAAATTCCTGTAGTAGTAATAGAAAGGGATCCCGAGGTTATTAAAGAGCTTTTAGAAAGGAAAATTCTTTTTATAGAGGGAGATGCTACCTTAGAGGAGACTCTTATAAAAGCTGGCATAGAGAGAGCTAAGGCTTTGGTGGCAGCTTTGGGAGAGGATGCTGAAAATGTTTATATCACTATTACTGCCAGAAATCTTAATCCTAATCTTTATATTTTAAGTAGAGCGGATCATCCCAAGGTAGAAAAGAAGCTTTATCAAGTAGGTGCAGACAAAGTGCTGTCTCCTTACATTATAGGAGCCAGAAAGATGGCTTTAGCTTTACTTAAACCTAATGTGATGGATTTTATGGAGCTTGCCTCACCAGAACTTAAATTAAGTCTTCAAATAGAGGAAGTAATTGTAGCCCCAAAATCCTTTTTAGCAGGTAAAACCTTAGCTCAAAGTAAAATAAGAGATTTAACGGAAGCTATAATTTTAGCTATCAAAAGAGCCGATGGAACTATGGTATTTAATCCTTCTCCTTCTACTACTATAGAAGAATATGATGTTTTAATTGCTTTAGGAGAAAAGGAAAAACTTGAAACCTTAGATAAATTAGCTCAAGGTAAGTTAAGTTTTTAAATATTGAAAAAAAATAAATTAGGTGTTATTTTGAATTCTTAAAAAGAATTCTTCTTTAAGGAGAAAGATTAAAATGGATTCCAAGAAAAGAGTTTATTTATTTTATTTAGTTCTTTTTCTTATTTCTTTGTTTATTTTTTCAAACGGCTTTAGTAAAGAGAAAAAGGAAGATACCTACAGAGCTTTAAAGCTTTTTTCTCAAGTTTTCAGACTTATTGAAGATAGCTATGTTTCAGAAATAAATCCTAAGGAACTTATTTATGGAGCTATTCAAGGGATGTTATCTTCTCTTGACCCTCATTCTTCCCTTTTAAAACCTGAAGAGTATAAGGAATTAGAAATAGAAACCAAGGGAACCTTTACTGGAATTGGTATTGAAATTACTATTAAAGACGATGTCTTAACGGTAGTTACTCCGATAGAGGATACTCCAGCCTGGAAAGCTGGAATTAAACCAGGGGATAAAATTTTAAGAATTGACGGAAGATCCACCAAAGGGATGAGCATTTTAGAGGCAGTAAGACTTTTAAGGGGACCTAAGGGAAGTAAAGTTACTATTACTATTTTAAGAAATGAAAAGGATATCAGGGAAATTACCTTAATAAGAGATGTCATTCCTATTAAAAGTGTTAAAAGACAGGTATTAGAACCTGGTTATGTTTACTTAAGAATTTCAAGTTTTCAAGAAAAAACTCCTGAAGAATTAGTAGAAAACTTGAGAACCTTAGAAAGGGAAATTTCTATAAAAGGGTTAATTTTAGATTTGAGAAATAATCCCGGAGGGCTTTTAAGTTCTGCAGTAGAGGTAGCAGATGAATTTTTAGAAAGTGGAAATATTGTTTCTATAAAAGGCAAGGCTAAGGAAACCCAAATGAAATTTGAAGCTAAACCCAATCCCCCTGATAGAAAACACTCCTATCCTATAGTAGTGCTTATTAATCATGGAAGTGCTTCAGCTTCAGAAATAGTTGCTGGAGCTTTAAAAGACCATCAGAGAGCCCTAATTTTAGGGCAGAAAAGTTTTGGTAAAGGTTCTGTTCAAACCGTTATTCCTATAGAAGAAGGTTATGCGGTAAGGCTTACCACAGCCTACTACTACACTCCTAATGGAATTTCTATCAATAAAATAGGAATAACTCCAGATATAGAAATCCCCGAAGTTGAAGTAGCTAAAAAAACAGATAAAGAAGCCAAAACGGAAAATGTCACCTTTATACGAAGAATCCCTGTGGAAGAAGATTTTCAAGTCCAAATGGCTTTGTCTATTTTAAAAAATATAAAAGAAATAGCTAATCTAAAATATTAAAGTGTTTGATTTTAAACTTTTCCTTCTCCTAATTCCCTCTTTACTTTTAGCTTTAACGGTTCATGAATTTTCTCACGGTTTATTAGCTTATCATCTTGGAGACCCCACTCCTAAATGGGCAGGAAGATTAACTTTAAATCCTTTAAAACATTTAGACTTTTTTGGAACCCTAACCCTTTTTTTAACTCAAGCCATAGGTTGGGCTAAGCCTGTTCCCATTAACCCCCATTACTTTAAAAATTTTTGGAGAGATATGGCTTTAGTCTCCTTAGCAGGACCCATCTCTAACTTACTTTTAGCTATAGTTATGGGTTTATTTTATCATTTTTTTAACTATCTTTATTTAACCTTTACAAAATTAAGTTTTTTAGAGCCCTTAGTTATGATGAGTTATTTAGGAGTTAGAATTAATTTAGGACTCGGAATTTTTAATCTCCTTCCTATACCACCCTTAGACGGAAGTAAAATTTTAGTTAAGTTTCTACCCCAAGAGTTTAGATACAAATTTTTAAGTTATGAATTTATAGGATTTTTTATTATTTTAATTTTAGCCCTCTCAGGAGTTCTTTCTAAGGTTATTTATCCTGTCCTTTTATTTTTAACTAACTTAGTTTTGACTTATACGGGAATTTTCTTTCGTTAATTCTGAAAAGCTTAGGAATAAGTAAGAGTGGAATAAGGGCTATTAAAAAGGTTAGGAAAAAAAATGGGGCATATCCTAAGGTTTTAGCACCCCATCCACTTAAGGTGCGGGCTAAAACTAAGGTTAAACTAAATAGGGTAGAGAAAATAGCATATTGGGTGGCAGAAAATTCCTTTTTACATAAAAAAGTTAAAAAGGTTAAAAAGCTTGCTGTTCCTAATCCTCCTGTAAAGCTTTCTATTATACTGGCTAAATAGATAAACTCCTTTTTTACGAAGGGAAGAGCTCCTATGGTGTATCCCAGATTGGAGAGGGCTTGCAAAAAACCAAAAATTAATAAAGCCTTTTTAACACCCCATCTGCTTGTGTAATAACCTCCCACTAAGGAGCCCAAAATGGTAAAACCACTTCCTAAAACTCCTGCCAAAAAGCCTATTTCCACTCTATTAAATCCTCTATCTACCCAAAAAGGAGCAACCATACCTCCTAAGAAGGCATCCCCTATTTTATAAGAAGCTATAAATAAAAGTAAAATAGCTACTGAAGGTCTTTTAAAAAGTTCCATCAAGGGAACTAAATAGTGTTCCTTTACAGAATAATTGAAGTTTTTTATAGGTTTAAGAGAGAGGGAACTTGAAAAAAAAATTAAATTTCCTGCTAAAAAAGTAAAAAAAGAAAGTAAGTAAAAAATTATTTTAAATTCTAAATATTGAGTTAGAGCTGTCAAGAAGCCACCTGAAAAAATAAGGGCTATTCTATAAAAAGCTACTCTTATACCATTGGCTTTTCCCAGTTTTTCAGGTAAAACCCATTCTATAATAAAACCATCTAAAGCTGTATCCAAAAGGGCAGAAAAAAAGGTAAGGGAAAAGAGAAGGAAAATAAATCTAGGATCTTCTAAGGAAGTAGAACTTAAAAATAAAATACTTCCAGAAATTCCCCAGAGAGCTATGCCCATCCAAAATTTTTTACTAAGATATTTATCTAAAAGGGGAGCCCAAAGGGGTTTTAAACTCCAGAAAATTCCTGCTGAAGAAAAAAGTCCAATTTTAACTAAATCTAAACCGTTTATTCTAAAAAATACCGGTAAAAAGGTGTAAAAAAAGCCAAAGGGCAGTCCTGAAAAAAAGTATAAAAAGGCTATCCAGAAATAGGTTTGAAAGGTCAAATTTTTACAGTCTCTAAGTATCTTCCCTTTAAGGAATGTTTGCCAGCTTCTTCAATGAAAACCTTTACTAAGGCTCCTTTTAAATCTAATCTGGGAGAAGAAAAATTAACTATAACATTAGTAGTCGTTCTTCCTGTGAGAAAAGAGGAGCTTTTTTTACTTAAACCTTCAACTAAAACTTCTACCTCTTTTCCCACATAACTTTGATATATTTCTTGGGTAATTTTTTCTTGAACCCTGTGAACCTCTGCTAATCTTCTTTCCTTTACCTCTTCAGAAATCTTTTCAGATAACCCTTTAGCTAAGGTAAAGGGTCTATCTGAATATTTAAAGGAAAAGATTTCGTGATACCTTATGGTCTCAAGCATTTCCAAAGTTTCCTTAAAATCCTCCTCTGTTTCTCCTGGAAAACCTACTATAAGATCGGTGGTAAGGGCTATTTGAGGAATTAAACTTCTTAGTCTTTCAACCTTAGCTAAGTATTCTTCCTTAGTATATTTACGATTCATCTTTTTTAAAATTCTATTTGAACCTGCTTGAAGAGGAAGATGAAGATGTTTACATACCTTAGGATTTTCAGCTATTTCTTGGATGAGTTTTTCAGATAAGTCCTTAGGATGGCTGGTAGTAAATCTTATTCTCCAAAGGCCCTCAATTTCTGAAATCATTCTCAAAAGTTCAGCAAAATCTGGGAAGTCTTTTTCCTTCTTTCCATAGGAATTAACATTCTGTCCCAAAAGGGTAACTTCTTTAACTCCAGACTTAACTAAGGTTTCAACTTCTTTTAAGATATCCTCTGGAGGTCTACTTATTTCTCTTCCTCTTACATAGGGCACAATACAGTAGCTACAAAAGTTATCACAGCCTTGCATAATAGTAACAAAAGCAGTTACCCTTTCACTGCTAAAAGAGGTGTTGTTAGATAAAACTAAAGGAGGGATAAAGTGGGGTTTTAGTTCAGTTATAATGACAGGTTTTTTTTCTTTTTCTAAGGTTTTAAGGGCTTCTTTTATAAAATAAAAGCCTTGGGTTCCGAGAATCAAATCTATATAGGGAAGTCTATCAAGAAGTTTTTCTCCTTCTTGCTGAGCCACACATCCCATAATTCCCAAAACCAAGTTTTTCTTTCTTTTCTTAAGTTCTTTATACCTTCCTACTTCACTATAGACTTTATGTTGAGGCTTTTCTCTTACAGAGCAAGTGTTAATTAAGATTAAATTCGCCTCCTCAGGATGGGAAGTGAGTTCATACTCGTCTGCTAAAAGAAGAAAAACCTTTTCTGAATCGTTTTCATTCATCTGACAACCAAAGGTTTTAATATAAAGCCTTTTCTTAGGCACTTCTCCAAGCCCTCTTAGTTTCTTCTATAAGCTCTATCATCTTTTGGGAAGCCTTTTCTAACTCTTTAAAAAGTTCAAAAGCTTTAGCTCTATCTCCTCTATTGGAGGCTAAAATTACTTCTCTGGCTAAGGCATGCACTTTTGCATGGGGCTCATCTAAGGCCTTAAAAGAAGCAAGATGTCCACAAAGTTGCATCCCTTCACCTAAATACCACTTCCCAAATTTACATCCCCTATGGTCTGTAAGCTTAGAAACATCTATTACGGTTGCACCCTCTAAATGGGCAAAAATTCTTCCCACAAAAATACGGTGATCCGTTTTAGCTAAGTCTAAGGTAATAAGATGTCCTTCCTTCGTTTTTAGTCCTTCGGTAGCTTTTCTAAGTTCATTAAGAGTTCTAAAAACCTCTTTACTTTTATCCATTACTCCGTTGGCTACAGCTTCAAGATTTTTAGCAATTTGAGAGACCTTTTCTATATTTTTAGCTACGTCTTCAGTAGTAATAGATTGTTCTTCTACAGCAGAAGCTATCTGAGTAATCTGCTCTTTAACTCTTACGAAGGATTCTACTACAAGTTGTATGGAATTTCCCAATTCGTTAATAGAGTCTGTAGCCTGTTTAACTTCTTTTAAGGAGGTCTCCATAGATTTTACCGTAATTACAGAATCATTTTGAATATTTAGAATTCTTTCGGAGATTTCTTCGGTAGCTTTGATAGTTCTTTCTGCCAGTCTACGAATTTCTTCTGCTACTACTGCAAAACCCCTTCCGTGTTCTCCTGCTCGAGCAGCTTCAATGGTAGCATTAAGAGCTAATAAATTAGTCTGATCAGCTATATCCTTTATAATAGTTACAATTTCTTCTATTTCCCGAGTTCTCTGATTTAAGCGATTAATTACTTCAGAAAGTTGGGAAGAACTTTGGTACAAACTTTCAATACTGGTTACAGCTTTATCGCTTAGAGACTTCCCACTTATAGCTATTTGCATAGCTTTCTCAGAACTTTCTGCCACTTGGGTAGTATTTTTGGCTATTTCTGCAATAGTTTGACTCATTTGCTCAGCAGAAGCACTTATTTGTAAAGATTGGGAAGCTAAACTTTTAGATTGATTCAAGGTTTGGTAAGCAGTTTCTCTCAATCTATCTGTAGCATCAATATCTTTGGCTACCGATTGTAATACTTTATTAATAATATTAGAGTAAGAATCTACTAATTTATTTAAATAACTGGCTAAGAGAGAAATTTCATCCTTTCCTTTTACTTCAAGAGTTTGGGTTAGGTCTCCCTGGGTAAGTTTCTCTATAAAATTAATAAAATTATAAAGGGATTTGATAATCTTTCTATGAATAATTACAAAAATTAAGAGAAATAAAAGAATATTGACGATTAAAAGACCTAAGGCTAAAAATTTTCCCCAAGTAACTTTTTTTCTTGAAGCCTCTTCAGCTAAGCTTACTAATTCATTAGTCAAGTTAAAATAACTTTCAGATTCTTCTATAAGTTTGGGTAAGTAATTTTTGTCTTGACGAACCAGTCTTATTAATTCCTTTAAATTATTCCACTTAGTTTTTACTTCCTTTAGTTTAGAGAGAAACTTTTCATCTTTAACCTTAGGAAGGTTTAACTCCTTACTTCCTTCAGAGAGGCCTACTAAAATTTTATCCAAGGTTTCTATGAGGTTGTCTGAGGGTTTCCCTACGGTTTCAAGTTTAATCAATCTTTGAGTCCCCCCTCTAACCATTCCTGCATAGTTCACTAACCTTCCATCGTATATTAATTGGTCAATGTAAAAAAGGGTTAAAAAAGCACTAAGTAAGGAAAAAACTATAAGAATCCCTATGATTAACTTTATTAAATTAGCTATTTTCATCTCTCCCCCCGTTTTATAAATTTTAAAAAATATTTAATAATAATTTAAAATTTACTTCAAAAAACTAAAAGTCAATAGGAGAGAAAAAAACTTTTAAAATGGTAGGATGTGAAATTATCCATTCTAAATTTTTAATGAGGCCATCGAAGTTTTTTTGCATAAGTTCCCGCCTCTTATTGGAATATAAGAAAATGGTAAAATTAAAAATCAAGAAATCAATCCCAGGAGCGCCTCTCCATGTATTCCTTTACTATCTTTCCAAATATTATTCAAGATACAAAAATGCTTGAAAGACTCAAACTCTATTAAAGAAGTTTTTTCCAAAGAGGAGGTTCTCTATAGCCTTCAAACTACTAAAGAAGCTTATGGAGTATCTAAAAGCACTGTTTAAAGGTGTTGGTATCCAGACCGAGAACACCAAAAAGGAAGGCTTGAAAAGCAGAAGAGAGCAGAAATAGGTAAGGATAAGCTTAAGCCTTTTGTGGATAGATTTTGTAAAGAGAAAGGAATGGGGAAAGGTGTGGGTATTGAGGATAGGGAGAATAATAAGATATTTTGAAACTTATATGCACTATTTTAATTATCCGAGGAATTTGAAGGAGAATAGTTATGTTTGAGCGATTTAATAGGAGGTTGGATGCGGATTTGATAGATTATGTGGAGGAGGAGTTGGATATAGAGGGATTTAACAGGGAGATGATGAAGTATTTGTTGTGGTATAATGTGGAGAGGGGCCTTATGGATTGAGTAACAAATTGTCGTTAAGATGGTGTGGCTAAAATTAGGTCAAAAATTCTACTCAGTCCCCAATCCTATGGTCTCATACAGTTTTTTGAAATTTTTTCAAAGTTAAGGTATAATAGTTAAGGTAAGGATTTTTTAAAAAAAGAGGAATTTGACTTATGGGCTTAAAAGAAATACCCCAAAAATCACCTGAGGAAATTGAAGAGGAAGCTAAGGAATATCCTGTAGTAACTTTTGCAGATATTCTTAGAGCTTTAAAGACCCATCCTGATTGGTTAGAAGAAATTAGAAAAATTATTCTCACTTCAGAATTATTAGAACTACCTAAAAAGGTTGATGAATTATTGAAAAAAGTTGAAAAACTGGAGGAAGACGTAGGGACCCTAAAGCAAGATGTAGATATTTTAAAACAAGATGTAGATATTTTAAAGCAAGATGTAGCTACTTTAAAACAAGATGTAGCTATTTTAAAGCAAGATGTAGCTACTTTAAAACAAGATGTAGCCTATTTAAAAGGTGAATTTGGAAGATTTAAAGGAAAAGAGTTTGAAAGAACCGTTAGGGAAAAATTTTTTGCTTTCTTTGGGCAAATCCTAAGGAAGGCTCGTTTAATACCCATAGAAACCATACTTCCCATTTTGGAGGAAGCTGAAGAAAAGGGAAAAATTTCTGAGTCCCAATTTGAATCTATCTTAAAACTTGATCTTATAGTAGAGGGAGTTATAAAAAGTACGAAAAAACCTGTAATTCTTGCGGTAGAGGTTTCTTACAGTATTTTTGAAGAGGATCTTAAAAGAGCAGAAGAAAGAGCAGCTCTTTTAGCTTTTCTCCTTGAAAGAGAGATAATTCCCACTGTAGTAGGTGTGGAAGTAAAAGAGGAAATTGTTAAAATCGCTGAGGAAAGAGGTATATTTTTAATAAAAACAGATTATTAAAATCCTTTGCTGTAAGGTCTAAGATTCTAAACAAGTTTGTTAGTTAGGATAGAACAGAAGTTTGAAAGTTTTACAGACCTTGAGAACCTTTTAGCTATAGTTATAAATCTTTACCAACCTAAAAACTTTTCTACTTAAATAATACCTCATCCTTGACCACATGAGTTAGTCTTAAAACCTTTCCTTTTGGCAAAAAATGTGGTTATCAGGAGGTCCCTTTCCCCTCAACTTTCAGACTATTCACAATTTTTATTATACTACTCTTACGAATCTTTTAGATATAAAAAACAAAATCGAGAAGGCCAAGTTAGATTAAGTTAAAGATGAGAAATCTTCAACTTAATGGCTTTATAAGGGCAAACTTTTAAACAAATTAGACACCTTATACATTCCTTAGAGTCTAATTTTTCAGGTAAAGAAATTCTCATAGGACAGACCTTTTCACAAATCTTGCAAAAGGGACACCGTTTTTCTTCTAAAGTCAATTTAACTATACTAATCCTATTAAAATAGCCATAAATTAATCCTAAAGGACAGGCAGTTTTACAAAAAAATCTAAAATTAATTATACAAAGTAAAATTATCATCAAAAGTAATAAGGTTTTAAGATAAAACACATAGCCTATATTTTTAAAAAGAAAAGGTTGAAAAAAAAGGTTAAAGTAACCGGCTTCCAAAGTGCCAGCTGGACAAAAGAACTTACAAAACCACAAAATACCATAACCTAATTCTGAAATTATTAAAATAGGAAGTATAAAAACGAAAAGGAGGGTAAGACTGATTTTAAAGAAATCCTGTCCTTTAAAATTTGAAGAATTCTTATAAAAGGGTATTCTATATAAAAGTTCCTGAAAAAAACCAAAAGGACAAAGCCAACCACAAATAAACCTTCCTAAGGTTAAGCCAAAAAAAAGAAAGAAACTTAAAAGATAAAAAAAGGGACCTATTAAAGAGGTTAGGGGCAAAACTCTTAAGGAGATGTTAAAATTTTGAATCATACCTAAGGGACAGCAAAAGAGAGCTGAGGGACAGGAGTGACAATTAAGACCTGGAGCACAGAAATTTTTTAAAAATCCATTATAGATTTGAGAAGTATTTAGAAAACCTAAGTATCCGTTATGAAAAAAGGTGGAAACTATTTGAACCCATTTCCTACTCCTCATCTTCTTCTAATCCCATACAGGAAATACAAATTATAGAAGCTCTTGAATGAATAAATTCATATCCGGAAAAAAGAATTCCTAAACATAAGGAAAGAAAAAAAAGAAGAAAAAGAATTTTTTTCATAATCTAAGGACTTAATTTAGTTTTTGAGCAATATATTGGGAAAGTTCTTCAGCTATTTCTCTTATTAAGGTTTCATCTTCTCCCTCTACCATAACCCTATATTTAGGTTCTGTTCCCGAGGGACGCACTACAATTCGTCCCTTTCCCTTTAGTTTTTTATTAGCCAGGGTCATTTTTTCTAAGAGTCCCTCTATTTCTTCTACTGGTTTTTTATACTTAACTTTAACATTTTTTATAATTTGAGGATACTTATCAAAGAGATGAACTAATTCAGAAAGGGGTTTTTCCTTTTCTTTTATGAGAGCCATAACCTTTAAAGCTGTAAGAAGTCCATCGCCCGTAGTAGTTTTATCTAAAAAGATGATATGTCCTGAAGTTTCACCTCCTAAGATTCCTCCAATTTCCTTTAATTTTGAAACCACATATCTATCTCCTACAGGAGTTCTTATGAAATTAATATTTTTTTGAAGTAAGAAATTTTCTAAAGCAAGATTACTCATTACTGTTCCAACTACGGTATTTTGAAAAAGTTGATTCCTATTTTTAAGTTCTACTCCAAAGAGAGCCAAAAGTTCGTCTCCATCAACCAGAGCTCCTTTTTCATCTACCATCACTATCCGATCTCCGTCTCCATCTAAAGCTATTCCCAAATGGGCTTTACTTTCTAAAACTTTTTCTCTTAACCTTTGAGGAAAAAGGGCTCCACAGTTTTCGTTTATATTAAGACCGTTAGGAGAACATCCCAAGGAAATTACCTCAGCTCCTAACTCCTCTAAGGTTTGAGGAGCTACTTGATAGGCTGCACCATTAGCACAATCTATCACTACCTTAAGTCCCTCAAAATTTATATAAGTAGGAATGGAAGATTTAAGATGAACTGCGTATCTTCCTATGGCATCTTTAATTCTAAAAGCTCGCCCTAAGTCCCCTTTATATTGTCTTATATTTTGAAAATTTTCATCAAAAATAAGGCTTTCTATTTTTTCTTCCAGTTCATCTGAAAGTTTAAAACCCTCTTTATCAAAAATCTTTATACCGTTATCATAGTAAGGATTATGAGAAGCAGAAATCATAATTCCTGCATCTGCTCTCATATCCTTAGTTAAAAAGGCTATAGCTGGAGTTGGAAGAGGTCCTACCAGCCAAGTTGAAACTCCCATAGAACAAAGTCCAGCTACCAAAGAGGCTTCAAATACGTATCCAGAAAGCCTGGTATCCTTTCCAATAATTACTTTACTAAAGGTGTGATTTTTAAAAAGATAACCTATAGCTCTACCTACTTGAAGAGCTAATTCAGGAAGCATAGGAAAAACATTAGCTTCTCCGCGAATTCCATCAGTGCCAAATAACTTTCTTTTCATCCTTACCCCCCTTCTTTACTTCTTTTAAAAAAATTTTTACTCGTTCTGGTTTTATTTCAATAACCTCTGGTGGAGTTACTAATTTAATTTCTAATTCTCTATATTCAACTAATTTAGAAAAGCTAACAGGCTCAGTGGAAATAGCATTTATATTGTAAATTCCATCTACAGTTCCCCTTACTTTTACATAAGAAGGAACTACTAGGATTTTATTTTTTTGGCTTCTTTCTAACTCTTCCTCAAAAACTATTTCTACAGGAAAATCTTTCGTAATAATTTTTTTTACTACTAAGGTTATAAAGGAAGGAGTTATTTCTTTAACCTTCACTTCGGAAGGTAAATTTAGTTTTTCTATAGGAAGTCTTACTTGATAAACCCCTGAAGGGTATTTAGAAATATCTAAAACAAATTTTAAAGAATCTTGGTTAAAATTTCTAAAAGAACTTCTGGTGCCTAAAACTTTTAACTGAGCATTAGCTGGATTTATTTCTATTAAATAATTTCTTTTTAAAGGAAAATATTCGATGGGAATTTCGATAGTTTTTTCTATAGGTTTCCCCCATACGATAAAGTACCAAAGAGCAATGGTTAGAATTAGGGCTATAATTTTAAGTTTATGCTCTCTCTTCATATTCCAATCTTACCCTTTTCCACCAAGGAGCCTCAGATTCAAAGCCTAAAAGTTGGGAAAGAATCTTTCTTAAAGTTGCTGGTGTAATATCTCTATTTATTTTTCCATTTACGGCAATAGAAATATAGCCAGTCTCCTCTGAAACTACTATAGCTACAGCATCTGTTATTTCTGTAATGCCTATGGCAGCTCTGTGTCGAGTTCCTAAATCCTTAGCAATATCTGGATTGGTAGAAAGAGGTAAAATTACTCCTGCTGCTAAAACCTTATCTTTACTTATAATCACTGCTCCGTCATGAAGGGGAGATTCAGGATTAAAAATACTTATCAAAAGCTCTTCAGAAATTTTAGAATCAAGTCCAGTACTTCCTTCTATAAATTCCCTTAAACTATTTTCTCTTTCAAACACGATTAAGGCACCTATTTTTCTTTCTGCTAAAAAGGTTACAGCTTTTACTACTTCCTCTATTCCATAGGAAAATTGAGTTTGTATTTTAGCAAAAGGAGCTCTACCAATTTGGGCTAAAGCTTTTCTAATGTCATCTTGAAAGATAATAATAATAAGAATAAAAATAGAGGACATAAAGGTGTTTAAAATCCAGTGTAAGGTGAGTAATTGAAAAAGATCGGAAACAAAGTAAAGAAAAACCAAGAAGGTAAGGCCTGCCATCATTTGTAAGGCCCGAGTCCCTTGCATAAGAAGAAGAATTCTATAGATTATTAAAAATACGATACCTACATCAATTAAATCTTGCCAACTTAAGCCTTTAAAGGTATCTAAAATTCTAATAAGTTCTAATTTCAAAATTTTTTGGTCCTTTTAGAAACTCTTTTAACTAATTATTTAATTTCTTTGCAATAAAACCTTAAGAACTTGGAGAGCATCTCTATTTAGGTCAACTCTATGAATCCTTAAAAGATGAACTTTCTTTAAAAAAGCCCAAATAGAAACTCCTACGGTAGCTCCATCTCTTTCCTTAGGTGGTTTTTTTACGATCTCTCCCAAAAAGCTTTTTCTTGAATGACCTATCAAAATAGGAAAGTTAAGTTCATGAAAACTTTCTAAATTTCTTAGAATTTCCAAATTGTGTTCAAAGGTTTTTCCAAAACCTATCCCAGGATCTATGATAATTTTTTCTGGAGATATCCCCTTTTCTATAAAAAAATAGGCTCTTTCTTTTAAAAACTCTTTAATTTCTCTTACCACATCTTGATAAACAGGATTGATTTGCATAGTTTGAGGATTTCCTTGCATATGCATAATTACTACCGGAGCTTGAGTATCTTTTAAAACCTCTATCATTTGGGAGTCAAACCTTCCCGCACTAATATCGTTAATTATATCTGCGCCAGAATTAAAAGCTAGCTCAGCTACCTTAGCACGATAGGTATCTACTGAAATGGGAATATCTGGAAAATTCTCTCTTATAGCTTTAATCACAGGAATTACCCTTTTAACTTCTTCCTCTTCAGGCACAGGTTCGGAGTATGGTCTGGTTGAAAGTCCACCTATATCAAGAAGATCTGCTCCTTCTTCAATTAACTCATAAGCCCTTTTCAAAGCTGACTCTAAGGAAAAAAAATCTCCCCCATCCGAAAAAGAATCTGGGGTTACATTTATTATTCCCACAAAAAAAGGAGCTTCCTCCCAATTAAAAGTTCTACCTCTTATCTTAAGTGCCTTTAACATTTTTTAATTTTCTTGAAGAATAAGTTTAAATTTTTCTGCATCTATAGTCTCTTCCTCTAAAAGAGCTTGAGCTAACTTATGAAGTTTATCCATATATTGATTTACAATATCCTTAGCTTTTTCGTAACAGGAGTTAATTATATTTCTGATTTCTTCATCTATGATACGGGCTGTTTCTTCGGAGTAGTCTCTGATTTGGAAAATTTCTTTTCCTAAGAAAATATGTTCTTCTCCTCTACCAAAGGTAAGGGGACCTAATTTATGGCTCATACCCCATTCACAAACCATTCTTTTAGCAATGTGACAAGCCTTTTTGAGATCATCCCTTGCTCCGGTGCTTATTTTATTAAAAACTATCTCTTCACTTACTCTACCTCCTAAAAGAACTGTAATTTTTTTAAGAATATAGTCTTCAGTATAGATATGTTTATCATCTAAGGGAACCTGTTGAGTTACTCCTAAGGCTTGACCTCTGGGAATGATACTTATTTTATAAACCGGATCAGGGTCAGGAAGATAATGGGCCACTAAAGCATGACCTGCTTCGTGATAGGCAATAATTTTCTTTTCTTCTTCAGTAATAAACATACCCTTTCTTTCTTTTCCCATAAAGATTTTATCTTTAGCCTCTTCTAAATCTTCCATTTCAATTTTATCTTTCCCTTTTTTAGCAGCAATTAAGGCTGCTTCATTTAACATGTTTTCCAAATTAGCTCCCGTAAATCCTGGAGTGCTCTTAGCTAAGGATCTAAAATCTATATGGGGATCCACTTTGAATTTCTTAGCATAGAGTTTTAAAATAGCTTCCCTTCCGTTTAGATCAGGAACAGGCACCACCACTTGTCTATCAAATCTTCCTGGTCTCAAGAGAGCAGGATCTAATATATCAGGTCTGTTGGTAGCAGCTAAGACTACAATTCCTTCTGCCGTATCAAAACCGTCCATTTCTACTAAGAGCTGATTTAAAGTTTGTTCTCTTTCATCATGTCCTCCTCCCAACCCTGCTCCTCTTTGTCTTCCTACAGCATCTATTTCATCAATAAAAATAATACAGGGAGCATTAGCTTTAGCTTGACTAAAAAGGTCTCTGACCCTAGCAGCACCAACTCCTACAAACATTTCCACAAAATCAGAACCACTTATACTAAAAAAAGGAACTCCTGCTTCCCCTGCAATAGCCTTAGCTAAAAGAGTTTTTCCTGTCCCAGGAGGACCAACTAATAGGATTCCCTTAGGAATACGAGCTCCTAACTTGATAAACTTTTGAGGATTTTTGAGAAATTCTACTACCTCCTGAAGTTCCTCTTTGGCTTCATCTACACCTGCTACATCTTTAAAGGTTACCTTAGTTTCTCCACTTTTAATTAATCGAGCTCTACTTTTTACAAAGGAAAAAGGCTTATTGCTCGGTTGCATCTGCTTCATAAAAAAGATCCAAAAAACAATTAAAATAATAAAGGGTAGCCAAGAAATTAAAAAGGAAGTCCACCATTGATTTTGACTTTCAGGTCTTACTGAAATTATAACCCCCCTCTCTTTTAGAAGAGGAAAAAGCTGTGAATCTTCAGGAATATAGGTTACAAATTCACCACCGGTAACCAGTTTTCCCGTAACTTTTTTACCTTCAATAACTACTTCTCTAACCTCTCCCTTTTCAACCTTCTCCAAAAAGGAAGTATAGGTTAAATTAGAAATTGGAGAAGAAATAAGAGAAAAATTACTATTAAAAAAGGCATAAAGTAGAATAATTATTAATATAGCTGAAAACCATATTATTAAAGTTTTACCTAAATTTTTCATAAAAAGACCAAACTCCTTTTAGAAATTTTTTCTCAATTAAATATTATTACAAATTTTAGCAAATTCAACTAAAGATTAAATTTAACCCTCACTAACCTTATAACCTAAGTCCTTAATTAATTTTGAAACTTCCTCCAAATTTATCTCTTTTAGCACCGTTAAGGAAACAAGCCTTTGGTTTCTATCTGCCTTTACGGAAAGCACTTCCTTAAAAGTATCCTTTATGGCTTTCTCTATAGTTTGTTCACAATGGGGACAGGTCATGCCTTCAACCCTTAGGGTATAATTTTTCATATCCTTCCCTCCTTAGAGCTTCAATCTTTTAATTCTTAAAGAGTTAGTCAGAACAAAAAGAGAACTAAAGGCCATAGCAGCTGAAGCAAACACAGGTTTTAATAAAATTCCAAAAAAAGGATAGAAAAGCCCAGCTGCTATCGGTATTAGAAGTATATTATAAAAAAAGGCCCAAAAAAAGTTCTGTTTTATAATTTGATAGGTCCTAATAGAAAGTTTCAAAGTTTTTAAAAGGTCTTTCAAATTGCTTTTAATCAAGATAATATCTGCAGTTGCAGAGGCTACTTCAGTTCCTGAACCTATAGCTATACCTAAATGGGCTGTAGCTAAAGCTGGAGCATCATTTACTCCATCACCTACCATAGCTACAGTATAACCCTCTCTTTTTATTTCTTCTACTTTATGGGCTTTATCCTCTGGTAATACCTCTGCCCAAATATCCTCTATTCCAAGTTTTAAAGCTAAAGCCTTAGCAGCCCAAAAATTATCCCCTGTTAAAAGGCTAAGCTTTATTTTTTTTCTCTTAAGCTCCTCTATTACCTCCCAAGCCTCCTCCTTTATCTTATCAGCAAGGGTAACTACCCCTATAAGTTTATTTTCCATTCCTACTAAAACAGGAGTCTCCCCTTTTTGAGAAATCTCCTTTAAAAATTTAAGGCTATCTTTTATATCAATACCAACTTCTTCCATTAAAAAACTATTTCCTACCAAAATTTCTTTACCTTCAAATTTAGCCACTATTCCTTTCCCAGGAAGATAATACCATTCTTCAGGTTGAGTTAAAGCTATATTTTTTTGTTTAGCATACTCTACTATAGCCTTACCTAAGGGATGTTCAGAGTTTTTTTCAACCGAAGCTATTATTCTTAGAATTTCTTCTTCTGAGCTTTTATTAAAAGTGTAAATTTTAACCACCTCGGGCTTCCCATAGGTTAGAGTTCCAGTTTTGTCAAAAATTAGGTAATTTATTTTATTTGCCATTTCTAAGACTTCAGGATTCTTTATAAGTATACCCAGTTCAGCAGCTTTACCTGTAGATACCGCTATAGCCGTAGGAGTGGCAAGCCCTAAAGCACACGGACAGGCTACCATTAAAACAGAAATAAAATTCATAAGAGCAAAGGTTAATCCATAGTCTGAAAAAAACCACGCTAAAAAGGAAAAAATACCTATAGCCATCACTATAGGAACAAAAACTGAGGCTATTCTATCTGCCAATCTTTGAATAGAGGGTTTGGTTGCTTGAGCTTCTTTTACTAATTTTATAATGTTAGATAATACCGTATCCTTACCTATCTGAGTGACCTTAATTTTAAAACTACCTGTAAGATTAAGGGTTCCGCCAATTGCTTTATCTCCAGGCTTTTTATCTACAGGAAAACTTTCTCCGGTGATTACTGATTCGTCTACCTGTCCAAATCCTTCTAAAATTAACCCGTCTAAGGGAATTCTCTCTCCAGGTTTAACTACTATTACATCTCCTACTTGCACTTCCTTTAATTCTACTTCTAATTCTTGACCCTCTCTCCAAAGAATCGTCCTTTTAGGTTGTAGGGAAGCAAGTTTTCTTATGGCCTCAGTAGTCTTTCTTCGGGCTTTAGTTTCAAGCATCCTTCCAAAAAGAATAAGGGTTATAATTATGGCTGCTGTTTCGTAGTAAACCGCTGGCCTCTGTCCTATGGATAAAAAAACTGAAGGAAAAAAAGTAGCTACTACACTATAAACATAGGCTGAACCTGTACCTAAAGCAATAAGAGTATTCATATCCAAGGAAAGGTGTCTTATACCTCTAAAAAAGGCTCTGAAAAATCTTGAACCTCCGTAAAATACTACAGGGGTAGTTAAAAAAAAGAGAAAATAGTTTAAAAAAGCTCTATCACTAAGATGATAAAAAAAATGGGTAATCATATCCAGGAGAATGATGCCGGTTAAAATAGCACTTATTAAAAATCTTCTTTTTAGATCCTCATATTCTCTGATTTGGACCATTTCTTCATAGGTCTCTGCTTCTTCTTCAGAAAATTTGATCTCTCCATATCCAAGTTTTTCTAAAATCTTTTTAAGATTATCAATTTCAACTAAGGTTGGAACATACTCTAAACTTAAAATTTCAGTTGCTGGATTAACTGAAACCTTAGTAATGCCAAAAATTTTTAAAAACTCTTTCTCAAGTTTTAAGGGATCTCCCAAAGAAAGTCCCTCTACATGAAGATTTAACTTTTGAATCCTTAAATCATAGCCTCCACTTTGAAGTTTTTTAACTATTTCTTTAAGGTCTACTAAAGTTTCTTCTTCTATTTTAATTGTAGCCCTTTCCGTAATTAAATTTACCTTAGCTTCTTTTATACCTGGCACTTTTAAAAGAAGATCACTTACCCTTTTGACACAAGCTGCACAAGTCATTCCTACTATAGGAAGTTCCAGATACTGGTCTTTTTTCACTTAAATGGACCTTGGAATTTAGTTGAATTCTATAACTTCTATTTCATTCTTTAACAAATTCACTAAAAGAACCTTTTTTCTTAAAACTTCTCCCCGTTTTATAAGAATTTTTATAGCTTCACTTACTTGAAAGGAGGCAATTAAAGCTGGAGTAAAGGAAGGAACCCCTATTTCTTTTTCAATACCAAAGGTTTTAGAAAGATAAAGTGTTTTAAGCAATCTGTCTCCTGGAAAGATACAAGCTACTTGGCCAAACCATCCTGCTACCGCTCCATGAACCAGAGGAATTTCTAAAGCTTCAGCAAGCTCTTCTAAAAATTTTTTTCCCTCTGCATTATCTAAAGCATCTATCACTAAGTCATGTCCTCTTAAAATTTCCTTTCCATTCTTTAAGTTTATTTCTGTGACCATAGCTTGAACTTCAACTTCTGGATTTATATTTTTTAATCTTTCCTTAGCAACTAAAGCTTTAGATTTTCCAAGAGAATTTAACTCACACAAAATTTGTCGATTTAAATTAGATTCTTCAAAAACATCTTTATCTACTACAGTAAGATAACCAACTCCTAATCTGGCAAGAAGCTCTATAACATATCCCCCTAATCCTCCACATCCAACTACACATACCTTAGATCTTCTAAGAGATAAAAATTCATCTAAACTTAAAGTGCCTATATTTTTTTCGTATCTTTTCATCCATCAATAAAGTTATTATCTATCCACCTGCAATAGGTGGAAAAAGAGCAATTACATCTCCGTCCTCCAAAGGTTCATCTAGTTTCTTATTTTTTCCATTTACCAAAAATACTGCAATTTCCTTTTCATCTATTTTTAACTTTTCTAAAATAAACTTTCCGTTTATTCCTTCGAAATACTCGAAGTCTACTTCCTTTCCTCTATCCTTTCTAAAATCTGCAAAAAGTTTGACCTTTATCATTAACTAAATTTTTAATCTTTTCAAAGTTTCTTCAGAGGGAATTCCCTCTTCCTTCCAACCTCGGACTTGATAGTAATTAGGCAAGATTTCCCATAATTTACTTCTTTCTCCTTTAGAAGGTCCTTCAGGGATAGGCTCTTCTAAGAGTCTCTTAGGTAAAATATCCTGAGTGTGATCTACTCCAGCTTTTAAGTTAAAAAGTCTTTCTAAGTTAAAGATTCTTTCTCCTGCCTCTAAGAGAGTCTCTTCAGTATAATTATTTCCGCAAATAGCATTAAAAAGTTCAGTATAATCACTCAAGTTTAAAGCAAAGGAAGTAAAGAGACAAAGGCCTAAGGAATCTATCACAGCGGTTAGATCTTGAAAGAGTTTAGCCCACTTAGCTTTATTTTCGGTTGAAAACCTATCTAATTTTTCAGGAATTCCTATTATTTCTGCAGATATTAAATAACCTCTTACATGGCATCCACCTCTATTTGAGGTAGCGTAAACCAAACCCTGTCCTTGAACCCCTCTGGGGTCGTAGGCTGGAAGTTCTTGCTTTTTTACTGACATCGAAAATTCAGGAACTCCGTAAGTCTCACAAAGCCTATAGGAACCTTCAGCCAGTTTATCCCCAAAACCTTCCCTCAATCCCATCTTTTTAATCCAACCTACTAAAGCCCTACCATCTCCAAATCTTAAGGAAAGTCCATCTTTTTTAATCTCTTCTTCCTTTATGTATCCCTTTTCATAAAGTTCCATGGCAGAAGCCAAAGTTGCACCTGCAGAAATAGTATCCATTCCTAATTCATTACACCAAAAATTAGCTTCTGAGACTGCTTCTAAATCAAAAATTCCACAATCGGCTCCTAAAGCCCAAATACTTTCATACTCAGGACCAGCTATTTCCTTTTCTTGAAGTTTTATCACTCTACCACAAGCTATAGGACATCTATAACAGGCACTCCTCTTAGTTAAAAGCTTTTCTGACATATATTCTCCACTAATCTTTTCTGCTTCTGGATGATAGGCAAATTGAAAGTTTTTAATCGGAAAAATTCCATGTTCATTTATAATGTTTACCAAGATGGCTGTTCCATAAGCTCCTAAGCCCTGACCTGTTACAGGATGCTCACGAAGCTTTTTAAGCTTTTCTTCTACTACTTTTTTAACCTTCTCTTCATCGGAAAGTCTAACCCCTTTAGTTCCTCTTACTACAATAGCTTTTAAAAGTTTAGACCCCATCACTGCTCCTACTCCTGAACGCCCGGCTGCACGATCGTAATCATTAATTATGCAAGCAATTCGTGAAAGTTTCTCACCTGCAGGACCTATGCAAAGCACTTTTGCCTTTTCTCCATGTTCTTTCCTTAAAGAATCTGTAGTTTCTGAAACAAGCTTTCCCCATAGGTGAGAAGCATCCTTTATTTCTATCCTATCATCTTCAATAAGTAAATAAACTGGTTTTTTGGCCTTTCCTTCTAAGATAATTAAGTCATAACCAGCAAATTTAAGTTCTGCTCCAAAGTGTCCTCCAGAATTAGAAGAAGCTATGGCATAAGTTAAGGGAGATTTAGTTACTGCCATGTATCTTCCGCCTGTAGGAGCAGGTGTTCCAGAAAGAGGACCTGTGGCAATAATAAGCTTGTTTTCTGGACTAAAAGGCTCAACCTTAGGATCTATTTCATCATATAAAATTTTACTTCCTACACCCCTTCCTCCTATGTAGTTTTTACAAAGTTCTTCTGAGAGTGCTTCTACCATTACCTTATTTTCCCCTAAATTTACTCTTAAGATTTTTCCTGCGTATCCAAACATAGGTATACCTCCTTTGGTAGTTTATCTTAGTTTTTAGTCTTTAAAACCATACTCTCCCACTAATTTTACAAAACGAACATATTCTAAAATTTTAGTATGAACTTCTCCTCCCCTTTTAACCCCCTTTATTAAAACTTGAGAAAAGGGATCTCCTACAGGAATAATTATTCTTCCTCCTTCGTCTAATTGTTCTTTTAAAGGAAGTGGGATGTCAGGTGCAGCTGCCGTAACTATAATAGCTTGAAAGGGGGAAGCCTCTTTCCAACCGTAACTTCCATCCCCTAACCTAAAGGATATATTTCTATAGCCCAGCTTGTTTAAAACTTTTTTAGCCCTTTCCAAAAGAGAAGAATATTTCTCAATAGTATAAACCCAAGTAGAGAGTTCAGCTAAAATAGCAGTTTGATAACCTGAACCTGTTCCAATTTCTAATACCCTTTCGTTTCCTTTAAGTTCCAAAGCCTCAGTCATAAGAGCTACAATATAGGGCTGGGAAATAGTTTGCCCTTCTCCAATAGGTAAAGGAAAGTCTCCATAGGCTTGATCCTTCAGAGCTTCTTCTACAAAAAGATGGCGAGGAACTTTAAGCATAGCTTGAATAACCCGAGAATCACTAATTCCTCGAGCCTTTATTTGAGTTTCTACCATTTTCTCCCGAGCTACTCTATAAACATCTTCTTCAGACATTTATACTCCTTTCTACCTTTTGGGCTGTATAGTGTAATAAGTGCAATTTAAAACTAAATTTTCTTTAAAAACTATCTTTAAAACTTCTGTATACTCTTCTCCCAAATATCTTTTAACTAAAGGAACTTTTTTAGTAGGTGACCTAACAAGATAATAGTAATACCATTCCTCTGTTCCGTCAAATTTAGAAAAGGCCTGAAAAGGAGGTCCAAGGATTTGTAAAACTTCTATTTTGGTAGTGAAATTGGGATGAATAAGAGAAGCTTTAGAAGCTAAATTTGGTCCTGGCTTAACACTACAAGCTTTTAAAATAATTAAAAAAAAGATTACTAAAAAAATACCAAAATATTTATTTTTCATCACCAGCTAAAACTTATTTTATTCTAATTTTATAAAAAAACAAGTTTATATAATTAAACTTATTATCACTGAAACTCTGACCAAGGGCTACCCCAAAGCTTAGTCCACTGCTTATAATAGCTACCATGTCTCTTATTTTTACCTCTACTTGCCTTAAAATAGAAAAGTAACGAAGGTAATTTCATTTAGAATTTTAAATGAGGTTTTATTAAGCAATTAAACTTTTTAGTGTTCAATCAAAAAGTTCTTTTTTAAGAGTTTCTGAGTCAGGTTGGGAGATTCCAGTTCTTAACTTGTGTCCATAGTAAAGTAAAGGAATTAAAACTAAGGAAAGTAAGGTAGAACCTATGGTTCCAAAAATTAAAGCTATAGCTAATCCATTAAAAATAGGGTCAAAAAGAATAACTAAGGCTCCGATGATGACTCCTATGGCAGTAAATAAAATGGGTCTGGTTCTTACAGCTGCAGATTCTACTACAGCCAAATGAAGAGGAATTCCTCTTTTAACTCTCTGCTCTGCAAAGTCAACCACGATAATAGAGTTTCTAACAATAATTCCAGCTAAGGCAATAAAACCAATCATGGAAGTGGCTGTAAAAAAGGATCCTAATAGGACATGTCCTGGAATAATTCCAATTAAAGTTAAAGGAATGGGTGCCATAATCACTCCAGGAATTCTAAAATCTTTAAACCATCCTAAAATAAGCACATACATTCCAAAAATGGCTCCTATAAAAGCTAATCCTAAGTCTCTAAAAACTTCCAAAGTAATATGCATCTCTCCATCCCATTTTATAGAAATTACCTCTTCCATAACAGGTAAACCCATCCAATATTCCTCAACCTTACCATAGGGATTGGAAATCTGTTTGATCCGATCTCTTACCTCCAAAATTCCATAAATTGGAGCTTCATATCTTCCTGCAGTATCTCCGATTATGTAGGTAACCCTTCTTAAATTTTTATGATAGATACTTGAAGGCACAAAATCTTCCTTAATTTCTACCAACTCAACTAAGGGGATAACCTTTCCTTCTTTGTTAACTATTTTAAGAGTTTTTAACCAGTCTAAAGTGCGAAATTTTTCTTCCATTTTTAAAATAATGGGGACATGTTCTGTATCGGTGTTTTGTAAAACTCCTATCTGCAATCCATCACAAAGGGCTTTTAAAGTTTGAACTAATTCTTCTTTGCTTAAACCTGCTATTTTAAGTTTCTCTTCCTTAGCTATAAGTCTAAGTCTCGGAGAGGGGTCTTCTAAATAAATTCCTTCATCTGTAATAAGAGGAGTTTCTTGAAAAATTTTTAATACCTCTCTGGCAAAACTTTCTTGAATTTTTAGCTCTGGGGCATAAACTTCCGCTACGATAGAAGAAAGAACCGGAGGCCCAGGTGGAATTTCTACCACAGCTATATACTTAGCACCATAAGCTTTGGCTATTTCATGAACCTTAGGTCTTATCCTCTTAGCAAATTCATGGGACTGCTCTTTTCGCTTATGTTTTCCTAAGAGATTAACTTGAATATCTGCTAAGTGAGGTTCTTCTCTTAAATAATAATGTCTTATAAGTCCATTAAAGTTGTAAGGAGAACTTGTGCCTACATAAATTTGATAATCAGTAACTATACTTTCCCTGGAAAGATAGTTTCCAATAGCTTTGGCTACTTCTAAAGTTTTCTCAAGAGGCGTTCCCTCTGGCATATCAATTACAATTTGAATTTCACTTTTGTTATCGTAGGGAAGCATTTTAACTAAAATAACTCTAAAATAAAAAAGACTTAAACTTAAAACTAAAAGAAAAATTACTCCAGCATAAAAGAGATATCTTTTTTTAGAACTAATCAAAAAGGGACTCATAAAACGGGCATAAAATTGATAAATTTTAGTTTGTTTCACCACAGAAATTTCTTCCCAAACTTCCTTGCCTTTTAAATTTTCTAAAGGAGAAAAATTTTTATTTTCTGAATTTGATAAAGAGGAGTCAGGAAATTCCTTTTTTAAAAAGTGATAGGCTGCCCAGGGGGTAATAACCAGGGCTACTAAAAGAGAAAAAAACATAGCTACGGAAGCATTAATAGGAATAGGTTTCATATAGGGACCCATAAGCCCTGAAACAAAAGCCATAGGCATAAGAGCTGCAATAACAGTAAAAGTAGCTAAAATGATAGGAGCTCTCACTTCATTGATAGCTCCGATAATAATTAACCTTAAATTTGGAGCAAGTTTGGCTTTAGCCCAGCGATGAATATTTTCTACATCTACAATAGGGTCGTCAACCAGAATTCCTATACAAAAAATAAGGGCAAAAAGGGTTACTCGGTTTAGGGTAAAACCATAGAGCATATTTAAAAAAAGAGCTATAGAAAGAGTTACAGGAACTGTAATACCTACTATAAGAGCCTCTCTTAATCCCAGTACTACTGCTATAAGTAAGGTAACCGCAAAGGTGGCTATAAAAAGATGTTCCAAAAGTTCATTAGCCTTTTCCTTAGCTGTTTCTCCATAATTTCGAGTTACGGTTAGATTTACATCGGAGGGAAGAAATTTACCTCTTATTTGAGAAACTAAAGTTATAACCTCTTCTGCCACCTCCACAGCGTTAGTGCCTGTTCTCTTAGAAATAGCAATAGTTACTGCAGGATAAATATTTGAGCCTTTTCCCATAAATACATAATCTTTTACTTCAGAGGCTCCATCTATTACTTGAGCTACATCTTTCAAGTAAACGGGTTTATTCTGAAAAACACCTACTACGATATTTTCAAAATCCTCTTTATTTCTCAAGTATTCTCCTGTTTGAACCCAGTATTCTAAATTAGCCTGCTTCAATCTTCCACTCACACACTGCGCATGGGCATTTTTAAGAATTTGAGCTAAACGGAGAGGAGAAATTCTATAGGCTTCAAGTTTTAGTGGATCAAGAAGGATTCTTACTTCTCTCGGTCTTCCTCCAATTAAATAAACCTCAGCTACCTTCTCAAGCTTTTTAATCTCATTTTCTAAAAGAGCAGCCATTCTTCTTAAGGTAAAACTGTCATAATTTTCTCCCCAGAGAGTTAGACTTAAAATAGGAACATCGTCAATAGACTTAGGCTTAATAAGAGGAGGTAAGATAACTCCGGGAGGAGCTAAATCTAAGGCCGACATCCATTTAGAATTTAGATCAACTAAAGCCTTAACCGGATCTGTGCCTACATAAAAACGAACCGTAACTACTGCCATACCTGCCTTAGACACCGAGTAAATATACTCCACATTTTTAAGTTCCCAGAGTTTCTTTTCTAAAGGAGTTACTACTCTCTTTTCTACTTCTTCAGGTTCAGCTCCAGGATATTGGATAATCATGTCAATCATGGGAACAACGATTTGAGGCTCCTCCTCCTTAGGAGTTTTAAGAATAGCCAAAAGTCCCAGAGCTAAAGTAACTAAGATAATTATAGGGGTTAGTTTGGAATCTATGAAATAATTAACAATTCTTGCGGTAAACCCTAACTTTTCCACCTATTCTACCCTACAGCCGTCACAAGCCCTCTCAAGCCCTTCAACTATAACCATTTCCCCTTCTTTTACTCCGGAAAGAATCTCAATTTTATCCTTTCTTTTTGAACCTATTTTTACATATCTTAATTCTATGGTTTTATCTGGCTTTACTACAAAAACTCCCGTAAAGTCGTATTTCTGAAAAAGAGCCCTTTCTGGAATTAAAAAAACTGAAATCCTCTCTGGAATCAGAACCCTAACTAAGGCTCCACTTTTTAAACCTAAGGGTTTTTCTAATTCAAGTTTAACGGTAAAAGTTTTGGTATGAAAATTAACCGAAGGACTTTTTTCTATAATCTTTCCTTTTAATCTTCTCCCAGACTCCTCTTCTATTTCTAAAAAATCTCCCCTTTTAATCCTTTCAAAGAACCTTTCTGGCAATTCTGCTTTTACTTGCAAAGGTCCCTTTTCCATAATAATTAAAGGTTGACCAGGAAGGGTCATATCTCCTAAATCTACCTTTTTTTCAACTACACAACCTGAAAAGGGAGCTGAAAGGTTCACATATTTCAAATGAGAAGAAAGGACTTTTTGTTGAGACTTAGCGTAAAAGAGAGCCTCTTTAGCCTGATTTAAAGCTTCCTTAGCTGATTCATAACGAGCCTTTACTTCATCAAATTCTTGGGGAGTCAGTGCTTTTTCTTGATAAAGTTTAAGATAACGTTCATAAGTTTTCTGAGCTAACTCTAACTGAGAAAGACTTAAACGGTAGGCAGCCTCTGCTTGATTTACCTGATGGTTTACAGCTTGAATCTGAGCATATAGGTCTTCTGCTTCAAGGGTAAGTAAAAGGGTTCCTGTTTTTACGCAATCTCCTTCCTTTACTTTTATAGAAGTAACTTTTCCCATAAATTTAGTAGCTATCTCTCCCCTTTCTTGAGGTATAACCTCTCCCATATAGGCACTTTCAGTAAAATCTCTCTTTTCTACCGGCTCAATTTTTATACCTGAAACAACTTTAATTTCAGGCTTTATTTCCACACTTTTTACCTTAGGTCTAAAAACACCTGCCAACCACAGAACTATAAAAAGAATTATTAAAGTAAAAAGAAGATATTTAAGATAAACCTTCATAGGCTTTCCCTTAAAATTCCTCCTGCTAAAAGTATTTGAACATAAGCTTCTTGACAGGCTTTAAGAGCTTCTACCTTTTCAAGTCTTGCTAAATCTAACTGAGCTTGAGCATCAAGCAAATCTATCATCCGGGCCAGTCCATTTTGATAACGTAAACCTATAATTCTTACCATTTCTTGAGAAGCCTTAACCCTCTCTTCTGCACTTTTAAGTTTCTCTAAGGCATTTTGATAATCTGCATAGGCCCTATCTATCTCAAAAAAAATTTTTTCCTTTAGGTAACGATATTTTTCTTCTAAAGCCAAAGCCCTTTTAAGTTCAGCTTGAGCTTTTTTTATCACCGTAAGTCCTAAATCAAAAGACCAACTTAGCCTAATTCCTAAAAAATATCCCCTCCCATCGCTTCCAAAGGGGGTCTTCTCATCATTTAAATGATAAGAACTAAAGGCATAGATTTGGGGAAGATTCTCTGAAAGCTGAACTCTGTAATTTTCTTTAATGGCCTTTATTTCTGATTCTAAGGCTTGAAAATCTTTTCTTTTTAAAAGGGCTATTTTTTTTATTTCTTCTACTTTCACCTGAGGAATCTCCCAAAGTTCTACCACTTCAAAATCTTCTAAATTTATATTCATCAAAAGTTTAAGCTGTTTCTTAGCGATTGCGTAATAATTTTTAGCTATTTTTAAGCTTTCCTCAGCTTTAGCTAAGTAAACCTCTGCCCGATAAACATCTGAAAGAAGGGCTAATCCAGATTCATAGCGGGTCTTAGCTATTCTATAATGTTCTTGAGCTTCCCTTATAGAAGTTTCTGAAACCTTTATACTTTCCTTAGCTAAGACTGCCCAAAGATAGGTTTGATAAACTTCACCAATGATTTCTTCTTCCTTTCTTAAATAAAGATTTTCAGCACTTTTTAACCTATACTCTGCCACTTTATTTAAAGCTTGTACTTTTCCACCTAACCAAAGGGGAAGCTCAATACTTAGAACAGTTTCAAAATTAGCTCTACTACCAGGATGATTAAGTCTTTTTATTTCAAAATCCTTAGCAGAAAAATCTTCTTGGTTTAGTTTAAACATAAAGGTTTGAACCGGAAGATTGCTTTTGGAAAAAATTTCCTCTATTTTAAATCTTGGAAAATATAGACCCCTCATAGCCTCTTTTTCTAACTCATAGGCTTTAATTTCACTTTGAAAGGACTTCAATTCCAAATTGTTTTTTAGAGCATATTCTATAGCTTCTTTTAAAGTAAGCTCCCTTGCTAAAACTAAAGAAGGAATCAAAAAAAACCAAATTAAAAATAGTATTCTTTTAATCATGAATATTTTTTTCAAAAAATTTTAGTTTAAAATTTTAATCTAAAAATTTAAAAATTCTAATCCTTGGTATAAAACCTGTCCTAAGGATAAACCTCCGTCATTAGGGGGGACCTTAGTTTGATAAAAAACTTTGAAGCCTTCTGAGCTTAAAAATTCTGTTATTCTTTCTACTAAAGGTTTATTCATCATAACTCCACCGGAAAGACAAACCTTTTCTATTCCGAACCTTAAAGCCACTTCTAAACAGGCTTTAGCCAGAGTGTTTATGAATTTGGAAACTTTAACCTGGATAGGTTCCTTTCCAAAGGTTATAGCTTCTATCATGGGGCTCCAATCTATAATATATTTTCCTTTTTCATGGTAAAGTTCTAGGGAATAAAAATCCTTTACTTCGTAATCAAAAAGATCTTCCAGAATCATGGGAGATTCACCTTCGTAGTGATTAATATAGTTTACTCCTATTAAGGCTGAAATTGCATCAAAGAGTCTACCGCAAGAAGAGGAGAGCGGAGAATTTATCCTTTTTTCCCAAGCTTTATAAAGAAGTAAAAGTTCCTTTTTTTCAAAAATTTTTAATAGAGGTATAGGTTTCTCTAAGGCTTTTTCTCCGTAAAGTTCCAAAAGAAGAGCTAAGGCTACTCTTTTAGGTTCCTTTATAGCTTTTTCTCCTCCTATAAGACAGAAATGCCTAAGGTGAGCCACTCTATGATAGGTTTTTCCTTTTACTACTAAGAATTCTCCTCCCCAAACGGTTCCATCCTCCCCATATCCTGTTCCATCCCAAGCAATTCCCAAAACTTCATCAAAAATTTCATTTTCAGCCATACAAGAAAGGATGTGAGCCAAGTGATGTTGAACCTTTACCAAAGGAAGTTCCCTCTCCAGGGTAAATCTTTCAGCCCATTTGGTAGTTTCATAAAAGGGATGTTTATCACATACTACTACCTCAGGCTCAAATTTATAAAGTTCCATAAAATCTTTTAAGGTTTTTTCAAAATCTTCCAAATCTTCTACAGTTTCTATATCACCCACATGTTGACTTAAAATTACCTTGTTTTCCAAACCTATGGCAAAGGTATTTTTGTCACGAGGACCAACTGCTAAGATTCTTTCCTTAAGTTGAAAGGGTAAAAAAATAGGTAAAGGAGCATAACCTCTGGCTCTTCTTATAAAAATTGGATTTTGATTAATTACCTTAATTACCGAATCGTCAGCTCTTCTTAAAATTTCTCTATTATGCATAAGTAAATAATCAGCCAGATAAATAAGTTTTTTAAAAGCCTCTTCATTTTTGATAACTATAGGTTCATCTGAAAAATTTCCAGAAGTTGCTATAACTGGAAAATCAAGATTTTGGAGGATAAGGTGATGTAAAGGAGAATAGGGTAGAAAGGCTCCTATTCTTTTTAAACCTGGAGCTATATGGGAAGGTAAAAGCTCCCTTCCCTCTAAAAGCACTATAGGTCTTGCAGGAGATAGCAAAACCCTTTCTTCCTCAGGACTTATCTTACAGTAAATTTTAAGTTGTTCTAAATTTTTAAACATTACTGCTAAAGGCTTTCTTGACCGTCTTTTTCTCTTTCTTAAAAGATCTATGACCTTAGCATCGGTTGCTTTACCCATAAGATGAAAACCACCAATTCCTTTAACTGCCACGATATATCCCTCTTTTAAAAGCTCTGTAGTCTTTTTTAAAGCTTCTTCTTTTTCAGCCACCTTGTTTCCTTGATTATCAAAAAGTTCTAAGTAAGGCCCACAATAAGGACAAGCCACAGGTTGAGCATGAAACCTTCTATCCTTAGGATCTACATATTCTTTATAGCAATCTTTACACATTTCAAAAACCCTCATAGCTGTGTTTTCTCGATCATAGGGAAGTTTTTCTATAATAGTAAATCTTGGACCACAAAGAGTACAATTTATAAAAGGATAAAGATACCTTCGGTCGTGAGGATCTATCATTTCCTTAAGACAATATTCACAAGTTGCTACATCAGGAAGGATGTCTAAGCTGATTTCTTTATCTTGGGTGCTTTTTTCTATCACAAAATTTTTAAAACCTACTAAGGGAAGTTCTTTTACTTTAATTTTATAAATTTGAGAAAGAGGTGGTTTTTCCTCTTCAAGTTTTTTAAGGAAAAGTTCTAAGATTTTAGAATCTTCTTCTATTTCAATTATTACTCCTGAGAGATCATTTTTTACAAAACCCTTTACTCCTAAGGTTTGAGCTAAATTGTACACAAAGGGACGAAAACCTACTCCTTGAACTACTCCGTTTATTTCTATACGATATCTAATTAGCATCCATCAGTTCTAAGGTTTTTAATAAGATTTTTTCACCAGAAATTACTTCTGTGTTAAAACTATCACAAAAGGGACAACTTAGATCCCATTTTTCTTTGCTAAAATCTTTTTTACAGTCTTTGCATCTTATTTTAAAATCTTCAATTTCTATAAGGATTTCTGCTTCTTCTAAGGGGCTTTCTTTTTTGAAAAATTCAAGAGCCGATTTTAGAAGGTCTGGTTCTACTCCAGAATATCTTCCTATGAGTAAAACCACCTTTACAATTTTTTTTCCCGGATATTTTTTCATAAGTTCTTCAGTAATCTTAAGTATATTTTGAACTATAAAGTATTCGTGCATTTAGATCAAAAAAGCTTTTTTAGCAAATTCTAGGAAAAAGCTCTCCGGAGGTATTTTCAAGTATTCTATGAGTTCCGTAAAGGGTTTTAAGAAGAACTTGAGGAAAAGAACTTTTTTTAATTACCTTTCCTATAATTTGAGCCTCCCTTCCTAAAGGATGTTTTCTTATAAGTGCAAGAGCTTTACTAGCTTCCTTTTCTGGAAGAGCTATAACTACCCTTCCCTCACAAGCCAAGTGATAGGGTTCAAATCCAAAGGCTTCACAAAAGGCTCTCACCTGAGGTTTAACTGGAATCTTTTCCTCCTCAACCAAAATAACTACCGAAGAAGCATAAGCCCATTCGTGAAGAGTAGCAGAAAGACCTCCTCGAGTAGGATCCCTCATAGCGTGAATTTCGAGTCGAGATTCAAAAAGTGGTTCAACTAAGGAAAAAAGAGAATTACAATCACTTTCTAAATCTATTTCTACCCCTATTCCCTCTCTTTCAGCCAGAATACAGGCTCCATGTTCACCTATGGATCCTGAAAGAATAATTAAATCCTCTGAAACTAAGTTTTTACAAGAAATTCCTTCATAAAGGATTTCTCCTATCCCTGCAGTGGTTATAAATATTCCATCCACTTCTCCTTTCGGAACAATCTTAGTATCTCCAGCTACAATAGTTACTCCATTTTTTATAGCTTCTTCTTTCATAGTTTGAAGAATAACTTCAAGGTCTCCTATTTTGAATCCCTCTTCTATAATAAAACCTACGGTAAGATAAAGAGGCTTAGCCCCCATAACTACGAGATCATTTATGGTTCCTGTTACAGCAATTTTTCCGATATTGCCTCCTTTAAAAAAAATAGGTTTTACCGTAAATCCATCTATAGTAAAAGCAAGCTTAGAAAAGGAATTTAAAATTATAGCTGAGTCTTCTAAATTTCCTAAAATAGGATTGTCAAAGTATTTAAGAAAAAAATTTTTTATTAAGGCTAAAGTTTCCTCTCCTCCACCACCGTGAGATAAAAGTATCTTTTCTACCTTCATAGTTCTTTATGGACTATACTTTGTTTATAGTTTTTATAAGCTTCTTCTAAGAACTCAATCCAGTCTTTAAAACCCTCTTCTGTTTTGGCAGAAAGAGCCATAACCTTAGCTTTAGGATTTATCTTTTTTATACTCTCTCCTACCTTTTCCAGATTAAAATCTAAGTAAGGAAGAAGGTCTATTTTGGTTATAAGAATAAGATCGGAAACTTTAAAAATAAGAGGATATTTTTCAGGCTTATCTTCTCCTTCAGGAACTGAAAGGAGAGTAACATTCAAATGAGTTCCCAGATCATAATTGGCTGGGCATACAAGATTTCCAAGGTTTTCTATAAAAAGAAGTTCTATCTTATCTAAGGGAAGTTGATGCATAGCTTTATGAATTAAGCTTGCATCAAGATGGCAAGCACTTCCTGTAGTAATCTGAAATACCGGAATTCCCTTTTTTCTTATTCTTTCTGCATCCCTTTCCGTTTCTAAATCTCCTTCTATAACTCCCAAACTATACTTACTTGAGAGAAAATCTATGGTTTTTTCTAAAAGAGTAGTTTTTCCAGAACCTGGGGCACTCATAAGGTTTATAGCTAAAATTTCGTATTTTTCAAAGCGTTTTCTATTATGTTGAGCCTGTAATTGATTATATTTCATTATATCTTCTAAAATGTTTAAAGTTTCCCTCTTGGGGGTGCATCCACATTCTTTACACATAAAGGTTACCTACCTTATATTTAAAATAGGCTAAACAAGCTCCCTCTGAAGATACCATGCAAGGTCCTAAAGGATTTTGGGGGGTACAAATTTTTTTAAAAAGTTTACAATCGGTGGGTTTTTTAATTCCTTTTATAACCTTAGCACACAAGCAGTGGGGATTTTCCTCAAGTTTTGAAATATCCAAAGGAAACCTTTTTTCAGCATCTAAAATTTCGTATTTAGAGTTTATACCATAGGCACTAAAGGGGATATCTCCAAAACCTCTCCACGGAAACCTATCTCTTATTATAAAAACTTCTTCCAGTAAAGCTTGAGCCTTAGGATTTCCCTCCTTAGTTACCGACCGGGTGTATTGAACTTCTACTTCACAACGATTTTCTCTTTTTTGTTTAACTATTAGATAAATGGCTTGAAGAAGGTCTAAAGGTTCAAAACCAGAAATTACAATAGGAATGTTATGCTCTTTCACTATAGATTCGTAAATCTTACTTCCTGTAATAGTGCTTACATGTCCAGGGCCTATAATAGCTTCTACAAAAGGTTTTTTTTCACTTTTTAAAAGAAAATCTAAAACTTTTACAGCTAATATGTGATTAGAAATAACAAAAAGATTATCAATTTTATTTTTGTAAGCTTCCTTTATTAGGACAGCTGTATGAGGAGCAGTAGTTTCAAAGCCTATGGCAAAGAAAATTATCTTTTTTTCTGGAAACTCCTTAGCTACCTTTAAAGTTTCTAAGGAAGAAGAGACTGCTTTTATGGAATAACCTTCAGCTCTTAAAGAAACTAAGGTATGACCTTTGGAGCCAGGGACTCGCATAAGGTCTCCATAGGAACACAAAAGAATCTCAGGTTTTTTAGCTAACTCTAAGGCTAAATCTACTCTTTCTAAAGCTATTACACAAACAGGACATCCTGGACCATGAACAAAATTAACATAATCCTTCAAAAGTTCATCAATTCCATATTTTAAAATAACATGGGTATGCCCTCCACAAAATTCCATAAGGTTTAGAGATTTACCTAGGGATTCTATTTCTTTTTTTATAAGCTTAACTAAAAATTTAACCCTCTGGGGGTCTTTAAAGTTATTCCATATCAAATTTAAGGAGTTTAAGGATTTCATCCCAGTATTTTAAATTTTCTTGAGCCTCCTCTTGGCTTAGTTTTTTAATAGCAAATCCCACATGAACTAAAATCCAATCTCCTTCCTGAACTTTTTCAGGTAAAAGATGTAAAGCTACTTCAGTTTTAACTCCTTGAACTTCTGCTACTGCTGTCCATTCATCTTTTATTTCAATAATCTTATAAGGATAGGCTAAGCACATTCTTGTTATTTTCTTTTTTGTTTTAATATGATTAATATTACTAATTTTAACAAAAATTTTTCTTCCCAGGTCCTAAAAGTGATTTTTTTCACTTATTATTCTCAAAAATTTCTTTGGATTAAAAATATAATTATAATATAATAATTAAAAATATAAAGCCCGAGGAGGGTGACTATCATGGCTAAAATAGGTGTCTATGTATGTCATTGTGGTGAAAATGTTAAAGGAGCAGTAAATATTCAAGAAGTTTTAGATTTTGCTAAAACCTTACCTGAGGTAGTGATAGCAAAGGATTATCAATTTATGTGTTCTGATCCTGGTCAGAATTTAATAAAAGAGGATATTAAAGAGGGATTAATTGACAGAGTGGTGGTGGCAGCTTGTACTCCCAGAACCCATGAACCTATTTTTAGAAAGGCTTTGGAAGAAGCAGGTCTAAATAAATATTTTTACGAAATGGCCAACATAAGAGATCAAGACAGTTGGGCTCATTGGCACGATAAATTGGGAGCCACAGAAAAGGCTAAGAGATTAATAGCCAGTGCTGTAGCCAAGGTAAAGTTAGCAGAACCTTTAGAGGACCGTTATCAAGAGGCTGAAAAGTCTGTGATGGTAATAGGAGGAGGAATTGCGGGAATCTTTGCAGCTTTAGATCTTGCTGAAATGGGATTAAAGGTTTATTTAGTTGAAAAGCAACCCTCCATAGGTGGAAACATGGCTAAACTTGACAAAACCTTTCCTACTATGGATTGTTCGGCTTGTATTCTTACCCCTAAAATGGTAGAGGTTGGAGTACATCCTAATATAGAACTTATTACCTATGCAGAAGTGGAGGATGTTAAAGGTTATGTGGGAAACTTTGAAGTAACTATACGAAAAAAAGCTCGTTATGTAGATTGGGAAAAGTGTACTGGGTGTGGTCATTGTATGACTATTTGCCCTTCCAAAGCACCCAATGAATTTAATCTCGGTTTAAATGACAGAACTGCTATTTATATTGAATTCCCTCAAGCTGTTCCTAAGAAGGCTGTAATTGATACTGACAATTGTCTTTATTTTAAAACCTTAAGAAAAACAGGTAAAGTGGCTTGTAAAATATGTGAAAAGGGCATACCCAGTAAAAATATAGCTGGTTGTCCAGCTGAAGCTATCAAGTTTGAAGATAAGGATGAATTTTTAACTGTTAAGGTCGGAGCAGTAATTTTAGCTACAGGTTTTAAAGTAATGGAAAAACATCATTTTAAGGAGTATTCTCCTAACTCTCCGGATGTTCTTACTGCTCTTGAATTTGAAAGACTTATTTCAGCTACTGGACCAACGGAAGGTGAATTAAGGAGGCCTTCAGATGGAAAAAAACCTAAAAGCGTAGCCTTTATTTCCTGTGTAGGAAGTAGAGACGAAAGGTTTCATACTTACTGTTCTAAAGTTTGTTGTATGTATATGTTTAAGCATGCTAAGATTTTAAAAGAAAAGTATCCTGATATAGACCTTTATCTCTTTTTTATAGATGTAAGAACAGCTGGAAAGGACTTTGAAGAGTTTTATGTTTCAACTAAACAATTGGGAGCTAAAGTTATAAGAGGAGGAAGGGTTTCTGCGGTAGATATTAAACCTAATGGAAAATTAAGAATTAGAGCTTTTGATAATGACCTTTGTAGTCCTGTGGAAGTTGATGTAGACCTGGTAGTTTTAGCTACCGCTATAGAACCTGGAATAGATACTGAAAAGTTGGGTAGGTTTTTTGGGGCTTCCTGTGGAAGAGAGGGGTTTTTGAGAGAGGTTCATACCAAACTCTATCCTGTGGATACAGCTTCAAGAGGAGTTTTTATTTGTGGATGTGTGCAAGGACCTAAGGATATTCCTGAATCTGTTTCTCAAGCTAAGGCAGCTGCTGCCTCTGCTGCAGCAACCGTTATGCCAGGAAAAATTAAGTTTGAAGCTATCTCAGCAGAAGTTATCCGAAATAAGTGTAGTAGTTGTGGAGTATGTGTCAATCTTTGTCCTTATAATGCCATTGTATTAGAGGAGTATCAAGGAATATATAAAGCCAAGGTTGAACCAGCCCTCTGTGGAGGATGCGGAACCTGCGCCAGTGCCTGTCCATCTAAAGCTATTATCTTTCACGGCTTTACTACTGAACAAATTTTGGCTCAAATAGAAGCCTTAACCACCTATTAAAAGGGAGGTAGATATAAATGGAAGGAAATCTCATAAAATTAAGTGAGGAATTTTTACAAGAGTTATGGGAAGAAATTGAAGAAATGGGAATGTCGGTAAAGGATCTTAGAAGATGTATCCAATGTGGTAGGTGCGCAGCTACCTGTCCTATGGCTTTGGCTGGACTGGACTATTTCATAAAAAAGATTGTTCACGCAAGTATCTTAGGTTTAAAGGAAATCTTCTTAGAAGATTCTTCTATCTGGGGATGTCAAAGCTGTAATAGATGTGTAGAAATCTGTCCTATGGATATAAAACCCTATGAATTGATTTTGGCCTTAAGAAGAATGTGTATGAGAAATTATGCTATGCCTTCATCCACCATAGATTCTTTAAGAAATTATTATGAAAAGGGACATTCGGTAATTACAGCAGGATATGAGGAAAGAAGAAGAAAGCTGGGGCTACCTGAGGTTCCTCCCACGGTTCTTTCAAATGAAGAGATGCGAAAAAAGTTTCAAGAGGTTATTAAACAAACTGCTTTAGCAGAGGTAGCTCCATTTCCTTTGGATTAAAAAAGGAGGGGAGAGATTATGAAAAGAGTAGGTTTATATTTAGGTTGTAATATACCTTTTAGAAGACCTGATGTGGAATATTCTATGCGATACGCTTTAAAGGCTTTAGATTTTGAAGTAGTAGATTTAGAGGGTGCAGCCTGTTGTCCTGCCTTTGGAAGTATGCCTTCGGTAGACCTTTTAGCCTGGTGCGTAGGTTCTGCTTGGAATCTGAGCATAGCTGAAGAAAAAGGGTTAGAATATATAGTTACAGGATGTGGTAGTTGCTACGGAAGCTTAAATGAAGCTAAATATCATATGGAAAAACATCCAGAAATCAAACAAAAGGTAAATGAAATATTAAGTAGTGTGGGTAAAAAGTATGAAGGAAAAGTTAAAGTATACAATTTCTATAATCTAATCTATGATTTGGTAGGTTTAGATGAGCTAAAAAGAAAGGTAAAATTTCCTCTTAAGGGGCTTATATGTGGAGCCCAACCAGGTTGTCATAATCTATGGCCAGAAAAGGTCTTTCCAGCTAATGACGAAAATACCTTTCAACCTAAAAGACTAAGAGAGATTTGTGAGGCCTTAGGAGGGGAAGCTCCTTGGTATAGCACTATAACGGATTGTTGTGGAATGGGAGCCTTGGGAACCTTAGCTAAGGATAAATCGGAAACCCTTTTTATCAGAAAAATTAAAACTATGTTAGAAGAAATAAATCCTGAACTTTATGTAGTAGGTTGTAGTAGTTGTCTTTTGAGAGGAGATAATAGACAGGCAGTTATGAAAAAGGAGGGAAAAATTGATTTTGAACTGCCAGCTGTTCATATAGCTCAATTAGTAGCTTTAGCTTTAGGAGCTGAGCCTGAAAAAGTATTGGGTTTAACGGAAGTTCCTATAGAGAAAGTGCTTGAGAAAATAAGAGGAGGTGCTTAATATGGGTTGGGAACCTAAAATAGTGGTCATTGCCTGTAATTGGTGTACCTATGCTGCTGCAGATCTTGCGGGAAGTTTAAGATATAGTTATCCTCCTACTGCTCATATAATAAGAGTACCCTGTAGTGGAAGAGTAGAACCTGAATTTATAGTAAAGGCTCTAATTAACGGAGCTGATGCTGTTTTAATAGGAGGTTGCCATCCTGGGGATTGTCATTATCGTTCAGGTAATTATAAAGCTTTAAGAAGATTCAAATTACTAAAAAGAGTTTTAGAGGAATTAGGAATAGAGGAAGAAAGAATAAGGTTAGAGTGGATTTCGGGAAGTGAGGCTAAAAAATTTGCTGAGGTTATAACAGAACTGGATGCCAAGATAAGAGAGTTAGGTCCTAATCCCATCAAAAGGGGGGTATAAAAAATGGGTAAACCAAAGATAGCCTATTACCTTGCAGGGGGCTGTGGGGGTTGTGATATAAGTTTAGTAGATCTTTCAGAATTTTTAATAGATGTAGTAACAGCTGTAGATATAGTATTTTTTGCTCCCACTCTTTTAGATGTCAAATATAAAGATTTTGAAGCTTTACCTGATGGTTCCATAGAGGTAGGCTTTTGGAGTGGAAATGTAAGAAATAAAGAGCATGAACATATGGCCAAGACCATGAGAAGGAAGTGTAAAACTCTTATTGCCTATGGAATATGTGCCAGTTTGGGTGGTATAAAAGGATTGGTTAATCTTTATACTAATCAAGAACTTTTAGAAAAGGCTTATCGAGATACCTTTAGCACAGACAATCCCACCGGTGAACTTCCCAGTCCTAAGGTAACAGTAGACGGAAAATATGAACTAGAACTTCCTGAACTGACTGAAGTTAGAACTCTTGGACAAGTAGTAGAAGTAGATTATCTTATAGGAGGATGTCCTCCCCACTATGAACAGGTAAAAAAGGCTTTAATAGCTTTACTTGAGGGAAAACTTCCTCCTCCCGGGAGCTGGATAACTATGGGACATGCAGTATGTGAAATATGTAAGAGAAATCCTGTATTAAAAGGTAAGTCCAAGGAAATAACTACAGAAGTAAAGAGAATTATAGAAGGAGAGCTTGAAGAAGAAAGGTGTCTTCTTGAGGCCGGATATCTGTGTCTCGGACCTGTCACTCAAGGAGATTGTGGAGCCAGTTGTTTAAAAGTAAATATACCTTGTAGAGGATGCGGAGGTCCTATTCCAGAGGTTAGTGATTTTGGTTTAAGAGCTATAAATATGATAGCCAGTGTTTTAGAAAATGAAGAGTTAGTGGACAAAATAGAAGATCCTTTACATCTGTTTTACAGATACAGTTTACCTGGTTCAATGTTAGGAGGTAGGATTAAAAAATAATTTTTAAAAGGGAGGGGGAGCTATGCCTAAGATAGAAATTAATCCCATGACCAGATTAGAAGGACATGGGAAAATTACCATATTTTTAGATGAAGAGGGTAATGTAGAAAATGCCTTTTTTCAAACAGTAGAGTTTATGGGATATGAGAAGTTTCTTATAGGAATGCCCATAGAAGAGGTTCCTCGAACGGTAAGCACTATTTGTGGAGTGTGTAGAGCAGTTCATTTTATGGCTTCTCTTAAAGCTACCGATGAAATTTTTGGAGTTAAACCTACTGAAACTGCAAGAAAACTAAGAGAACTTTTTTATTCTGCTCACTATGTGGAAGACCACATGGAAATTCTTTATGCTTTAGGGCTTCCTGATTTTGTTTGTGGTCCCACAGCTTCTCCTGCAGAAAGAAATTTAATTGGGCTTATACTAAAGGTAGGAGTAGAGGTGGGAAGGGAGGTTTTAAAGAAGAGATTTGCTGCAGTAAAAATTATGGAGATTTTGGGTGGAAAACCAACCCATCCTGTTTCTGCAATTCCTGGAGGTTGGAGCAAAAGGTTAAAAGAAGAAGAACGCTTAGAAATTCTTAAACTTTCTGAAGAATGTATAGAATTGGGAAGGTTTACTCTAAAGGCCTTCAAAGATTTAGTTTTAAGTAATCCTCAGTATGTAGAATTAATAAAAGGAGACACCTATAAGGTAATTACTAACTACTTAGGAACTGTAGATGAAAATGGAAGAATAACCTACTATGATGGAACCCAAGTTTTTATTGATGTAAACGGTAAAGAAATAGGAAGATTTAAAGGTAGGGAATACTTAGATTGGATTGCTGAAAGGACCTTACCTTGGAGTTACCAGAAAGCTCCTTACTTAAAGAAATTGGGATGGAAAGGAATAATAGATGGAGAGAATACCAGTCTTTATAGTGTAGGACCTTTAGCGAGATTTAATGTAGGAAATGGTTTTGATACTCCAGAAGCTCAAGAAGCCTATGAGGAAATGTTAGCCTTTTTTGAAAAAAAACCTGTCCATCATATTTTAGGTTATCACTGGGCAAGGGCCATAGAACTTTTACACTGTGCTGAAAGATTGAAAAAAATTGCTTCAGAAGAAGATATTACCAACCCTGAGGTTACTCAAAAATTAGGAGAACCCTTAGGAGAGGGGGTAGGAATTGTAGAGGCTGCCAGGGGAACTTTAATTCATCACTACAAAACGGATCCAAAAGGATTAGTAACAGATGCTAATATAATTGTAGCCACTACCCATAATAAAGGACCTATAAATGTAGCTATAAAAAGAGCAGCCCAGAATTTTATTAAAGGAGGAAAGGTAGAGGAGGGAATTTTAAACTTAGTAGAAATTGCTTACAGACCCTATGACATTTGTCTTGCCTGTGCAACCCATACTTTACCCGGAAGACTTCCTATCCAAATAGAGATTTACGGTAAGGATGGACAACTTATAAAAAGTTTGAGAAACTTTTAAAATCATTAAAAAAAATGGATTAATAGATTTGAAAAAAGTTATTGTTGTAGGAATAGGAAATCCCAATTTTAAAGATGACGGAATAGGTTATAAGGTAGTTGAAAGCTTAGGAAAAGAACAAGAAGAAATAGAAACTCTTTGCCTTTTAAGTACAGACCTAAAGGTTTTAGATGTTATTCTTGATTATGACTTGGCTATAATTGTTGACGGAGTCAAAACCGGTCTTTTAAAACCTGGAACTATAATAGAAATAGACCCTCTTAAAAGTTTCGATTATATTTATGCCAGTGGAACTCACAGTTTAACTTTATTCGAAGTGATAAGAATAGGTTATCAAGTTTTTCCAGAAAGAATGCCCAAAGAAATAAAAATTATAGGGATAGAAGTAGAGGAGGTTGCCCTATTTGATAAAGAATGTAGTCCTGAAGTTAATAAATCTATTCCTGAAGTAATCAAAAAAATTAAAAATTATCTCCTTCTGAGAGGCCACCAAAATTTGGACCCTTAAGACACTCTCTTCTCCCACTTTCAAGCTGGTCGTGAATAAAATCCAAAGCCCAAAAGTTTCCCTGCCAAATTTGCCCCTATCCCATTAAAAAGCTCACTTCTCCTTACCATATCCTCAAAACCCCCTTGTGGTTAACCTTATACCCCTCCTCTATCCTTTCTTTTAAAGACTTTTTTTCAGGTTTTTTGGTCTTTTTGAGGCTATAATAAAAAGTTAAAGATGCAATAGAGAATCTTTTAAGGATAGCTCTGAGAGGTAAGCCTTTAGGGGAATAAGCTTTGCTAAGAGATAAGATTGGGGTAGATCCTTTGTTCTGAAAGGCCATATTTAACCTTAACCTTCAAGGTGTCCAAAAATGGGGAGCAATCCAGTAAAAAAAAAATGTGGAGAGGGGCCTTATGGATTGAGTAATAAATTGCCGTTAAGATGGTATGGCGAAAATTAGGTCAAAAATTCTACTCAGTCCCAAATCATATGGACTCATACACCGGGTTGCTTAAATCCTATAAATTTTGTAAAATATGATAAAAAAATACTTTAAATAAAAGGTAGAGCTTTATGTTTTTAA
>JANXAD010000008.1 GCA_025062245.1 Thermodesulfobacteriaceae bacterium | reverse complement strand
TTAAGTCTCACCAAGTCAAGAAGTAACACTCTATAGTTTAAAAAGTAAGACCTAATCTCAGAAGGTATCTCAAAAAGGTCCACAAACTCAACAGGATAGAGCCAAGGCCTTTCTCCGTGATAAAAAATAAAGGGAAGCACTGGGATAGGTTTTGAGCCTTCTTTGAGGGCTTTCTCAAAAAGAGAAGAAATGTAGTTTAGGATTTGAGCATAAACTGAGACATCTTGATAGGACTTGTGTTCAAGAAGAATGTAGAGGTGAAGAGGTTTTCCAAGGAGGGGAACTTGGACGATAATATCTGGAAGAAGGCGTTTTTCTTTAGAGAGAGAAACCTGTTCTTCAGGGAGAAGAACGAGTTGGGAGAGGTCTAAGTGAGAGAGAATCTCCTTGGGTAAGAACTCTTTAAGGAAGGCTTTAAGGTTTTCAGGGTCCTTAAGTATAGCCTTAGCATAAAGGTCATAGGGCTTTGGTTCAGACATAAAGAGAAGTATAAAAGAGATTTACTAAGTAAGCAAGAGGAGGGTTTTATTCATCAGGGCGAGTTTTCTCACCAGGGGGTATTTCAAGGTTTAGGGCTTGGGGAAGGAGCGATAAGGGAGTAAGGTAAGATAAGTAGGGCTTTAGTTAAAATCTGTTCAGGAGGTATTGACATATAGGTAGAAGGATTTAAGAGATGTGAGATTATGGTTTAGGAATTAAATTGGGTGGTAAATAGAATATAACAAAGAAAAAAGCTTAGATAGTAGGATTTAAGCCGAATTTTTCAAAGGTCTTTTATAAGATGAAGGGGCTTTAAGCCCCTTCATCTTAGTTTTTTATTTCTTAATTATTTTTAAAAGTTCTTCCACAGGAATAGCAGGAAGACTCATTAATTCTACTGTACCCCTTGAACCTAATTCAATAGACATTTTTACGATCGCTTCATTATTAGGAGCTTCTACAATATTTACAAAATCATAGGGCCCAAGAACAGCATATTGTTGAAGCACCTTCACTCCCATTTCTTCAATTTCCTTGTTAACTTCAAAGATTCTAAAAGGATTATCCTTTATAGTTTCCCTTCCATCATCTGTAAGTTTACTTAAAATTACATAAATAGGCATAATCCACCTCCTAATATTTAGATTTATTTTTATATTATATAATTTTAAAAAATTTTCAAGCTAAAGTGAAAAAAAAGTAAGATGAGGTCTTGTAGAAAAATTACTCCTTTAGTTAGTGTTATTATTCCTACCTATAACAGAGCCTATCTTCTTTTTAAAAGTATAGAAAGTGTTCTTTCCCAAACTTTTAAAGACTGGGAACTTATTGTTGTGGATGATGGTTCTACCGATAAAACTTCCTACTTAGTATCTAAATATCCTCTAATTTATGTTAAAAAACATAGAAAGGGCGTTTCTCACGCCAGAAATACAGGTTTAAAAAAGGCTAAGGGACCTTTGATTTGTTTTTTAGACAGTGACGACTATTTTCTGCCTCAGAAACTTGAAAAGCAAATTGAATTTTTAGAAAAATATCCTGAATATAAATTAGTTCAAACAGAGGAAATTTGGTTCAAAGGAGAAAAAAGAATCTATCCTAAAAGGATACATCGCAAAGCTCAAGGTTGGTTTTTTGATAGAGCTCTTAAACTTTGTGTGGTTTCTATGTCCACAGTGATGATTAAAAGAGAGGTTTTTGAAGAGGTTGGATATTTTGACGAAGAATTTTGGGTATGTGAAGACTATGAATTTTGGTTGAGGGTTTCATTAAAAATGCCAGTAGGACTTATAAAGGAACCTTTAGTAGTTAAAAGCGGTGGAAGGGAAGACCAACTTTCTTCTACCAAAGGTTTAGATTATTATCGCTTTTTAGCTTTAATCAAACTCTTTAAGAATTATCAAAAAGAGCTAAACTTAGAACAAAAATTTTTGCTCTGGAAAGAGCTGGTAAAAAAGTATAACATATTCTATAAAGGAGCTTTAAAGTATGGAAATCTTGAAAAGGCGTACAAATTGAGAAAACTTATGGAAGAGAACTTTGCTAACTCTATACTCACTTACTACTTAAGTTTTCCCAAAATTTAGGATTGACCTATGAATAGGGCTACAAACATGAATTTTGATTCTTGGTTAGAAAAAGTTTTAAGACCTTTAATTTATGTCTCTAAAAATAATTTTGCCAATTTACCTAAAGCTAAAGGTTTAGAAAAAGTTTTAATTTCTCTTATAAATAATGCCCCCTCTGAGATTTTTTTAACACAAAAAAATGAATTATTGAAATTAGCTTCTGGGCTAGAAAGTTCAGACTTAGAAGAAAAAAAAAGAAGGATTTTAAGAATTATAGAAATTTTAAAAAATCAAGAAAAACCTCAAGAACCGATTAGCTATGAAGAGTATCAAGCTCACCAGAAAATTTTAAAACAGCCCCTTACCATTATAAAGGGAATCGGACCTAAAATAGCTAAAAGTTTAGAAAAAAAGGAAATAAAAACCATAGAAGATTTGTTATTTTTTATTCCTCGGGATTACGAAGATAGAAGGGAGGTAAAACTTATAAGTAATTTAAAGGAGGGAGAAACTACAGTTATTCTGGGAGAAATTTTAAAAAGTGGAGTTTCCTATCTTTCTACAAGAAGGGTCTTTTTAGCTATTCTTACTGACGGAACAGGCTTTTTAACTTTAAAATGGTTTAACTTTAATGAAAAATTTTTAAAAAGTTTATTAGTGCCAGGTAAAAAATTTTATGTGATTGGAGAGGTTTCTCGCTTTGGAAGATCGTGGGAAATAGTTCATCCTGAACTTATTGAAGAGAAAGATAAGGAAAAGTTGAATTTAGAATTTGGAAGAGTAGTTCCTATATATTCTTCAGTAGAAGGAGTTTCAGATAAATATTTTAGAAAACTTATGTTTCAAGTGGTTGAAACCTATGTAAAATATTTAGATAGCCCCATTCCAGAAGAAATTTTAAAAAAGTACAAGCTTTTACCCCTAAAAGAAGCTATTAAAAATCTTCACTTTCCTGATAAAAGGGAGGATCTTTTAACTTTAAAGACTCAACCAAATCCTTATTACAAAAGTTTAGTTTTTGATGAGTTTTTCTTTTTAGAGTTAGCTTTAGCTTTAAGAAAGGGAAAAATAAAAAAAGAAAAGGGAATAGCTTTTAAGACCGAAAGTAGGTTAGTAGAAAAATTTATTAAGAAAATACCCTTCAAACTTACTTCTGCTCAAAAGAGGGTTATAGAAGAGATAAAGGGAGATATGAAAAAGCCGGTTCCTATGAATAGGCTTCTTCAAGGGGATGTGGGATGTGGCAAAACTGTAGTAGCTTTTGTAGCAGCCCTTATAGCAATAGAAAATGGTTATCAAGTGGCTCTTATGGCTCCAACAGAAATATTAGCTGAACAGCATTATCAAAACTTTAGACAGTATGCTCAACTAATGGGAATTAATGTGGCTCTTTTAACCGGAGGTGTTCCTCCTTCTCGCAAAAAAGAAATTTACTATGGAATTTCTCTTGGTTATGTAAATTTTGTTATAGGGACACATGCTCTTTTTCAAGAAAAAGTAGATTTTAAAAAACTGGGATTAGTCATTATAGATGAACAACACCGTTTTGGAGTACTTCAAAGGGCAGCCTTAAGAGAAAAAGCTAAGGGAGTTACTCCTGATACCTTAGTAATGACTGCAACTCCCATTCCTCGGACCTTAGCTCTTACCATCTATGGAGATCTTGATCTATCTATAATTAATGAAATGCCTGAAGGAAGAAAACCTATCATTACTAAATTGTTTTTAGAATATAACCGGCCTAAAGCCTATGAAGAGGTTCGTAGAGAATTAAAAAAGGGATATCAGGCCTATTTTATTCTTCCTCTTATTGAAGAATCAGAAAAATTAGAATTACAAGCAGTGCTTACTTACGGAGAGTATTTGAAAAAGAGCGTTTTTCCCGAATTTAAAATAGAAATTTTACACGGAAGATTAAGCTCCTTAGAAAAGGAAAAAATTATGCATGCTTTTAAGAGAAGGGAATTTCAAATTTTAGTTTCTACCACAGTAGTTGAAGTAGGAGTTGATGTTCCTGAAGCTACAGTTATGGTTATTGAACATGCAGAAAGATTTGGACTTTCTCAACTTCATCAATTAAGAGGAAGGGTAGGAAGAGGTTCGGCACAGTCCTATTGTTTTCTTATCGCTCATAAAGTGAGTATGAATTCTGAAGCCTTTAAAAGACTTCAAATTCTATGCGAAACCAACGACGGATTTAGAATTGCTGAAGAGGATTTAAAATTAAGAGGTCCTGGCGAATTCCTTGGAACTAAACAATCGGGCTATTTAGAATTTAGAAAGGCTGATTTAATAAGGGATTATGAGATACTCCTTTTAGCCAGAGAGGCTGCTTTTAAACTTTTAGAAAGGGATCCTGAACTTAAAAACTATCCCTTACTTAAAGAAGAACTTTTGAAAAGATGGAAAGAAAGGCTTAAGCTTTCGGAGATAGCCTAAAAACGAAAGGGAGAAGAGACCTATGGAGGAAAATTTTACTATTGGTATTATTGGCGGTGCTGGAAAGATGGGCAATTTTTTTAAAGCCTTTTTTGAAAAAAAGGGCTATAAAGTTTTGATTTCTGATCTCAACGAAGGTTTAAGTAAGGTTGAACTCTTAAAACAGAGTAAGGTTATCCTCCTTTCTGTCCCTATGGAAACCTTTCCTCAAGTAGTAGAGGAAATTGGGAATTATGTAAAGCCACACCACTGGATTTTGGATATCTGTTCTTTAAAAGTTGAACCAGTAAGAGTAATGAAAAAGTTTTTAAAAAGGGGAGAAATTTTAGCTACCCATCCGCTTTTTGGTCCTTACGAAAAAAGTTTAAGAAATAAAATTATCGTCCTTTATCGGGTAAGAGGGAAGAATTGTTATTCTTGGTTTAAGGAAACTTTTTTACCAGAGGGAGTAAAATTAGTTGAAGTTAGTCCTCAAAAACACGACCAAATTATTGCTCTTTCTCAAGTTCTTAATCATTTTTGGCTCATAATTTTAGCTAAAATAATAAAAGACCTATCCTATCCTTTAGAGGACATAATTAATCTTTCTCCTCCCAGTTTTGAAAGACAACTTCATATTTTAAAAAGATTTGCTTATCAAGATGAGAAACTATATGCTAAAATTCAATTAGATAACCCTTTGGGTAAGAAAATGAGAAGAATATTTTATCAAAATTGCAAATTATTAACCCAAACTTTTAACCAAAACAATTATAAAGAGGCTGAAGAGGCTTTCTTGAAATACTTTAAAATGGCAAAGGAGCTGGCTAAAAGGTTAGAAGAACTTTTGGGACCAGAAAATTTTTAAAATTTTATAATATCGAGGGATTTGACTAAATTGACTTAAGTTGTAATTTATCTTAAAATAATAACTATCCACTCAGCTGAAGATTATGGTTTTAAGGTCTTAAAGATTAAGGAGGTGCAAAGCCCATGAGAGATTTACTTTAAGGAGAGCAAGAAAGGTTCTTTGGCGAGAGTGGAAAAATTGTGAAGATAAAGAATATGCTGAGTTTTTATTTGAATTACTTGCTAACCGTTCTGCTAAACTTCCAGCTTTATTAATTTTTTTATTTATCAGTGTCTCTTATTTTGGTATCATAGGTGGAACATTAGTAGGTCTTATTTTTACTAATTTAGAGTTAGGAGATGAGGTGATTTCCTATATAGTCTGGGAAGCCTTAGTTCCTTTTATAGAAAAGGGTATGCTTATAGGAGCTTTAAGTGGTTTTCTTTTTTGGTTAATAAACTTTAAAACTTGGCAGTGGAAAAATTTGATTTCCTTCTTAACCCTTTTTGTTTCCCATAAAGAGCAAAAACGGTTTTTAGGTAGCCTATCCTTAGGACTATCTCCAGGGTTTTTTCTGGGATTAACTTTTGGAGTGGGAGGATTACTTTTAGGATTTTTTGGAGGCTTGATGATAGGATTAGCCATTAACTCTCCAACTCCAGTTTTTATTGGTTTAGGAATGGGAACAGTTGTAGGCCTTATAGTCTGGTTAACCTTCATGTTTGTAGGAGGTCTTTTTGCCATAATAACAGCTTTTTATAACATAGATCAAGGAAAAGAATACATCTTTGAGAAAAGATACTTATTTTTTTGGTGGAAGAGTCGCCCTCCTCTGTCAGAAGTTAAAAAGGCACTTTCTTACTTCGCTAACAGAGAGGTTAAAGAAATTTTGACTTCCCTTGAAGAAATCCAAAAAGGGTTTTCCTCAGTTGAAAAACTTCTTTCCTATTTAGAAAGTGAGGATTGGAAAAAACGGTTTATAGCCTGTCAAACCCTATTAAACCTGGGAGGAGAAACGGTTAAACATTTAAAGAAAGAATTATTTAATCCTCACTTAAAGTCAATATTATTACATCTTTTAAAAAATATCAGTTACGAAACTACCAAAAGTTTTAGTCAAAACTTTGAAAAATTAGTGTGTCCTAAGTGTATAGTTTACTTTGGGAGACATAAAATTAAAATTCCAGAAAGTAGAGAAATTATAACCTTTTATGGTTGCAGGCAGTGTTTTCAGAGTAGAGAATACATAGAGTGGCCTAAAGAAGTTGTGGCAGTTCTTGATCAAGAGATGGTAGAAAGGGACTTAGTTAAAAAGGGAGTATGGTATGTAAACTACTTCAAATTTTGGCATCCCTTTGATTTTAATTCCGTGGAAATTATAAAAGCTTCTGATGAAGAAGTAGAGAGATTTTGTATTCAGGTAGGAAACGACGGAGACCTATATAGAAAGAGAAGGTATAAAAGCATATCTTGTGTGGTAAATAGAACCTGTAATCTTCAGGCTGAAACTTTAAATATGCTCCGAAGTCTTTTTAAGGAGGTTATTTTGAGAGAAATTTAAATTACTTCCGATAAGATATATTATGTAAAATTAAACTTGAACTTTCCTAAGATTTGGGTAAAATTACCTTCTATGAAGGTAAGGTTTGGTCTTTCTAAAAAGAGAAGGGAATATTTGATTGAGGGGCTTAAAAAGCTCCAAAAAAAATTTCCCCTTTATGATCCCTTAAAAGTTATTCTTTTTGGTTCTTTAGTGAGAGAGGAATTACATAAAGGAAGTGATCTTGACCTAATAATTATTAAAGAGGAAATACCTTCTCATTTTTTAGATCGCTTAGAGATGGCTTACAGTATTTTAGATCCCGATATCCCTGTTGATATTCTGGTTTACACCCCGGAAGAAATAGAAAAAATGAAAATTTCTAATCCCTTTATCAAAAGGGCTCTTCAAGAAGGAATAATTATTTATGAAAGGAAACCTTCAAGAAATAGCTAATAAATGGCTTAAGCAAGCAGAATATGATCTGGAGGATGCTAGGAAGGCTTTTCAATGGGGTAGTTTTAATCTTTGTTGTTTTTTAGCTCAACAAGCCGCTGAAAAAGCTGTTAAAGCTATACTATTTGCCTGTGGATGTGAAGAAGTATGGGGCCACTCTGTTGGTTCCCTTTTACAGATCGCCTCAAACTTTTATCTCCAATTAAAGGAACTTTTACCCCTTGCTAAATCCCTTGATAAGTATTATATTCCCACCAGATATCCTGATGTGCTTCCTGATGATGCTATTCCCTCAGAGGTCTACGATGAAGAAGATGCTCAAAGGGCCCTTCATAAAGCTGAAAAAATTTTAGAAAAATTGAAAGAACTCCTTAGAACTTAGAGAAAAACACTCAGAAAGTTTTAACATAAATTTAAACTTTCTTTAAACTCCTTTTAAGATTCCTCTCTTATTATTTAAATCAAAACCAATCATAGCGGAGGTATAGTATGAAGAAAAAGGGAATCCAAAAGTTTTTAGGTAGTTTTTTAGTAGGTTTTAGTATTTTAGGATTAGTTGCTAAGGGTGAGGCCTCAAAAATTATTAAAATTGATGGTTCTTCAACGGTTTATCCTATTTCGGAAGGTGTGGCTGAGGAGTTTCAAAAAGCTAAAAAGGGAGAAGTTAAGGTTACCGTGGGTATTTCAGGAACTGGTGGAGGTTTTAAAAAGTTTTGCAGAGGAGAAACGGATATTAATGATGCTTCAAGGCCTATCCTTAAAAAAGAGATGGAAGATTGTAAACAAAATAATATTAGATACTTAGAACTTCCTATAGCCTATGATGGGCTTGCTGTGGTTATAAATCCTAAAAATACATGGGCTAAGTGCATGACGGTAGAGCAATTGAAAGAGGTTTGGAAACCCGAATCTCAGGGAAAAAAGTTTACTTGGGCCGATCTGGATCCTAAATGGCCTAAGGAAGAAGTAAGACTTTGTGGACCTGGTTCTGATTCTGGAACCTTTGATTATTTTACCGAGGCAATTATGGGTAAGGCTAAATCTCAAAGAGGAGATTACTTAGCTTCTGAAGATGATAATGTGCTTGTTCAATTTGCTCAAAGAGAAAAGGGAGCTCTTTGCTACTTTGGATTGGCTTATGTGGAAGAAAATAAAGGAAAAATAAAAGCTGCAGAAATTAAAAATCCCAAAACTGGAAAATGTGTAACTCCCTCTTTGGAAACTGTAAAATCTGGAGAATATCAACCCCTTTCAAGACCTCTTTTTATTTATATCAATGTAAAATCTCTTGAAAAACCAGAGGTTAAAGAATTCGTAGAATTTTATATTAAAAACGCAGGAAAAATTTCTAAACAAGTAGGTTACATACCTCTTCCTGATAAGGCTTATGACATAGTAAAAAAACGTTTTGAAAAAAGGGTAATCGGAACAGTCTTTGGCGGAGAACCTGAGGTAGGTTTAACTATAGAAGAACTTCTTAAAAAGGAGGCTAAAGAATAATATAGAATGAGAATTGAAACTAAGAAAAAATTAGATTTAATTTTCAAAGGTTTTTTAGTTCTTACTGCCTTTACTTCAATTTTAGTTACCATTGGAATAGTAATAGCTCTATTAGAAGATACCATAAGATTTTTTAATCATCCTGAGGGTGGAGGTTTCCCCTCCTCCCTTATTAGATTTTTTACCGAAAAAGAGTGGACTCCCACCTTTGTAACTAAAAAAATTGGTATTTTACCCCTTCTTTGTGGAACCTTTCTTATTGCAGGTATTGCTATGTGTATTTCAGTTCCCTTAGGACTCCTTATTGCAGTTTATCTTAGTGAGTTTGCTTCCCATCGAGTTAAAGAAGCGGTTAAACCCTGGTTAGACTTCTTAGAGGCTATTCCCACTGTGGTTTATGGCTATTTTGCTCTCTTAGGAGTAACTCCTCTTTTGCAGTGGTTTTTTAGAAAATTTGATATTGAAGTTCAGGGTATGAATGCCCTCTCTCCTGGTATTGTATTAGGAGTTATGATTCTTCCCTTTACTGCTTCCTTAGTTGAAGATTCTTTGAGAGGGGTTCCACATTACTTAAGAGAGGCTTCTTATAGTCTTGGAGCTTCCAAGCTTAAAACAGCCTTTGGAGTAGTAATACCTGCTGCTAAATCTGGAATTATTGCAGCCTATTTACTTGGAGCCTCAAGAGCTGTAGGTGAAACTATGGTAGTTGCTGTAGCTGCTGGAATGTATCCCAATCTTACTCTTAATCCTCTTGAACCTGTTCAAACCATTACAGGTTATATAGTTCAAGTAGCTTTGGGAGATCTACCCTTTCTCTCCTTTGAGTATCTTTCTATTTTTGCGGCAGGATTTTTACTTTTTTTATTATCCCTCTTTTTTAATCTTATGGCTATTTACGTAAAATCTAAGGTTGAGAGATACTAAAAATGAAAGAAAATAAGGTAAGATTTAAAGAGAAACTTTTTGAGATTGTAGGAGTTTTGTGTCTTCTTTTTGTCCTCACCTTTCTCTTTTCTATTATTCTTAAATTATTCTTAGATGGATTACATAGAATTTTTGATCTTAAGTTTTACACCTCCTATCCTTCAAGGTTTCCTCAGGAAGCAGGGATTCTTTCAGCTTGGGTTGATACTATCTATGTAATGATTGGGGCCATTTTTTGGTCTATTTTCTTAGGAGTTCCTGCTGGAATTTATTTAGAAGAATTTGGTGGTAAGGGAAGATTAGCTCGAATTATAGAGGCTAACATTACTAATCTTTCTGCAGTTCCTTCTATCGTTTATGGGCTCTTAGCCCTTGGAATTTTTGTTTATCGTTTTAAATTTGGAGAAAGTATCCTTACTGCGGGTTTAACCTTGGGACTTCTTATGCTTCCTGTAATAGTAGTAACCACTCGGGAATCCCTAAGAAGAATTCCCAGAGCTATTAGAGAGGGCGCTTATGCTCTGGGAGCCACTAATTACGAGTTAGTTTTTCATCATTTACTCCCCTACTCTATAGGTGGTATTCTTACGGGAGTAATTATTGCTACCTCTAGGGCTATTGGAGAAACGGCACCTCTTCTTACTATTGGAGCTTTAACCTTTATTGCCTTTTTACCTCCTCCTCCTTGGGAAGACTTTATTGGGATGCTTAAAAGTCCCTTTACCTTTCTTCCTATTCAAATTTTTAACTGGGTTTCAAGGCCTCAAGAAGCCTTTCATAAAAATGCAGCTGCCGCAGGTTTTGTCCTCTTAGTCCTTTGTTTAATCTTAAACTCCGTTAGCTATTACCTCAGATATAAAATGAGAAAAAAGTATCAGTGGTAAAATTTAAATGAAAAGTGAAATAAAAATTAAAGTAGAAAAACTTAATTTTTATTACGGAAATTTTAAAGCTCTAAAGGAAATAAGCTTTCCTATATTTAAGAATAAAGTTACAGCTATTATAGGTCCTTCTGGATGTGGAAAAAGTACCCTTTTGCGTTGTTTTAACCGCATGCATGATCTTTATCCGGGAAACCGCTACGAAGGAAGAATCCTTCTTTATCCGGAGGAATTAAACATAGCAACTAACGGAGCTGAGCCCCTTTATATTCGGATGCGCATCGGAATGGTTTTTCAAAAGCCTAATCCCTTTCCTAAATCTGTTTTTGAAAATGTGGCTTACGGTTTAAAAATAAAAGGAATTACTAATAAAAAGGTTTTAGAAGAACGAGTAGAAAAGGCTTTAAGGGATGCAGCTTTATGGGATGAAGTTAAAGATCGCCTTAAAGAAAATGCTTATTCTCTTTCAGGAGGGCAACAACAAAGGCTTTGTATAGCTCGGGCTATTGCCGTAGAACCAGAGGTTTTACTTTTTGACGAACCTACTTCAGCTCTTGATCCTATTTCTACCGCTAAGATTGAAGATCTCATCGTAAAACTTAAAGAAAAAATGACTATAGTCATTGTAACTCATAACATGCAACAAGCTGCTCGAATATCAGATTACACAGCCTTTATGTATTTAGGTGAACTAATTGAGTTTGGTTCTACTGAAAAAATTTTTACTTATCCTGAAAATAAACTAACCGAAGATTATATCAGCGGAAAATTTGGATAGGTTGCTTATTGAAAATATTCTGTTTAGAAGCAAAAATGGAAAAGTTAGGCTTAGTAATAGAACCAAAAACAGAAATTTTTATAGAAAACTTTATTAAAAAATTTTCCTATAAACTTAAAAAAGAATTTTTAGAAATAGATACCTATTTTCAACCTATTTTTTGTTCTAAAACCTTTAAGGTATTAGGTTATGAAGCCTTTAGCAAGCCAAGAACTAATAAGAGCATATTGCAATTAATCAAAGAAAGTGTTGACAGGGGATTTATTTCAGAATTTGATCTCTATTGCAGATTAATGGCTATATATAAAGCTTATAAAGTAGGGTTTCCTAAGGACACTCTATTATTTTTAAACATCCATCCTAAGGTTTTAGAGAGAAAGAACTATCCTAAGGGATTAACCTTTCAATTTCTATCTCTTTTAGGTCTCTCTTCTGAAAATATAGTTTTTGAGATTACAGAATTTGAGCAACCTATGAATATAGAAGGTTATATTAAAACGGTATTTCACTTTAAAGAGCAGGGTTATAAAATTAGTATAGATGATTACGGATCAGGTTGTATTTCCTCTCGCTTTCTTTTGGAAATTAGTCCCAATTTCTTAAAGATTGATAAATTTTTCGTTCAAAGGCTCCCTGAAGATAACTTTTCAATAAAGTTTATCACTCAAACCTTGGAACTTTGTAAAGACTTAGAAGTTAAAGTAATTGCAGAAGGAATAGAAAATAAAAAACAACTTCTTTCTTTAAAAAATCTAAAAGTGGATTACTTACAAGGATATTATTTGGGTAAACCTAAACCCTCTTTTGTTTAAAAATACGGAAGCCATATGTTTAATAGATTTAAAAATTGGAAACTTACTAAAAAAATTTATTTTTCTTTTACTATACTTACTTTATTTATAATGTTAATCGTTTTTTATGCTTTTATATCCCTTTACCAGATAAATAAAATTGTCAAAGATTTACACGAAAAGGTTGAACAAATAGAAAAGGGAGCTACGGTAAAAAAGACTATCTTGGGATATATTCAATTAAACATTTTGAGAATGTTTTTACATAATAACTTAGAGGAGAGAAAAAAGCTTTATGAAGAAATTTTAAAAGCCCGGGAAGTTTATGGAAAGGCTCTTGAGTTTTTGAAAGAAACCACTTTAAGTGTGGAAGGAAAAGCCAAACTTGAAGCAACTGTAAACACTATTTCCTCCTTAAGAGAAAGCAACAACAAAGCCCTTCAATTTCTTTTAGAAGGAAAGGATAGGGAAGGAATTTTTGTTTATGAAAACGAAATTTCTCCTAAACTGGCTACCATGTTAAAGACCTTAGACGAATTAGTCAACTTCTATATAGAAGCAGTAGATAAGAGGGCGCACGAAGCTTTTAATATAATAGGTAAAATTTTTATTACATTGATAGTCTTAGGATTAATACTTTTTATCTTTGGGGTAGGGATAGTTTTTTTAGTTTTCCTTTCTTCAAAAAATCTTACTAAAAATACCTTACAAATTTCTGAGTCTTTAATTAATTATAGTGATAATTTATCTATCTTGGTTAATCGTTTTAAGTCCCTTCTTCAGGCTCAAATTGAAAGGACTAATCAGATTGCCAGTGCAGCAAAGGAGATGGCAACAGTAGCAAGTGATGTTTCTAAAAACATATTTAGTATTTTTGAAGAGAATAAAAATTTAGTAAAAGTTGCTAAAAGTGGAGAAGAAAGCATAGGTATCATTTTAAGAGAGATAGAGAGTATAAACAGTTCCTTTAAGAAGTTAGAGGAAGAGACTATAAAATTAGAAGAAAAGACCAAGACTATAGAAAGAATTACTGAACTTATAAAAGGCATAGCTGAAAACACTAATCTTCTAGCTATTAATGCTACTATTGAGGCTGCAAGGGCTGGAGAACAGGGGAAGTCTTTCACAGTAGTAGCTGGTGAAATAAGAAGATTAGCTGAAAAGGCAGGTATTTCTGTAGAAGAAATAGGAGCCATAGTAAATGAAATTAAAAAAGCCGTAGAAATGGTTAAAGAAGAAGTAAAGGACAATTATTATAAAATAGAAAACAATATCAAGCATACTGAAGGAACCATAAGGAATTTTGAGCATATTATTAAACGCGTAGAAAATTTGCAAGATATGGTTAATAGTATAACCACTTCGGTAGAGGAGATGAATGTAGCAGTAGATTCTGTTACTAAAGAGATATTAGAAGTTGCTAACTCTATTTCGGACTTTGAAGAAGGTATAAATAAAATAGTTTTAGTAGTTGAAGAGGAGTCTAAAGTTGGGAAGGAACTTAAAGATATAGTTAAAAGGCTTTAACTTTGAATTTAATTTTAAATGCAATTAACTTTAAATGAAAAAATTTTTACTTTTTTTGCTACTTTAATTGAAAAGATCTGTGGTATTTCTTATAGTTTAGAAAAGATTTATCTCATAAAAGGGGAACTTTATAAAATTGCCCAATCCTTTGGTTATGAAAGTTTAGAAAAGTTTTATCTAAAAATTAGAGATGATTTTGAAACTGGAAAAGTTAATTCCCACCTTTTAAGGGAAATTGTAGATAGACTGGTTATTAATGAAACTCAGTTTTTTAGAGATTTCCATCCTTTTGAGGTTTTAAGAAAGTATTTATTGCCTAAACTTTTTTGGGAAAAAAGAAAAGACAGAAAGATTTCTATATGGTCTGCTGGTTGTTCTACAGGACAGGAACCCTACAGTATAGCTATGATTTTACTGGAATATTTTAGTTTTCAGTTATTTAACTATGATCTTAAAATTTGGGCTACAGATATCTCTTTTAGCAATTTAGAGAAGGCTAAAAAAGGACTTTACAGTAACAGTGAAATAGGAAGAGGTGTTCCTGTTCACTTTCTGTTTAAATATTTTAAAAGTAAAAATTCTGAGTGGGAAATAAGAGAAGAAGTTAAGGCTTTAGTAAAATTTGATTTTTTAAATTTGATAGAGGCTGAAAAGAAAGTTTTTGAAAAATTTGATCTAATTTTTTGTAGATATGTTCTGATTTATTTTTCAGACTCTATTAAGGAGAAAATTTGGGAAACACTTTGGAATTCTCTTAACTCAGGAGGATGTTTAATTTTAGGCGCAACTGAGTTGGCACCTAAGAGTTTTCCTGATATGGAAAAAAAGATTATAGATAAAGTTACTTTATTTTTTAAGAAGTAAGGGAGGTATACCTATGAATGCCTCTCAACTTTTAAATGTTTTCTGTTCTGAAGAAATTTGTTTAGAAGGAGAAATAGGAAAAATAACTACCTTTGTAGAACCTTTAAGTCCTGAGGTGTCTTTAATGGAAATATTTTATTATTTTATGAAAAAGGAAGATGTTCGTAGCTTACCTATAGTAGACGAATACTTTCGACCTATAGGTTTAATTCCGAGACAGGAGTTTTTTGAAAAAATTGTTTTAGGAAGATTTGGATACGGAATATCTTTAAATTATAGAAAAAAAGCTAAGGATTTAATGAATAGGGATATTTTAGTTTTAGAAAGTTCTCTCTCTTTGGAAGAAGCAGGTAAAAGATTATCTTTAAGAGATGATAAATACATAGAACAAGAAATTGTGGTAGTGGAAAAAGAGGAATATAAGGGACTTGTTTCAGTAAAAAATTTACTTTATTTTCTTAGTCAAAAAACTCTTTATTTAGCTCAAAATTCAAATCCTCTGACAGGTCTTCCAGGAAATTGGGCCCTAAGAAGGGAGATAGAGAGGAGACTTAACAATAGGGAAACCTTTGATGTTATTTATATCGATTTAAATGATTTTAAACCCTATAATGATACTTATGGCTTTGCTATGGGAGATCTGGTGATTACAACCTTAGGAGAGTTGCTTAAAGAGGTATCTAAAAATTTTTCTAAGGTATTTATAGGCCATATAGGGGGAGATGATTTCGTAGTTGTGATAGAGCATAGGCAGGCAGAGGGTTTTTGTGAGTTTCTTATTGAAAAATTCAAAGAAAAACTTCCTCTTTTTTATCATTCAGAAGATTTAAAAAGAGGGTATTATGAAAGTTTAGATAGGAGAGGCATAAAAAAGCAAATTCCCCTTCTTTCTATAAGTTGTGCTATCCTATCTTCTTGTAATTTTTCTTCCTTCGGAGAACTCTCTTCCAAAGCCTCCGAAGTCAAAGCTTATACTAAAAAGGTTTCCAAAGAATCAGGTCAGTCCTTCTATTTTAGAGATAGAAGAAGAGCCTAAATACTTGTCTTTTGATTTTTATATTTTATAATTTTACAATTTAAAAAGACAAATCCTAATTCACTCTTGGGAGGTAAAATGATAGAGGTAGAAATTCCTGGAAAGGAAAAAATAATACTAAATTATTTAGTTTCAGACTTTACTGGAACTCTATCGGTAGATGGAAATCTTATTCCTGGAGTTAAGGAAAAACTAAATGAGTTAGCTGAAAAGTTAAAAATTTATATTCTTACAGCCGATACCTTTGGAAAAGCTAAAACTGCCTTAGAAGGAGTAAAGGCAGAAGTGATTATTTTATCTCCCGGAAATGAAGATGTTCAAAAGGAAGAATTTGTTAAAAAACTGGGAGCAGAAAAGGTAGTAGCCTTTGGAAATGGAAGAAATGACCGAAGGCTTCTTAAGGTTGCTAAAATTGGAATAGCTGTCTTATTAGAAGAGGGTTGCGCTGTGGAAACCCTTCTAAATGCAGATATCGTGGTAAAGTCCCCCATTGATGCCATAGACCTTTTACTTAACCCTAAAAGACTTATTGCAGATTTGAGAGCCTAAAATGGACTTAAAAGTTTTCCTAATCTGGTTTATGACTGTAACTTTCTGGGGAATAAGTTCTATTATGGAAAAGGTGGGATTAAAAACTGTTTCACCTCTGATGGGACTTTTCATTAGAACCTTTTTTTCCTTAGTTGGGCTTTCTATAACGGTTTTTCTCTTAGAAAGAGAAAAAATTCTAACTCTTCAGCTTAGAGAAGTTCTTATTCTTTGTGGAAGTGGCCTTTTAGGGGGGTTCTTAGGAATGTTAGGTTATTTTTCTCTTCTAAAGGCTAAGGAAGCTTCTTTAGTGGTTCCCCTTACAGCCTCTTATCCTTTAGTCAGCACCTTACTTGCTGTTGTCTTACTAAAAGAACCTCTCACTCTTTATAAAATTTTAGGAACCATTCTGGTAATTTTGGGTCTCTTTTTACTTTTTAGAGGTTCTTCTTAATTTTCATACATAACTTTTCCCATATCTCTTATATCGTAACCACCTAATTTCAAAACAGCCTCTCTAAACTCTGAAGAATTTTTAATCACCTCCAAAAGAGCTAAAATCATTTCTAACTCAAGAAATTCTTGAGGTATAAGAAGGTCGTATCTTTCTTCAGTTACAGGAATAAAGTCTAAGTCTAAAGCCTTAGCAGCTGCGTATATACCAAGGCCCACCTCTGCTCTTCCACTGGCTACAGCTTGGGCAACTCCCATATGGGTATATTCATCTTTTTCATATCCTTTAATTTGAGAAGGATCTATTCCTAGTTCCTTTAAGTGTTTGTCTAAAAGGAGTCTTGTTCCTGAACCAGCTTGCCTATTAATAAAGGTGACATCTTCTCTTATTAAATCTTCAAAGCCCTTTATTTTTTTAGGATTTCCCTTTTTCACTATAAGTCCCTGAATGCGATAAACTAAATTTATCAAAACTACCTTCTTTTCAGGTAAAATTTTTTGAATAAAAGAAACATTATACTCTCCGGTGTTTTCATCTAAAAGATGAGTTCCTGCTAAATGGGCTTCTCCCTTTTTTACTGCTACCAATCCACCCATCGAACCTACATGGGTAGAAGAAAAACTATAATTAGGATATTTTTTTCTTAGAAAGTTATAAATAAGGTCCAAAGTATTATCATGACTTCCTATACAAACTATAGTATTATCTATTTCTTTTTTGTCTCTCCAAAGAAAAACCTCTACTTCCTTCCCTTGGGAATATCCTTCAGAATTTGCAGGAATTATAAGGTAACCATCTGCTCTTACCACTGACATTAAAAGACCTGCTCCTCTTCCTGCAGGAGAAACAATATATCTATCTTTTACCTTTCCAACTTTTACTCTTACAAATTCATCCACTCCTAAAGTGCTTGGAAGTTGTCTTGCAAGAAGGCCTTTAAGAACTTTCTTTTCTTCAGTTCTTCTTAAATAAAGATTGATGAGAGGTTTTACTAAAACTTCAAAGGCAAAATAAGTAGAAACTGGATAGCCTGGAATTCCTAAGACTGGTTTATTTTCAACTACTCCGAAAATAAAGGGTTTGGCTGGCTTTATAGCAACTCCATTTATGTAAACCTCACCTAATTCACTAATAACTTTATAAGTTAGATCTTCCTTTCCATATCCTGCTCCTGCATTTATAAGAACTATGTCACATTCTTTTAAAGCTCTTACTAAACTTTCCTTTAAAGCTTCTTCCTTATCCTCACAAATGGGGTAAATCCTGGGTTCGGAAAAATTTTCTTGAATTAGTCCTTTAAGGACTGCCGAATTATACTCTATAAGTTCAGGGGGTTTAAGAGCCCGCTCTTTTAAGGTTTCTACTGGAACAAGTTCTGAACCTGTAGGAATAACTCCAAGGATTGGTTTTTTAAAAACCTTAACTTCTGTAATTCCACTGGCAAGCATAGCCCCAATATCTGCTGGTCTTATAACATGTCCCTCAGGAATAATAAGTTCGGTAGTCACAATATCTTCTCCTATCACCCTAACATGATGATAGGGAGGAACAGCTTTATAGATTTCTATATAATTTTCTCTTATATTTACTTCTTCTACAGGAATTACTGCATTGAACCCATTAGGAAGGGGGTCGCCTGTTTCTATCCAGAGGGCTTGTTCTCCAAGTTTTAACTTAACAGGATATTTTTCTGTAGCTAAGAAAGTATCTTCAGCCTTAACCGCATATCCATCCATAGCTGAGGAATGAAAGTAAGGAGAGGACCACTTAGCAAAAACAGGTTCAGCAGTAATTCGATTTAAAGATTCTCTTACAGGGATATTTTCAAAAAATTCAGAAAAAAACCTTCTTTCTTGGAAAATCTTTTCTATAAGATGTAAAGCGTCTTTTAAACTAACTAAATCATGAAAGACCTTTTTAGGCACCCTTTACCAGTTTTTAAGGAAGTTCGTAAACTTCAGGAGGTTCATTTAAAGCAAAGATAACTCCCAGTCCTCCGAAATCCTTCTCTCCATAAATTATTTTATAACCCTTTTTTTTGGCTTCATTAATAAGTTCCTCTCTTTCTCCAAATTTTATAGATGAAGTAGGGCAAGTTTTGGCACAGGCAGGTTCAAGCCCTTCCCAGATTCTATCTATACACAGATGACATTTAGAAATTTCTCCATTTTCATCATACCTTGGCACATCATAAGGGCAAGCTTTTCTACAAAGTCCACATCCAATACATCTTTCTTTTAAGTAAAGCACAGCCCCTTCTTCAGACACAAAAAGAGTTTCTGTAGGACATACCTCTGCACAGAGAGGTTCTCCACAATGCATACATCTTTGACTAACAAACAGATATTTTATTCCCTTTTCGTTTAAAGGTTTTTCAATAAATTTTATCCGATTATAAGTATAGGCTGTTAAATCGGTAGGATTTTCGTGGGTCCCTTCGTTAATAGTTTCTTCGGCTGGAAGTTGATTCCAAGACTTACAGGCCACTTGACACGCACGACATCCGATACACAACTCTGGTATTATTAAAAGAGCCTTTCTGCTCATAGAATTCCTCCCGGTTTAAATTTTCTCTATGTTTACCATAAAAACTTTAGTTGAAGGACAAAGGGTGTTGGCATCTCCTACCGAAGGAGTAAGAAGGTTGGCATTATCCCCTCCCCTTCCATCCTCAGGCCATCTCCATCCATAGTGCCATGGAAGTCCTACAAAGTGAACTGTTTTCCCCATAACCTTTAAAGGCTTTATACGAGGTGTAACTATAGCTATAGCCCAAATTTTACCTCTACAGGAAGATACTATTACCTTGTCTCCACTTTTAATCCCTAATTCCTCCGCTAATTCTACACTTAGTTCTACAAAATTTTGAGGTTCAAGTTCCCTTAACCAGTCAGTAGTTCTCGTCATAAGACCTGTTTGCCAATGTTCAGTTACTCTATAAGTTGAACCTATATAGGGATACTTCTCATCACCACAAGCTGCTAATAAATCTTCAGGTGTGCAAAAGATCTTAATAACTGGATTATAAAAAACTTTACTATAAAAGGGGTGTTTAGTAAGAGGGGACTCAGGTGGTTCATAATGGGTTGGAAAGGGTCCATCTACCATTCCAGGTCCGAAAATAGCTCCTACACCTAAGGGCTTTAAAATAAAGGGTAACTTTCCTCCTTCCTTTGCAAGGGGAGGAGCTGAACCATCTGGCACGTCTCCTATCCACTTACTCTGAGCTTCATCCCACTTAATAACTGCTCTTTTTGGATCCCAAGGTTTTCCCTCAGGATCTACACTGGCTCTGTTGTAAAGAATCCTTCTATTTAAAGGCCAACACCAAGCCCAATTAGGATACATCCCAAGTCCAGTTGGATCTTCTTGTCCTCTCCTAGCCATCATATTTCCTTCCTCAGTATAACTTCCGCAGTATAACCAGTTACCACAAGCGGTGCTTCCATCATCCATTAAGTATAAAAAGTTAGGAATCTGCTGACCCTTCTGGTAACTTTTTCCATCTAAAGGGTGCTCTAAAATATCTGTTACAAAATATCCGTTCATCTCTTTCGCTATAAGGTGGGGATTCATATGTTCAATTTTACCTTCTTGGTTCTTTTTTCCGTATTCCCAAGTTAAGTGAATTATAGGTTCAGGGAAAACTCCTCCTTCAGTCTCATAAAGTTTTTTAATCCTAAAATATAGTTCATTTATGATGTCTGCATCAGGCAAACATTCTCCAGGGGGCTTTACTGCTTCATATCTCCATTGGAGCCATCTTCCAGAATTGGTAATACTTCCCTCCTTTTCAACTGAAGAGGCACAGGGAAGAAAGAAAACTTCTGTTTTTATTTCTTCAGGATTCATTTCAGGTCCTCTCCAAAAGGAGGCAGTTTCATTGTCCCAAAGATTAACGGCCACCATCCAGTCAAGCTTAGCTAAAGCCTTTCTTACCTTATTAGCATTAGAGGTAGAACAGGCAGGATTTTGTCCCCAGGCAAAAAATCCTTTAAATTTTCCTTCATACATTTTGTCAAAAAGCTCAAGCCAAGTAAGACTTTCTCCATCCTCTCTTTTAGGTAAATATTCATAACAGTAATCATTTTCAGAAGTAGCATGATCTCCATATAAAGCCTTTAAATAGCTTATAATGTATTTGGGTCTGTTAGAAAGCCAATTGGTACTTTTAGGTTCGTTAGTCTGGGGAGTATATTTCTCAATATAGGTTTTCAAATCCACATCACTGGCTGAAGGAGCAGGATTATAACCCGTTAAAATGTGAAAAAGAAGACCATTATCACAGGCTCCTTGCACATTAGATTCACCTCTTAAAGCATTAATTCCACCCCCTGCCATCCCCACATTTCCCAAAAGTAACTGAACAATAGATACGGCTCTTACAATTTGAGCCCCAATAGTGTGTTGAGTCCATCCCATAGCATAAAGCACCGTTAAAACCTTGTTAGGTTTTCCAGTCTCCCCCATAATTTTGTAAGCTGCCTCTATTTTTTCCTTATCCGCTCCTGTAATTTCTGATACCATATCTATGGTATACCTTGCAAAATGTCTCTTTAAAAGCTGAAACACACAGTGGGGGTCCTGTAAGGTTGGATCCTTCTTAGGAACTCCGTTTTCATCTAATTGAAACTTCCAGGTAGCTTTATCATAGGTTCGGGTTATTTCATTAAAACCAGAAAAAACTCCATCTAAATCATCAGGAAGCTTAAATTCAGGATCTACGAGAAAACTTGCATCGGTATAGTGAATTACATAATCCTTAAAGTAAAGTTCATTATCTATGATATATTTTATAAAACCTCCTAAGAAGGCTATATCTGTTCCTGAACGAATAGGAAAATAAAGATCGGCTTTAGAGGCAGTTTTAGTAAATCTTGGGTCAATTACTATAAGTTTAGCCCCTCTTTCTTCCTTAGCTTTTAAAATCCATTTCATAGAAACAGGATGATTTTCGGCAGGATTTGCTCCCATAACTAAAATAACATCTGCATTTTTGAAATCAATGTAATGATTGGTCATAGCTCCTCTTCCTAACGACTCTCCCAGAGCCGCAACTGTGGGAGAGTGTCATATACGCGCCTGATGTTCAATCCAAACTAAACCTAAGGCTCGCATAAGTTTCTGAAGAATATAACACTCTTCATTATCCAAAGCTGCAGAACCCACATGGGCTATTCCCTCACAACGATTAACCACCTGTCCTTTTTCATTTTTTTGAACAAAGGTTGCATCTCTGGTCTCTTTTACTAAACGGGCAATTCTATCTAAAGCCCAGTCCCAAGTAACAGTTTGCCATTCCTTACTGAAAGGAGCACGATAAAGAGGTTGAGTAGCTCTGTAGGGGTTGTTTGCCATCTGATAAAGAGAAGCACCTTTAGGACAAAGAGTTCCTTGATTAATAGGAGACTCCGGATCCCCCTCTATGTTTATTACCTTACCATCTTTCACATAAACCAAAATGCTACATCCTACCGAACAGTAAGGACAAATAGTAGTAGTTACCTTGGCATCCTTTATCCTTGTTTCCTTCAAACTTTCTTTAAATTCCTGTAAAACTTTTTCCATAGAACTCCCCCTTTAAAAGCTACATTTTGTTTAAAACAATATATAATAAAATTTAAAAGAAACAATCCCTAAAATTAAAAATTATAGAGACCTTTGAAAAATTCGGTCTAAAAATTCTTTTTTGTTTCTAAATTTCATTAAAAAACCCTTAAATATTAATCAAAACTCTTAAAATTAAAATTCTTTTAACTCCTCTCTTAACTCTTTACTAACTCGATATCCTCTTTTACTTCCTAAGCCCTTCTCTTTGCTATCTCCTATCTGCCCCCAATTTAACCGTTTTCAGTGATTTGCAAAATTACCTAATTGTTTTAAACCATTGAATTTTGTAAAGGTCTCAATTATAATGTCAAATTTTTAACGTATAGAATTTTTCTTATGTCGTAGCTTTTCTAATTCCATTATCACCCTATTTCTCTCCTCGATATCCCTTGAGTTCTCCCTATTATCTCCTCAGAATTCCTTATCTTACTCTCTGCATACTTACGAACTTCCTGATATCCAAAAATTTACTAACTTTCTGGGCCTTCAAAGAGGCTTAAAATTTTTAATCCTGTGCGTGGGATTCTTAGATTATTAATCTCTCCGAGGAGCATCCTTAGCCTTCTTTAGTAAAATCCATTCCCTACCTCTTAATTTTCATAACCAAAGGCACTTCTCTCTTCTATGAAGAGCTTCTCTAAAAGGTTTTTTACACCTTTTAAGATTTCTTCAATGATTAAGGTCTCAAACATTTTCTTCGTAACTGCTTTTCTGGGACTACCCTCTTAGCTTGACTCTTGGTCTTCCGTTTTCACCTCAACTTCCCAAGCATACACAATTTTCATTATACTACCTTAAAAATCGTTAAAATTTTATTTTATGTTATAATTTGTTTTTAATGCTTGAAGAGAGTATTTATTATTTTTTAAAATTTTTTGAAAAGACTGGATACTTTGGAGTTTTTTTTCTAATGGTAATTGAATCCTCTTTTATACCTTTCCCCAGTGAGGTAGTAATTCCTCCAGCAGCTTACTTAGCCTATAAGGGAAAGCTTTCTCTCTCTGGAGTCATTTTATCTGGCACCTTAGGAAGTTTGATGGGAGCCCTTTTTAACTACTACTTAGCTTTAAAACTCGGAAGACCAGCTTTTCAACATCTAATAAAAAAATATGGAAAATATATTTTACTTACTGAATATTCCCTTCAAAGGGTAGACCTTTTTTGGAATCATCACGGAACCTTTAGCACCTTCATAGGAAGACTTCTTCCTGGAATAAGACAAATTATCTCTATCCCAGCAGGATTTGCAAGAATGGGACTTTTTCTTTTTTGCTTATATACTACTCTGGGAGCCTTTATATGGGTTACCTTTTTAGCTCTTTGTGGTTACTTCTTTGGAAAAAATGAGGTCTTGCTTAAGGAATATCTCCAACGAGGATCTTACACTATAGTTCTATTAGCCATTTTACTGGTTTTTATATATATACTTTTAAAAACTGATTGGAAAAACAAACTTTTAAAAAAATTTTTTAAACCTTAGTGCTTCTGTTTTTCTCTTAAATATTCTTCTATCAAACGGTCAGGATGTTCTTCAAAGGAATCTGTAATTAAGACTCTAATTTGATTTTGCACTAAGGTATCGGCCCATTCCTTAGAAGGATTAAATAGAATTACATGGGTAACCACTTGATCTTTTAAAAAGGTAATTAAGTCTGTGTTCTCCGGTTTTTTTACCACATCCTTTATCAAAATTTTATTATTTTCTATATCATAAATTGCAAAAAGAGAAACCTTACTTAAATCTGATTCAAATTTTACGGGACTACTTACAGGGATAGCAATTCTCATAAAACGTTCTTCTAAAACATCTCTATACATTTCTTCTGTGGCAGAAACGATATTTCTCACTAATTCTTCAAAAGCTTTAGCAGTAATACTTTCTGGATAGGCTGCAATTATGGGTTTTCCTATATCTCCAGTATCTACTATTCTTGGATCCACAGGAATTCTTCCTAAAAATCTTACTCCCATCTCTTCTGCTAACTTTTGTCCTCCCCCCTTTTTAAAAAGGTCTATTCCTTTACCACAGTGAGGACAGATGAAACCGCTCATATTTTCAACTAATCCTAAAATTCTTAATTTTACTTTTTGACAAAAACGAATAGATTTTTTAACATCAATCAAGGATACTTCTTGGGGAGTAGTTACGATTAAAGCATAAGCCTCAGGGATGGTCTTAGCTACAGTTAAGGGTTCATCTCCTGTTCCAGGGGGTGCATCTATAATTAGGTAGTCTAGTTTTCCCCAATCTATATCTCCAATGAACTGTCTGATGGCAGAAATTTTAATAGGTCCTCTCCAGATAATGGCAGAATCCTCAGAGGGTAAAAGGGGTTCAATAGAAAGAAACTTAAGATTAGGAGAGTAATTTATAGCTCCCAATCTTCCATCAGGTCTACGAGAAAGTTTTAAGTCTCTGGCACCAAGCATTTTAGGAACATTAGGTCCGTGTAAATCTACATCTAAGAGTCCAACCATAAAATCTTGTAACGAAAGCCCTACAGCTACATTTACCGCTACCGTGCTTTTCCCCACCCCTCCCTTTCCAGACATGACCATAATTTTATGACTAATCTTGGAAAGTTGTTCTCTTACTTTTTGGTCTTGTTGATCTAAAAGAAAGCTTCTTTCCTCCTTTTTAATCATAAAAGCTAACCTCCTTCAAAGCTCTGGAAAACCTATTTTAATCAATCTTGAATATTTGTCAAAAGGGAAGAGTTTTTTAAAAACTCCGAAAACTCAAAATAAGAAATTTCTTCTACTTTTAAAATTACTCCCTCTAAGTAAACTTTTTGAGCTTCAAAGGGATAATAGATAAATAAATAAGAATTAGTTTTTAGTTCAGGGACCAAGTAAAACAAAACTTCTCTTACAAAGGTTTCTTTTTTGAGATAGTCTTTTAAAAAGACCCTTTCTTCTTTTAAGTCTCTCACTAACAAAGTCCAAGGCTCTAAGTGCTCTCTCTTAACTGTTCCTAAAATTTTATAATCTTTGACAGGATGATAAAAATTTTCCCACCCTGTTCTTTTTAAGAGAATTTCAGAAGAAAGGATAATTTCTTTAAAAAACATCTGTTTTTTAATTCTCAAAAGGTCTGAAAAATTGATGTGAGAAACTAAATCAAAAATTTTTAAACGTAAAGTCTTCTTTTCATTTTCTAAGGATTTCTTTAAATCTTCAAAGCCCCTTTCTAAAAATTGCCAAAATCTTTCCTTTAGAAGCTCGTTATAAAAAGAAAGTTTACGATATCTGCCTTGCCATTCCTTTAACTCATTTTTTAAACTTTTGCGAGAAAGTCTTTCTATATAAGCCTTCCTATGTCTTCTAAAACTTTCAGGATTTTTTTCTAAATTTAGAACCTCAAAAGCTAAATTGAGTTCTAAAGCTTTCTCTGAATTACCTCCCCGATCTGGATGATAAATCATTTGTAAAGTTTTGTAAATACTTTTTACAAGTTTATAAAGGTTTTCTTCACTCAGGTCTTTAACTATTTGAGGAGATAAACCTAAAACCTCAAAGGGATTTATATTTCGTGATTTATAAACCTTTCCCATAGTCCTAATAAACTTTCCCTTCTTTCCTCAAAAATTTTTATAAAAGTTTTTTCACTTAACTTCCCAACTTCATCACTTACCAAGTGTATAGCCACTCCCTTTAAATTTAAGCTTTGACAAACTGAAAAAAAGGCTGAAGTTTCCATATCCATACCTTCTACTTTATTTAACCACTTCTTTAAAAAATGAAAACTTCTTTCAAAAAACCAGGGAGCATCTGTACTTAAAAGAGAACCCTTTTTAAATTCTAAGTTTTTTTCTTTCAAAAAAATTTCTATCCTCTTAAAAAGTTCTTTTTCAGGAAAAAAGCATTTTTTACCTTTTTGATAAATTTTACTGGTTCCTTCTAAAGGATAAGCCTTGGTAGGTAAAAAAATTTCGCCTATCTTTAAGCTTGAAGTTATGGTTCCAACCCACCCCAAAGCTAAAACTTCTTCTACACCTAATTGTTTAAGAAATTCTAAAGCTAAGGCTAAAGCCGGAGCTCCTAAAATAGGTGTTAAAAGCAAAGCTTTTTCATGATAACTAAGGTAAAAATTAAACCACTTTAAAGTCCTTTTCCAGTTTAATTTTTTTTGAAGAAACTTTCCTTCTGACCAAACTAAGGCTAAAATTGCCCGTTTCCCTGTTTGAATCTTTGGAAGATACCAAAACATTCTTAACTTACTTGATAATACTCTTTTGGAACGAGTTCTTGAAAATTAGCACCCTTAGAGACTAAAAATCTTCTTATATCCAAACAAAGATGACATTTAGAAATAAAGCCTTCCTCAGGAGGTTGATATCCAAATTCCTTAACAGCCATTTGATAAAAAAGTTTGATATCTTGAAGAAGAAGGTCTAAAAGGGGCTTTTTCTTTAAGTTTATCCCCTCTTCTACCAAAGATTTTAACTCAGTTATATGTCCTAAGGATAATCCTGCGCAAAATCCCGTTAGATAATTTCCATAATTATCTACATGAACATGGTAAGGACTCAAAAGTTCAGCCTTACAATTTTTTCCAAAAAAAACCTCTGGAGGATATTTTTTAAAAAGAAAGGAAAGCTCATAACATGCCCTTCCCATAGGTAAGAGTTCCGCAAAGTAAAGTCCATAACCAGACTTTTCTAAGTAATTTTTAAGAGGAAGAGTCTCTTCTATATTCAACCTTTTAAACTCGTGATAAAAAACTTCTTGATAGATTAAGACTCCTTCAGAAAATATGCGAGAAGCACAATCTATGGCAAGTTTAGTCCTTTTAAAGGGAACATACTCTAAAAGAAAGGGATTTACACTTATTAAAATTCCATCAAGTCCTACTTCTTTAAGAGTTCTTAATTTTTCTAAGCTAAGATCTTCTCTTAAGCACCAAACTGCATTAGTTTCCACTAAGATGGGAGAAATTTTCAACTTTTTAGCTATTTTTACCGCTTTAAGAAGAAGTTCAAAATTCAAAAAAGGTTCACCCCCTGAAAGGTGAACTCCGTAGTTAAAAGACAAGAAAGAAGACCTTTTTACCAGGGTAGATAGAATTTCCAAGGTTTCAGTTAATAATTCCTCTTCCATCCAGTCTCCTTTCCAGAGAGGAGAAGAATAGTATAGGCAATGCTTACACTGAGAGGAACATTTATAAGAAAGTATAATTCCTGCTGAAATAGGCTTAGGAATTTTAAGCTTCATGTTTTATTTTTATAGGACAACCTGCTACTAAAAAGTAAACCTCCTTGGCTAAATTTGCCACCCTTTGATTAAGAAGTCCTGCATAGTCTCTAAACTTTCTTCCTAAAAAATTTTCTGGAACTAAACCAAGACCAACCTCATTTCCTACACAAATAACTCCACGGTCTTCCTTTTTTGAAAAAAATTCCAAAATCTCTAAAAATTCTCTAAATTTGATTTCTATTTCTAAATTTTTTTCCATAAGATTAGTTATCCACAAAGTTAGACAATCTATCAAAATTAAATTTCCAGACTCATTTAAAAGTTCTAATTTTTCCTTAATTTCTATAGGTTCTTCGATTAACTTCCAAAATTCCTTTCTTTCTCGTTGATGTTTCTCTATTTTCTCCTTCATCTCTTCATCTAAAGCTTGAGCTGTAGCCAGGTAATAAAAATTTTTAATAAAAGAAAGGTTTTCTGCATATTCAAGAGCGAATTTGCTTTTCCCGCTTTTAGCACCGCCTAAAATTAAAATCACCATACCGATGGTTACCAATATAATACAAATTAAGTTATCCGTCAAAGATATACCTCCTTACTTTTGGAGGTTTTCCTTAGGCTTAAGGTCATAGAGTTTCAAGATAAATATGGCACTAAATTAAAAAAGTATCTTAAAGGGGAAAATTAGGTAAAAAGCTAAAAAAAGACCTTGGAGGAGGAGTTTATAAAGTATAGGTAGGAAGGGTTTTTAAAAGATTTAAAGGCCTTTAACACAGGGAATTGATAGATGATTTGATATTGGTATATGGAGATAAGGAGCCCCATGACTTAAATAATAAGCCACCTTTAAGATGGTATGGCAAAGAATATATAAAAAAATGATATGCAGTCTCCAATCATATGGACTCATAACTTCTCTTGAAGTTAAAGAAAATTAAATTTATAATTTTTAAATAATGGCTTTTTTCCGTTGCGGGAGTGGCGGAAAGGTAGACGCTCCGGACTTAGGATCCGGTGGGGATTTCCCCGTGCGGGTTCAAATCCCGCCTCCCGCACACTTAGATCAACTTTTTCACCCTTGATACCCTTAAAAAAATACTTTCTCTCTATCTATTTTAAAATTGATAACCTTTTTAAAATTCTGTAACTTTAAATTGCTGCATAAGTTCTACCTCTTATTTGGAATGTAAGAAAATGGTAAAATTAAAAATCAAAAAATCAATCCCAGGAGCGCCTCTCCATGTATTCCTTACCATCTCTTCAAATATTATTCAAGATACAAAAATGCTTGAAAGACTCAAACTCTATTAAAGAAGCTTTTTCCAAAGAGGAAGTTCTCTATAGCACTCAAGCTACTAAAGAAGCTTATGGAGTATCTAAAAGCACTGTTTAAAGGTGTTGACATTAAGACCAAAAACACCAAAGAGGAAGGTTTAAAAGCAGAAGAGAGCAGAAATAGGGAAGGAAAAGCTTAAGCCTTTTGTGGAGAGATTTTGGAAAGAGGGGAATGAGGAAAGGTGTGTTTATTGAGGATAGGGAGAATAATAAGGTATTTGAAGCTTATATGCACTATTTTAATTATCCGAGGAATCTGAAGGGGAATAGTTATGTTTGAGCGATTTAATAGGAGGTTGGATGCGGATTTGAGAGACCTATATGGGGGAGGAGTTGGGGTATGATATAGAGGGGGTTTAACAGGGAGATGATTAGGTATTTGTTGTGGTATAATGTGGAGAGGGGGCCTTATGGATTGAGTAGTAAATTGCCGTTAAGATGATATGGCGAAAATTAGGTCAAAAATTCTACTCAGTCCCAAATCCTATGGTCTCATACATTGGCTTGAAATTTTGAAAAAATATTTTATTTTGGATCTCAAGTATACTTGAGAGCGGAGAGAAGATGGGTATCTTTTCCATAGAGCTTTTTGAGGAATTAGAAAAGCTTGAACCGGATTTAAGAAGGGCTTTCATTAAAATTTTAAAGACCATAGAGAAGAATCTTGGGGAGGTAGTAAAGAAGGAGGATTTTTTAGAGCTTAAAAGAGCTGTAGAGGTTCTTACAGAAAAACTAAATGTTCTTACTGAAAAGGTTGAAGCCTTAGCTCAAGCTCAGGCGAAAACTGAAGAAGAGATAAGAAAGCTTGCAGAGGGTTTAAGAAAAACCAGAGAGGACTTAGATAAGCTAAGAAAAGACTTTGGGGGATTTTCAAGAAGTATGAGCTATGCCTTTGAAAATGAAGCTTATAGAAATTTACCAAGGTTTTTAAAAGAAAAACATGGGATTGAAATATTAGAAAGGTTTGTAAGAACAGAGATTCAAGAGGAGGAGATCAACTTTTTTGCTCGTGGAAAGAGAAACGGAAAGGAAGTTTACATAGTAGGAGAGGCCACACTTAGGCTTGAGGAAAATAAGAAGGACTTTGAAAGAACCTTTAAGGAGCTTGAAAGGAAAGTTGAGGCTGTAAAAAAAGAATTGGGAGAAGTGGAAGTGGTAAAACTTATAGTTACCCATTTTGCTAAAAGAAGTGCTTTAAAGTTAGCTCAGGAAAAGGGCATCATCGTTGCTCAAAGCTTTGAGTGGTAGGCCAAAGTTTTAATTAATTTCAAAATTTAGTTAAAGTGTCGATAAAAAATATTAAAAGGTTTATTAAAAGTTTTTATAATAAAAAAATTATATTGACATTTCAACGATAATAGAGTAAGCTTTTTTTATAAAAAACATAGGAGGTTGGGTATGAGTAAAAGTAAGGGATTTACTTTAATTGAGTTGATGATTGTTATTGCCATTATTGCCATTTTAGCTTCCATTGCCATTCCCCAGTATCTCAAGTATCAGAGAAAGTCCAAAGTAAGTAGTTATGCCTTACCAGCAGTAAGAGCTTGTGCTATGGATGTTGTTTCTTGGTGTGTGGAAAATCCAGGTTCAAGTGTAACTTATAACGCCACAAACACACCTAATTGTAATGGGTCTTCTGTTACTATTAATACTGCTGGAGGTCCAGTTACTATAACAACCCAATCGGTTAGTTGTACAGCTAATGGTAGCATTTCAGGTTCACCTACTATAGCTACTGGAAATCTTAGCGGTGTTGATGATTATCAAGCAAGATGTCTTTTTGCCAATGAATCACTTAGATGCACTGTAGAAGGAAGATAAACATAGTTTTACCTTTTTAGGGTCCCTTTTTTAAGGGACCCCTTTTTAATTTAAATGAATCGATTTTCAAACCTTTTTTCAAACCTAAGAAATTTAGGCTTTACTCTTCTTGAACTTATTTTAGTTATGGCTATCATTTCTATTCTTTCAGCCTTAGCTATTCCTATCTATATCCGTTATCAGCAAAAGTCTAAGGTAGCATCTTACGCCTTACCTATGGTTAGGGCTTGTGCTAATGAGGCTATTACTTACTGTATGAGCGAGAGAGCAGCCGATGTCTCTAACCTTACTCTAAATGTTACCTCCTTTCCTAATTGCAGAAACGCAACCACTCCCGTAGGTAACCTAACGGTTAACATAACCGGTTCAGTTACCTGTGAAGAAACTGGTCATGTCTCAAACTGCACCGTCTTCGGAGAACTTGAAGGCGTAAATCTTTACCAAGCTAAGTGCGATCTTAGAGATCAATCCCTTCACTGCGAAGTGATTTACAAAAACTCCTAATTCTTTCTCAAAAAGGAATCTTACTTTCCAATACAAAAGGTAGAGAAAATTTGAGTAAGAATCTCCTCCGTCGTTACTTCTCCCACAATTTCAGAAAGGCTTGACAATGCTCCCCTTAATTCTACGGCTATAAGTTCTGGTAAAGGATTCTTTCCTCTAAGTTCTTCTATGGCATTTTCTAAAAATTCTTTAGCCTTTTCTAAAGCTACTTTTTGTCTTAGATTAGGAACTACCTCTGGCACTTGGCCTACCCCGTCTTCTCCTAAAATTTTTTCTACTATCCTTTGAGTTAGCCTTTCTAAGTTAGTTCCTTTTAAAGCTGAGATTTCAAGAAATTCCTCTCCCTTTATCCTAAAAAATTCTTGCCAATCTGAAGTATAGTTGGGTTCTAAGTCTATTTTATTTAAAACCACCAAGTGGGGATAACTTTTTACTTCCTCATAAATTTTTAAATCTTCAGAGGTAGGTTTAAACCCCACATCTACTAAGAGAAGCACTAAATCTGCCTCTTTAAGTTTTTCTTTAGCCCGCTCAACTCCTATTTTTTCAACCAAATCCTCCGTTTCTCTAAGACCTGCAGTATCAATAAGTTTTACGGGTATACCATTTAACAGAGCAGGTTCTTCTAAAAAATCTCTCGTAGTGCCTGGAATCGGAGTTACAATAGCTCTTTCTTCCCTTAAGAGGGCATTCATCAAAGAAGATTTTCCTACATTGGGTTTTCCTGCTATAACCAAGTTAATACCTTCTCGATAAATTTTTCCCTGCTTATAGTTAGCTATAAAAAACTCTATAGTGGGTAGAATATCTCTTTCTATTTTTTGGATTAACTCAGGAGGATTCATAATTTCTATATCTTCTTCTGGAAAGTCTATAGCAGATTCAACTTGAGCTAAAACCTCTAAGAGTTGACTTCTTAAAAACTGAACCTTTTCGGAAAATTTTCCCAAAAGATTGTTTAAAGCTAAGTTTAAAGCTAATTCACTTTTGGCAGAAATAAGTTCTTCCACCGCTTCTGCTTGAGAAAGGTCGATTCTTCCATTTAGAAAGGCTCTAAGAGTAAATTCTCCAGGTTCAGCAAGACGGGCTCCTGAAAGAAGAACTAACTCTAAAATTTTTTTCAAAACCACCGCTCCACTATGAGCATAAATTTCCACCACCTCTTCCCGAGTATAGGAATAGGGCTTTTTCATATAAGCCACTAAAACCTCATCTATCACTTTCTCAGTTTTAGGATCTACAATGTGTCCATAGTAAAGATAACGGGGTCTAATTTCTGAAATAGGTTGGTTAGGTCTAAATAGGGTTTTTAAAATTTCTAAGGATAGATCCCCGCTTATTTTAATTATACCAATTGCTCCTCTACCAAGGGGTGTAGCAATAGCTGCAATAGTGTCCTTAAAGTAAAACTCCATTTACTCTTGAAAGTTTAAAATCACTTTTTTAGATCTTCCCTCCCCTTCTATTACATAACCTATCTTTTCCTCATCTTTAATTAAGTTTAAAACTAATCTCTGTTCCCTTTGACTTCCCACCTTAATAACTTGTGGTTCCTTAGTAGTTTTTACCTTTTCTAAAGCCCTTTTTACGGCATTAACTAACTTCTTTTCCTTTTCTATATTCACTCCCTCAGGTTTAAGGATAATTTTAGGTCCTACTCCTAAAGCTTTAGCTACTACCTTATTGGTTAAAAACTCTAAGGCAGAAAGGGGTTCAGCTCCGTTTTGGATGAGAAATTTCACATCCTCTCCTAAGAGATAAATTTCAATTTGAAGTTGGTCTTTTAACAGATTAGTTTTGGTTTCAATTTTCAACTCCGCATAATAAAAAAGTTCCTTTAGAAAACTTAAAGCTTTATTAGCCCTTTCAGTAAGTAACTTATCAGGTTTGACCCTAATCTTAGCTCTTACTTTTTTAGTAGAAATTCCTAAAAGACCTCCTCCTGAAGAACTATACTCTAAAATTTCAAGTTCCAAATCTTCTGGAAGACAGCCAAATTCTTGGCAAGCTGCTTCCACCACTTGGTCTAAACTCTTTCCTTCTAACTCCTTTTCCATCATGATTTTCACCTCTCAAAGTTATTTTTTAAAAAGTTTAAGAGTAATTAGTTGTTGAGCAATAGATAAAAGGTTATTAGCAAACCAATATAAAACTAAACCTGAGGGAAAGTTTACAAAAAGCACCGTAAAAAATAGAGGCATAAGAAGAAGAATTTTGTTTTGAATCGGATCTAAGGTAGTAGGAGTAAGTTTTTGCTGAATAAACATGGAAAGTCCCATAAGAATGGTAAGAACCGGAATACCTCCCAGATAGGGAATAACTAAACTTCCTAAGTAAAGTCTTTCTGGAGCACTAAGGTCGTCAATCCAAAGAATAAAGGGAGCATGTCTCAACTCTATAGCCATAAGAAGAACTTTATAAAAAGCAAAAAATACAGGAATTTGAATAATAATAGGTAGACAACCAGAGAAAGGATTTACTTTGTGAGTTTTGTAAACATTCATAAGTTCTTTATTTAAAGTTTGAGGGTCACCCTTATATTTTTCTCTAAGTTTCTGAATAATAGGCTGAATTTCTTGCAGTTTCTTCATACTTCGGAAGCTTAAATGGTTAAGGGGAAAGAAAAGAATTCTTAAGAAGATAGTTATAATAAGAATGGACCAACCATAATTATGGGTAAACTGATTAAAAAATTTTAAACTCCAAAGAAGAGGTTTGGCTACGATATCAAAAAAACCAAAGTATAAAGCTTTACTTAAAAGGGGATACTCCTTTTCCATTTCCTCAGTTTTTTTAGGACCGGCATAAATTTTAAAAATAAGTTCCTTGGTTTCTTGAGAATGGAGCTTAAGGGGAATCCATAAAATAAACTCTTGGGTGTCTTCCTTTATCTTTCGGAAAGTTGCTCGGTAGGTAGCATTTTCTATCCCCATTTCTACCTTTTCAGGAATAAGGGTTAAAGTAAAGTAGACATCTTGATAGCCTAAATATTTTAAAGGACCTACATAATCCTTTAGGTTATCCTTTATTTCTACTTCATTTAGGTGATCGGTATAATAAAAGGGGCCTCTAAAAACATATCTACTTCCTTCAGAAAAAGGGGAAAAAACACCTCTTATGAGAAGTTGATCCTCTAAAGGGTTAGGAGCTGGGTTGTGAATTTTTAAAATGAAGTCTATAAAGTAGGAGTCTTTCTTAAAGATGTAGGTTTTTTCAAGTTTAAGCTCTGGGACACCTGAAGTGAAGGTAAGGGCTTGAGAATCCTCTTTTAAAAGGAAGTTGCTCTCTTTAGGTCCAGCAAAATTTAAAATGGCTAAGGAAGGATTTTTAGCTAAGTATACTTCTAAAGGTAAACTTTCAGAGGGAACTGAGACAAGTTCTACGAAAGCCCTTTCTTTTTTATCTTTAACATAATTCTTAAGTTGAAAACTCTTAAATCTTGCTCCTACAGAGGTTAATTCTGCCCTATATTTATCGGTTTCTATGACCCAGTTTTTAAAAATCTTAGCTTCCCTTTCTTCTTCAACTAAAGATGGTTGATAAGGAACTCCCTTTTCTTTTGATAACTTGGTATCTGGAGTGCTTGGGGTAGTTTGAGTAGCATTAGGAGGGGGATAGGTGAAAAAGTATTCCGTATAAAGGTAATGAAAGATTATCATTACCGCTACCGCAAGGATTATAGCCCACATGGTTCTGGTGTCCATAATACCTATCTCCTAAATTTCTCTTTTGCTTTTCCTTCTGGAACAGGATCCCATCCCCCGGAAGAAAAGGGGTGACACTTTAAAATTCTCTTTATTCCCAAATACAAACCCTTTAGAAGGCCAAACCTTTTAAGAGCTATCTTAGTGTATTCACTGCAAGAAGGGTAAAACCTACAGTGCACTCCCATAAAAACACTAAAAAAGGGAGAAATTATTTTTTGATATAAAGAAATAAGTTTAATTATCCAAACCTTCAGCATGAAAAAAGGTTTCCCTTTTTAAAAAGAGGAAAAAACTTTTTTAAGTGTAAATAAAATTCCTTATAATTTTTATAATTTACCACTAAGGGATGGGGTATAATTATCATATCACAACTGGTTGGAAATAAATCTTTATTTTTTCTATAAAATTCTCTTATCCACCTTTTCACTTTATTTCTTTGGGTGGCTTTTCTAAGTTTTTTGGAAACTACAATACCTATTCTACTATAATTTAAGGGATTAGGTTTGTAAATAATTAAAAACAAATTGTTTATCCAAAGTTTTTTCCCTTCTTTAAAGACTTTTTCAAAATCTTTATTTTTAGTAAGTCTTTCTTTTCTTGAAAGACCTTCCTTTTTCATTACCAAAAACTAAGCACTTAAGCGCCAGCGCCCTTTACGTCTTCTATTCTTTAAAATTCTTTTTCCAGAACGGGTTTTCATTCGAGCTCTAAAGCCGTGTCTTCTTTTTCTTTTAATTCTGCTGGGTTGATAAGTCCTTTTCATCTAAGAAAAACCTCCCCTCCATTAAATTCTCAAGCTTTTTAATAATACCATCTTTTAAAAATTTTTCTATACTTTAAAATATGGTTATGTCAGAAAAAATACTTAATCCTCTTTTAGACAAAATTTTAATTGAGAAATATTATAATGTTTTAAAAAGAAAACAAAAAGGGCTTTTTTATAAACCCTTTTGGAATCGCCCATCCTTTAATTTTAAGGAATATCTTTTACAAAATAACTTTGTTATTATCGCTGAGGTAAAAAGAGCAAGTCCCCTTAAAGGAGAATTAAATTCCAATTTTAACCCCTTGCTTTTAGCTCAAGCTTATGAAAAAGGAGGAGCTAAGGCTATTTCTGTTATCACTGAAGAAAACTTTTTTATGGGTTCCATTGAATACTTAGCCGGGGTAAGAACCCAAACTAATTTGCCCCTTTTATATAAAGATTTTGTTTTAGACCCCATTCAGATAGAAGAAGCTAAGGCTTTCGGAGCAGACATAGTTCTTTTAATAAGTAGCATTTTAAAAAAGGAAGACTTGCAAGAACTTATTCATTATGGTAAAAAAATAGGAGTAGCTACTTTAGTTGAAATACACTCTGAGGAGGACTTAGAAAAAGTCTTGTCCTTAGAAGTTGAAGTTATAGGAATTAATAACCGAAACTTAACTACCTTAGAAGTAAATACCTCTCAAAGTCTTAAGATCTTTCCCTTAATTCCTAAGGAAATACCTGTAATCGCTGAAAGTGGATATAGTTCTGTTAAAGAACTAATAGAAATTAAAAAAAGAGGTTTTAAGGGAGTTTTAATAGGAACCCATTTGGTAAAAAGTAGAAATCCTGAAGAACTTCTTAAAAGTTGGGTAAGAAAACTAAATAATGAAACTTAATTTTGAAAAAGGAGACGGACTTATTCCAGCTATAATTCAAGATTCGTCTACAGGTAAGGTTTTGATGCTTGGTTTTATGAACCAGGAAGCCTTAGAAAAAACCTTAGAAACTGGTTTAGTTCATTTTTATAGCCGAACAAAAAAAAGGATTTGGTTAAAGGGAGAAACTTCCCAACATTTTTTAGTAGTAAAGGAAATTTTAGTGGACTGTGATGAAGATACTCTACTTCTTCAAGTGGAACCTAAAGGACCAGTATGTCACGAAGGTTACTTTACCTGCTTTTATAGAGCCCTTAAAAATGGAAAATTAGAGATTGTAGAAAAAAAACTTTTTAAGCCTGGGGAGGTTTATGGAAAGGGTTCTTAATTTTGGGCTACCTAAGGGAAGCCTTGAAAAGGCTACCATTGAACTTTTTGAGAAAGCTGGATGGAGTATAGAGGTTCACCACAGAAGCTACTTTCCTCAAGTAGATGACCCTGAACTTAACTTGGTTATTTGTAGACCTCAAGAAATGAGCAAATATGTGGAAAGGGGAATTTTAGATGCTGGTATAACTGGTAAGGACTGGATTTTGGAAAACGAATCCGAAGTAGTAATCGTTGCTGACCTTATTTACTCTAAAGCCAGTAAAAGACCTGCTAAGTGGGTAGTAGCTGTTAAAGAGGACTCAGGAATAGAAACCTTAGAAGACCTGAGAAATAAAAAAATAAGCACAGAGCTTGTAAACTATACCAAAAAATTTTTAGCTGAAAGAAATATCCCTGTAGAAGTAAGTTATTCTTGGGGAGCAACTGAAGCTAAGGTAGTCCAAGGACTTTGTGATGCTATTGTAGAAATAACGGAAACAGGAAGTACTATCAAGGCTCATGGTTTAAAAATTATTTACGAACTTCTAACCACCTATCCCCAGCTTATAGCTAATAAAGATGCTTGGGAAGATCCATGGAAAAGAAGAAAAATTAATCAAATTGCTATTCTTCTAAAAGGTGCTCTAAATGCTCATAAAAAGGTGGGATTAAAGATGAATGTTCCTGAAAGAAGTTTAGAAGAGGTGGTGAAAATCCTTCCCAGCATAACCGCTCCTACCATTTCTACACTCTACCAAAAGGGGTGGTATGCCTTAGAAGTGGTAATTTCTGAAAAAGAAGTAAGAGATCTCGTGCCTATCCTTTTAGAATTAGGAGTTGAAGGTATAATAGAATATAATTTAAATAAGGTAATTTAGGGGGGATGGGGATGCAAAGACTACCTCTATCCTATATAAAACCTGGAATGAAAACCTTTGAGGAAGTGGTAGATGCCAATGGAAGGGTTCTTTGCGGTAAAGGAATAGAACTTACGGAAGAACATATCAAACGCTTTTATGAGTTAGGAGTAAATTTTGTAACCGTAGAAGGTCATCCAGTTAACCTTCCTTGGGAAAAAACTTTGGAAGAAGAACTACAAGCCCTTAATAAAAGATTTGAAGGGATAAAAGATCCAACCCTTTTAGAAATTAAAAAAATTTTAGAGGAGTTTTTTAAAGAAAAATATCAAGAACCTTAAATGGAAAAAAAAATTAAAAAACTTAAATTTTCTGAAAAACTTCCAGTTATTTTAGAACTTCTTCAGAAAATTGAATTTCTAATTGAAGATGAAAAGACTGGAATATCAGAAATAGCCAAACTAATAGAAAAGGACCCTTCCTTAACTACCAAGTTTTTAAAGCTAGCCAATTCTCCTTTTTATGGCTTTCCTAAAAGAATAACCAGTGTAAAAACAGCCTTAAATTTCTTAGGAGTAAATATAGTAAAAATACTTTTAATAGTTAATAATTTCTTGGAATTGTCTTCTAAGGACGATTTTTTAATTTGGGAACACTTAGTAGGTGTAGGTATGGTTTCCCAACTTTTAGCTAAAAAATTAAACTTTGAAGATTCTTCCACCTTTTATACCCTTGGTTTGGTTCATGACATAGGCCTTATAGTTGAAAAATTAAGTTTTCCCGAAGAATTTGAAAAAATAAGAGAAAAAATTAAAGAAGGAAAAAGTTTAATAAAAATTGAGGAAGAGTTTTTTAAATTTAATCATAGTGAACTGGGAGCCTATTTAATGGAAAGTTGGAATTTTCCAGCTAAATTGGTTGAACCTATTTTAGCCCATCACGACCTTAAAAAAGCTAAAAGATATCTTAAAGAAAGTGCTATTTTATACTTAGCAGACCTCTTGGTCTGGGCAAAAGGTATAGGAGAGGATCTTCTTTTTAAAAGAGATAAGGTAGATTCAGAAATTTTTTCTCTTCTTTCCTTAAATTTTTCAGAAATTAAAGAAATTTTCCGCAAGATGGACCTTTTTACGGTGGAGATAAGAACTTTTTTAAACTCCGTGTTGTATTAAAAAAAATTTTTTAAGAGAACAAATGATTTCTGAAAAAAGAAAGGAAGTTAGAAAGAAGTTAAAAAAACTTGAGGGGCTTCCCACTTTACCACCCATTGTGCAAAAGTTAAGTCATATGATAGAAGATGAAAAGGTTTCTTTAAATCAAATTGCTGAAGTTATTGAAAAGGATCAGGTTATAACCAGTAAACTTTTAAGAATAGCCAATTCAGCCTTTTACGGTTTTCCTAAAAGAATAAGCACCGTTCAAAGTGCTATTTTTCTCTTGGGAATAAACGTGATTAGAATTCTTATTATGACCTCTTCCATTTTTGAAATTATTCATCGAGAAGATGTAGGTCTGTGGGAACATTCTATTGGAGTAGCAGCTTGTTCTAAAATTTTAGCTGAAAGGATTTCTTTGAAGGAACCTCAAGAAATTGCTACAGCTGGACTTCTACATGACCTTGGAAGAGTTATTCAAAAAGTAAGTTTTAAGGAAGAATATGAAGAAATAAGAAACTTAGTTAAAAGGGGAGTAGATCCCTTAAAAGCTGAAGAAGAAATCTTAGGACTTAATCATTCTGATTTAGGAGCTTTTTTATTGAGACAGTGGAATTTACCTGAAAGACTTATAGAAACTGTCTTAGCCCATCACGAATTAGAAAAGGCTAAGGAATTTAAAAGGGAAGCTACAGTGGTTCACTTGGCAGATGTATTAATTCATGCCAGAGGCTATGGAGAAACCCTCTACCAAAAGGTTCCCTCTCTAAATTCAAAATCCCTAAGTATCTTAAAAATTTCTCCTGAAGAATTCAAAGATATTTTTTTAGCTTTAGAGCCTAAACTATACGAACTTAAATTTTTTACTCAAGAATTACAAAAAGAACTTTAAAAAAATTATGTACCATAATGAAAAATTAAAAGATAAAACCATTTTTGCCTTTTTCAAAAGAAAAACTATTCCTTTTAAAATTTGGACTATAGAACTTAAAAAATTTTTTAAAGTGAAAGTTTTTTACAATATTTCCTTTTTTTTTGAATCCCTTCTTTTTACACCTCCAGACCTGGTAATTTATTATTATCCTAAGGATCCTAAAAGTTTAGACCTCCTCCTAAAGGAACTTAAAGTAAGGTTTAATTTGGTAAAACTTCCTATAATTTTGGTGGTAGACCAGGTGAATTCTAAAATTTTAATAGATAAAACCCAGATTGTAGATGACTTTATTACTATTTCTCAAACTCCAGAAGAACTTCTTTTAAGAATTAAATATGCCTTTGCCAGGATTCGAAGAATCTCTGATAATAATCCCTTAACAGGTCTTCCAGGTAACACCTCTATTCAAAATGCTATTAAGTTAGCTATGGAATCTTTACAACCCTTAGCTGTAGCCTATGTAGACTTAGATAATTTTAAAGCCTTTAACGATTACTATGGTTTTACAAGAGGAGATGAAATTATCAAAAATTTAAGTTTTATTTTAATAAGCACTATAGACGAATTAGTAAAAAGGGAAAGCTACTTTATAGGGCACATCGGTGGAGATGACTTCGTTTTTATCGTCCCCTTAGAAAAGGCTGAAAAAATTTCTAAAGAAATTATTAAAAGATTTAATCTAACCCTTCCTAATTTTATAGAATCAGAGGACTGGGAAAGAGGACACTTTTTATGTAAAAACCGCAAGGGTCATCTTCAACAGTTTCCCTTTCCCTCTCTTTCCATTGCCATAGTTCCAGTTTATAAAGGAAAATTTAACCATATTGGAGAAATTAATGTGAGAATTACTGAAGTCAAAAACTATGTTAAACAAATGCCAGGAAGTAACTATTTTATAGACCGAAGAAACTAATATTGAGTATATTTCTTTCTCACCTTTAAAAGATTATCCTGAGCCTTTAAATGTTTTTTCTTTTCTTCTAAAAGTTTGTCTATATAGGTTATTAATTTGAAAATTTTTTCTAAATCTTCTGGATTTTGTTTTAAAGATTTTTCATAAATTTTCCAATTTTCACTTATTTCTTTATATAAAATTAAAGCTTGAGAAAAATTTTCCTCTTTTATAGCTATTTCAATTTTCCAAAGTTTTTCCTTTAAACTCAAGAGTAATTAATTCCTCTTTAGGTCTTCCCAGGCTTTTTTTAAGGTTTCTAAGGTTTCTATGCTCTTTTCTAACACTTCTATATCGTTATTCACTTTAATTTTAAAAAGTTCCTCAATTAAAACAGTATAGATTTCATTTAAGTTCTTAGCAATTTCTCCACCCTGTTCAAAGTTTAAACAACTTTTTAAGTAAATAAGTATGTCTAAGGTTTTATCTAAGTTTTCTACCTTTTTCTTCAAGTTTTCAGGCTTCTCTATACCCTCTTCTATAGACTTTTTAGAAAGTCTAAGACATCCTATAGCTTTATTATAAAGCATTAAAATTAAATCTAAAGGAGAAGCTTGATTAACTTGATTTTGTAGGTAACTTTGGGTAAACTTATACATTTTTACCACCCCTTTAAAAATTATTTTTTATTAGCTTCTGTCAGAGAAACTGCAAAACTTTCCAATCTTCCTCTTAATTGTTCATTTTCATACATAAGGGCTTCAATCTGAGAAAATTTTAGTCTAAGCTTTTTTTCTTCTTTACTTAAAGCTTCATTTAAATTACTTATTTTTTCTTCTAAAAATCTAATCCTAAGGGTTTGGGTATTCTTATAAACTTCAAAGGTTTTAATCAAGTTATCTAAACCTTTGGCAAAGTTTTCCTTTACCTGAAACATAGTGTTTTGAAAGTGTTCTAAGTTACTTTCTAAAACCGAATTAAGATTTTCCGTATTTACGAAATATTTACCTTTTTCAGAAATATTAAGAATTCCCAATTTAATAAGAGGTTGAAATAAATTAAAAATTTGAACCTTTATTTGAGTAATAGTTGAATTTCCCTGAAAGGGACTTCCCTTTTCAGAAAGGGAGTTAACCAATTCTATAACTCCATTTATTTTATTTACTATTTCACTTAAGACAGAATTTATAGGAGAATAATCCTCCTTTATACCTATTGAGGTTTCTCCAATTTTATGAACGGTTAAGTTTAGACCAGGAATTATGTTTTCAAAAGTATTGGTAGGACTAAAGATGGGAGAGGAACTAAAACCTAATTGAATCTTAGCATTTTGAGCTTTTTGAAGGGTTTCCAAAGTTCCCAAGGGAAAATTGCCCTCTACTTCTATAACTGCAGAACCTTCTGAAGTTTCTTTATTAGAAGAAGATAGTTTTTTTTCCGTAAGCATTAGTTTATAATGGGTGCCATCAAAAAATATACTGGCTAAAACTTGGTCCTGAGACTTGTTAATAGTATCTACTAAATTTTCTAAAGTTCCACCTGAAAAATCTAAACTATAGCTTGTGTAATTAGAATCTGAAGTCCAGTATTTAAGGGTAAAACTTCCTGAACTTAAAATTTCATCTAAATTAGAAACTCCCGAGGTTGAAATCCTAATTTCCTCTTGAGAAATTTGAAGAACCTTTACCTTTAGGCTTATCTCAGGAGTTTTTTCAGAAACTGAAGCACTAAGAATAGAGGGGTCTGAAACTTCAGCTCTTTTTCTAAAGGAGAGATTTTTAAGAGTTATAGAATCTAAACTACTTTGGGCTTCCCTTAAGGCTCCTAATAGATTATTTATAGAACTTGCATTAGCTTGATAAAGAGCCTTTTTCTGAGCAAGTTTTTGAAAAGAAAGTTTTTTACTTTTAAGAAGGCTATTAACTATTGTATCTACATCTAAAAGGCCTGTAATATTACTAAAATAAAGCTCAGACATCTTTTACTTAAACCTCCTTCTCTAAGAAAAGTCCTTTCAAAAATTCCCTATTTTTTAACTCCTTTTCACTTAAGTTTTTCAAAATTTTTCTCAATTTTAAAAGTTCTTCCCAGGGAATTTGTCTTAAAACTTCCTTAGTTTCAAGATCTATAATCTTAAAAACGGGAATCTTTAACTCTTCATCTATTTCTATCTTTAATCCCTTATTTAATAGGCTTAACTTTCTGTCAATTTCTTTTATTATATCTAAGATCTCCCCTTGGAAAAGATCTTTTTCAAGGGGATTTCTTTTAGAAAGATTGGAAATCTTAGCTTGAGTTTTGGTGAAAGATTTAAGCTTTCTTAGAGAAAGATTCTGGGATTCTTTGGTATAACCTTTAATTAACTCTTCTATATTTATTTTTGAACCTAAGGGGTTATCTACTTTCATAATTTCTCTTTTATATAATATCGGATGATTTTAAAATTTCTAAAGAAAATTTTTTAAAAATTTTTTGGAAATTTTTAAATAGACTTTACAATTTTAAAAAATAGAAAAAAATTAAAATCCTAAGACTTTGTAGGAGGAAGTTTTATGAAAAAGAGAGATGTAACCAGAATCTGGGATTTAAGAAAGGAGGAGATTCTTTTTCTAATAGAAAGGGCCTTACAGATAAAAAAAAGTAGAAGATGGGAAAAAAGTTTGGAAGGAAAGATTTTAGCTTTAATCTTTGAGAAACCCTCTACTCGAACCAGAATCTCCTTTGAAGCAGCTATGATAAAATTAGGAGGAAGCAATATTTTTCTTTCAACTAAGGACCTACAATTAGCTCGTGGAGAACCTATAAAAGACACAGCTAAGGTACTTTCAAGATATGTAGATGCTGTAGTTTTAAGAACCTATGCCCAAGAGACCATTGAAGAGTTTGCTAAATATTCAACTATTCCAGTGATAAACGGTCTTTCTAATAAATTTCATCCCTGTCAAGTACTTTCTGATATTATGACTGTAATTGAGAAAGGAAAAGATCTTTATAAAGATAAAATAGTCTGGATTGGAGATGGAAATAATGTAGCTCAATCTTGGGTTGAAGCCAGTGCCCTTTTAGGATTTAAGTTAATCTTAGTATGTCCCAAGGGGTATGAACCAGATAGTGAACTTCTAAAAATGGCTTATGAAGAGTATAAAGCTCAGATAGAGATTTTTAATTATCCTAAGGAAGCTATTAAAGGTTCTGAAGTTATTAATACAGATGTTTGGACCAGTATGGGTTTTGAAGAAGAAAATGAGGAAAGAAAAAGGGTTTTCAAAGATTTTCAAGTAAATAGAGAAATTCTTTCCTTAGCTTCCCCTTCTGCTATAGTTTTACATTGTCTTCCTGCTCATAGAGGTGAAGAAATTACAGAGGAAGTTTTGGAAGGAGAACAATCTGTAGTTTGGGATCAGTCAGAAAATAAAATGTGGCTTCACATGGCACTACTTGAATTTTTGCTTCACAATAATTAATTTATTAAGTAAACTAATAAAAATTTTAGGAGGAGGAAAAACTATGGATTTAATTGATTTTGACTACAAAGTAAAAATTAGGTATGAAATGGAAATAGAGAATGAAGAGGAACCTCCCTGGTTTGAAAAAGTTCATGAAACAGAATTTATTTTGGGAAGAGATTCTATTCCTGAGGAAGTAGAAAGGGTTCTTAAGGGAAAAAAAACAGGGGATAGGGTTGAGGTAGTCCTTCCTCCTGAAAGTGCCTTTGGTCCTCACCTACCCTACTTGGTTAAAGAGATGGAGCTTTCCCTTTTCAAAGAAGTAGAAACCTTAAAACCTGGAAAGTGGCACGAGGAAGTTTTAAATCCCTATGGTTCTAAACTTCGCTTTAAAATCTTAGAAATTAGTGGAGATAAGGTTAAGGTTGATTTTAACCATCCTGGAGCAGGAAAAAGAGTAAAATTAAAAATAGAAATTCTTTCCCATCGTCCAGCAACTCCCTTTGAAATTTTCTCGGCAGAAATGAGAAACTGTAGCGGAGGTTGAGGAAGTTAAACTTCGGTCAAATAGGATATTTGACCTATAAAGCCTATATCTTAAATTAATGAATTTTTTAGAAGTAAAAGACTTAACCCTAGGTCTTAAAGGTGCTTATCTTCCTTTAGTTGAAAAAGTTAGTTTCAGTTTGAAAAAGGGTCAAACCTTAGGAATTGTTGGAGAAAGTGGTTGTGGAAAGTCTTTAACTGGGCTTTCTTTGCTTAGGCTTTTTCCTCCAGGAATTATCCCTTACCAAGGAAATATTTTTCTAGACGGACTTTCTCTTTTTGAAATCCCAGAAAGGGAACTTTATAAAATCAGAGGAAAAAGGATAGCAATTATTTTACAAGATCCCTTAACGGCCCTAAATCCTGTGCTTACTATTGAAGAACAAGTAGAGGAGGTTCTCAAAGTTCATTTTAATTTTTCTAAAAAGGAACGGAGAGAAAGAATCTACCAACTTTTATCTGAAGTAGGAATAGCAGAACCCAAGATTAGAGCCCGAAGTTATCCCCATGAACTTTCTGGAGGATTAAGACAAAGAGCTATGATTGCTATGGCTTTAGCGGGAAATCCTGAAATTCTCATAGCTGATGAACCCACTACTGCTTTAGATCCTACGCTTCAAATTCAAATTTTAGAACTTTTAAAAATTTTAAAAGAAGAAAGGCAACTTACTTTAATTTTCATAACCCATGACTTAGCACTTGTTAGATATTTGGCAGATCAAATTGCCGTATTTTATGCTGGAGAGATTGTAGAAATAGCACCTACAGAGGTTCTCTTCCAAAATCCCCTTCATCCCTATACTCAAACTCTCATTTCTATTTTCGAAAAAGTAGAGGTTCCTCTTAAAACTCTTCCAGTAAATTTATTAAATAAACCTAAGGGATGTAGATATGGGGAAAGGTGTTTCTTAGATTGTAAAGAGGGTCATAAAGAACATCCCGAACTTTTACAAATTAATTCTTTTCATAGAGTGCGTTGTTGGAAATATGTGTGAAGAGTCTAAAGATAAGGTCATAGTTGAAGTTAGGGAAGTTTGGAAAAGTTATCCTATAAGAAAGGTTTGGTTTAAAAAAACCTCTTTTTATGCCCTTTTAAAGGTTAGCCTTAAAATTAAAAAGGGCGAAGTAGTTTGTCTTTTAGGAGAAAGTGGATGTGGTAAAACTACCCTGGGAAAAATTATCTTAGATTTAGAAAAACCCGATAAGGGTGAAGTTTTTTGGTTTGGACAAAATTTAAAAAGATTAAATTCTAAGGAATATAAAAATCTAAGGCCCAAGATTCAAGCCGTTTTTCAAGATCCCTACTCTTCCTTAAATCCGAGATACAAGGTAAAGGAACTTTTAATTGAGCCCTATCTTTTGAATTTTTCTTCAGATTACCAAAAAGCTTTAGCTAAAGTAGAAGAAGTTTTAGAGAAGGTAGGCTTGGGGAGTGAAATCTTAGAAAAATATCCCCATTCCCTAAGTGGGGGTCAAAGACAAAGAGTAGCTCTTGCAAGAACTCTGATTTTAACTCCCTCTCTTATAGTTCTTGATGAACCTACCTCTGCTTTAGATGTTACCATTCAAGCTCAAATTTTAAATTTACTTAAAAATCTTAAGGAGTCCCTCAATTTAAGTTATCTTCTTATTACCCACTCTACCTCCATAGCTTTATACCTGGCAGATCTTATGGTAGTAATGTATTTGGGAAAGGTGGTTGAAGTCTTTAAAAAGGACTTTTTTCAAAAGGTTTTTCACCATCCCTATACTCTTTTACTTTTTAATTCTCGTCCTGAGTTTATTTCAAAGAATAATCAAAAAGTAAAGGTTAAGACTCAAGAAGAAATACCCAGTCCCTTTTTAAGACCCCAAGGATGCGAATTTTTTAGCCGCTGTCCTGAAAGAGAAAAAGATTGTCTTAAAGGCTCTCCAGATTTAAAAAAAGTAGCTTCCTATCATCTTATAGCCTGTTACAAAAGATAAGGACTTTGGTGAATGATCCTAAGTCCTTCTTTTGACGATTAAAATAAAAAGAATTGAAAATTAAAGAAAAAGATTAAAAAATTAAAAAAAGAAAAAACCATAAAAAGATAAACCTTAAATATTAGAAAAACCTTTATTTAAATCCTTAAGTCTATTCAAACTTAAATAAAACCCTTTAAATTAAGTCCTTCATTTGTTGTGGATTTTAAAATTTGAAAACCCAAATCTAAAACTGGAAAGAAGTTTCCTTTTTCTTATTTGCTATTTTAAATTTTTAGGGGTAAGTTTTATTTTAATGAGAAAAGGAAAAGGTGAACTTAATTGGGAAAGAATAAAAGGAAAAATAAGGGAACTGGTTTCGGAGAATATTTTTAAGGTCTGGTTTGAACCTCTAAAGGGAAAAATAGTTGGGAAAAAACTAATTTTAGAGGTTCCTAATGATTTTTCTAAAATTTGGATCAAAGAAAATTATTCCGAAGTTATAAATATAGCTTTAAAAGGTTTCAACTTAGACGGTTATGAATTCTTAGTTCAAGAAGGTGATAAAATTGATAAAAGAGCAGAACAACTTTATATACCCTATAATCCTATTTCTCTTATAGGAAGAAAATTAGCTCCTAAATATACTTTTGAGGAATTTGTTACCGGCAAGTGTAATGAATTAGCTTATAATGTGTGTTATCAGATAGCCGAAGAAGTGCCTAAGGGGTATCTCATTTATCTTTACGGAAATTTTGGTTTAGGAAAAACTCACTTAACTCAAGCTGTGGGAAATAAATTATTAGAAAGGGGCTTTTCTAAGGTTTATTATCTAACGGCTCAAGATTTCTTAAACTACATGATAAAATATCTTAGATCTGGTATGATAGAGAGTTTTAAAGAAAAAATAAGAGAACATTGTGAGGTGCTACTTTTAGAAGGGATTCACTTTTTTTCAGGTAAGGAATATACCCAAAATGAATTGGCCCTTTTGTTAGATTATTTTATAGATAGTGGTAAGACGGTAATTTTTACCTCTTTAAAACTTCCTCAAGAACTTCCTAAGATGGACTCCAGTTTAAAATCCCGTCTTTCTTGCGGACTTATTATTAAATTAGGAAATCCCGATTTTCAAACCCGAAAGAAAATCTTGCGACATAAGGCCAAAAAACTGGGCTATACTTTTCCCTATGAAGTAGTAGAGTTTTTAGCTCGCAGTTTAAGAGGCGATGTAAGACAATTAGAAAGTGCCGTTTTAGGATTAATCGCCAGAGCTTCTCTTTGTAAAGAACCTATTTCTCTTGAATTAGCTAAAGAATTAGTCACTGAGATGGGAATTTCTAAAGAGGAAGATCCAAAGGTTGAAATTATCATAGATACAGCTTGCAGATTTTGGGGAGTAAGTAGGGAAGACCTCCTGTCTTCTTCCAGAAAAAAGAATCTCACTCTTTACAGACAGGTGATAATCTATTGTTTAAAAAAATTAGCCAAAAAGTCTGTAAAGGAAATAGGAAATCTTTTAAAAAAAGAACACTCTACCATTATTTACAGTCTAAAGGCTTTAGAAAAAAAGCTTTCTCAAAGTAGTGAAATTAAATTAAAGTTAGAATTTTTGATCAAAGAAATTAAAAATGAAATTTCTGAAGAAAGGGAAGTTCAAAATTCTTGAAAAACTTCAAGAAATCTTAGGAAAGGAAAAGGTCCTGTTAGAGGAGGAAGAACTTCTTTCCTATTCCTATGATGCTTCTTCTTTAATAAGGAAGCCTTTAGCTGTAATTTTACCGGAAAAAAAAGAGGAAGTGGTGGAAGTTTTAAAGTGGATAAAAAAACATCAAATTCCTCTTACTCCGAGGGGAAGTGGGACTTCTACTACGGGAAGTGCTTTAGCTCACAGCGCAGGAATTATCCTTTGCCTTTCTAAAATGAACCGTATTTTAGAACTTGATGAGGAAGAAAGGGTGGTTAGAGTTGAGCCAGGGGTTATCAATGGAGAACTTAAGTCTTATTTAAAAAAATTTAGACTTTTTTATCCTCCAGATCCTGCCAGTATGAACTTTTCAACCATCGGTGGTAATGTAGCCACAGGTGCAGGAGGTCCAAGAGGCTTAAAATATGGAACCACCAAAGATTATGTTTTAGCTTTAGAAGTAGTTTTACCAGGAGGAGAAATCTTAAAAACTGGACCAACTACTTTAAAAGGAGTGGTTCCCTACAACTTAACCCCCATTTTCATTGGTTCTGAAGGAACCCTGGGAGTTTTTACTGAAATATTTCTAAAAGTTTTACCCCTTCCTGAAAAAAGGGTTCTTTTTCTCTCTTTCCACTCTTTAGAGGAAGAACCTTTGGAACTTCTTTCTCAAATGTTAAAGAGGGGATTAACTCCCGCCAGCAGTGAATTTGTAGACAAAACAAGTCTTAAAGCTTTAGTTCAAATTCAAAAAGTTAAGGAGCTTCTTCCATTAGATTCTCTTACTAAAGCCTTATTTTTTGTAGAATTTGATGGAACCCATCTTGAAATTAAAGACTTAGTTCCTAAGATAGAAAGGTTTTATTTTGAAAAGGGAATTCGGGTGATAAAGGCTGAAAAAGAGGAAGAAATAGAAAGTTTGTGGGAAATAAGAAGGACTCTTGCACCTGCTTTAAAAGTTTTAGGAAGTTTAAAAATAGCTGACGATGTGGTAGTTCCCAGAAAATTTATGAAAGTCTTCCTTACTGAAATTAGAAAATTAGAAAAAGAAAGCAAGCTTCCTATAGTTTGCTTTGGCCATGCAGGAGATGGAAACTTTCATGTAAATCTTCTTTTTGAAGAAGAAAAGAAAGAAATAGCTAAGGAAGTAAGAGAAAAAATTTTAAAAAAGGTTTTAGAACTTTCAGGAACTATTTCAGGAGAACATGGCCTAGGATATACCAAGCGAACCTATATTAATTGGGAATTAAGTTCCTTACAAATAGAAATTATGAAAAAAATTAAAAAAATCTTTGATCCTGATAATCTCCTAAATCCTTGGGTTAAGCTTCCAGATTGAAGATTTTAGTCAATAACCAATAAAATACTATTTCTGGATTGGCATAGTGTTCTAAGGCACTTTTAGCCTCAAAAATTATCTTTAAAGCTAAAAAGGGATCTTTCTGGAAATTTTCTTGAGGAAAGGCAGAAGGATAAGACAATCCATATCTTTTTTTAAGATAGGACTTCCAAATCCAAAGGGATAAAAGATAAAAAAACAAATCCCAGCTTCTAGGTTCAAGATTAGAAAATCTTTCTGCTACTTTAAATTTTAAAATATAACTTGAGGAAAAACCTGCTTTTACGAAGGTATGTAATTCTTCTATTAACCCTTTTTCCATAATTTCTATAGCTCTTCCTAAACTTCCTTGAGAAATTTTAGCCAAAGTTTCAGCTATGACTTCTTCATAGGAAAATTTTTTTATTAAAAAATTTTTAATCACTTCTGAAGGAAGGGTTCTAAAACGAACTATTTGAGAACGGGAAATAATCGTAGGTAAAAGTTGGGTAAAATTTTCTGTAATAAGAAGGAAGATTATATAAGAAGGAGGTTCTTCTAAGGATTTAAGCAAAGCGTTGGCAGCTTGTAAATTCATTTTTTCCGCAGGTTTAATTAATACAATCCTATATTTTCCTTCTAAGGGACGGTATTTCAGAAAATTCTGGATATTTCTTATTTGTTCAATAGTGATTTCTTTTTTTTCAGGATACACCTTCAAAAGATCAGGATGGGAATCTTTTAAAAGTTTTTTACAGGCTTTGCAATTTCCACAGGGATTTTCAAAATTTTTCTCACAGAAGAGATGAAATAAAAGAGCCCAGGCCGTGGTTTCCTTTCCTACTCCTTCTGGTCCTGTTAAAAGATAGGCCTGGGAAAGTCTCTCCTTTTTTAAAGCTAAATGAAACAAATTTATAGCAGGTTCCTGGTTTAATATTTCTCTTAAGTTTATTACTTTCATCCTCCTGTTTCCAAAACAATTTCAGCTCCTAAGTTTTTAAGTTTTTCTATTAAATTTTCATATCCCCTTTCTATTAACTCTACATTATATACCGTGGTGGTATTTTTAGCACAAAGTCCTGCTAAAACTAAAGCAGCCCCTGCTCTTAAATCTGTAGCCCTAACAGGAGAACCTTCAAGAGGGGTCGGACCTTTTATAATAGCAGTGCGATTTTCTACCTTAATCTCTGCACCCATCCTATTTAATTCAAAAACATATAAAAAACGGTTTTCAAAAAGGGTTTCATTAATAACCGAAATTCCCTGAGCTTGAGTTAAAAGCACTGCAAATTGAGGTTGAAGATCGGTAGGAAATCCTGGAAAAGGGGAGGTAAAAATTTGAGTGTTTTTCAAACTTCCTTTCTTTTTTACTTTTAAGACTTCCTTATCTATCCTTTCTACCCTAAGTCCTATTTCGGTTAACTTTTGAAGAGGAGTTTCTAAGTAGTGAAAAGGGATATTTTTTACGATTATCTCTCCTTCTTCAAAAAGTCCTGGAATAACTATAAAGGTTCCAGCTTCTATCCTATCAGGGATAACTTCCATCTCAACAGGTTTAAGCTTTTTTTTACCCTTTACGTAAATGGTATCTTCCCCTAAACCTTTAATTTCTGCTCCCATTTTTTTAAGCATTTCTCCTAAAAAAACTACTTCTGGTTCCTTAGCTGCATTTTTTATAATAGTTTCTCCCTCTGATAAAACAGAAGCCATAAGTAAATTTTCAGTGGTAGTAACAGAAGGAAAATCTAAAATAATAGTAGTGCCTCTAAGTTTTTTAGCCTTAATTACCAGGTCACCGTGATCCAGACTAACTTCAGCTCCTAATAAAGAAAGTCCTTTAAGATGGAAATCCACAGGTCTTTTACCAATAGCACATCCTCCAGGTAAAGGAACCCTACCCTCTCCCAATCCTCCTGCTAAAGCTCCTAAAAATAGAATAGAAGCTCTCATTTGATGAGCAAGTTCATAGGGGATTTCGGTTTTGGAAATAGTAGAGGTATCTATCTTCAAAGTTTCCTTATCAAAAGCCCATTTAGCTCCCAGGTATTCTAAAATATTTAACATTACAAAAACATCTCTAACTTTTGGAACATTTTTCAGTTTATAAAGGCCTTTAGCAAGAAGGGTAGCAGAGATAGCTGGTAAAGAGGCATTTTTAGCTCCTGAAACTCTTACTTCACCCTTTAAAGGTTTACCTCCCCGGATTAAATATCTCTTTATGTTTTCCATGCCACAACCACCCTCTGGTAGCCTCTTAAATCTTGATAAAATTTAAAGTTCCAACGGTATTTCTTAAGTAAAAACTCAATCCTTTGGTCTTGATTATATCCCATTTCAAAAAATAAGAAACCATCTTTTTTTAGAAAAAGAGGGGCTTTCCTAAGTAATTCCTCTTGATATTCTGTCCCTTCCTTTCCTGCAACTAAAGCCTCTTTGGGTTCAAAATTTTTTACACTAAGATCTAAAGTCTCCCATTCTTTTTCTGAAAGATAGGGAGGATTAGAGATTATAGCAGAAAATAACTCACCTTCTTTTAAAGGAGAAAACCAGTCTCCTTTTATTAAAAAAAGTCGCTTTTCAACTTTATGAAATTGAGCATTCCTTTGGGTTAGTTTTATAGCTTTAGAACTTATTTCCACACCCAAAATTTTTAAACGAGGATTTTCTAAAAGAAGAGTAATACCGATTACTCCTGAACCAGTTCCCAGCTCTAAAATAGGTCCTTCTCGAATATTGAATTCTAAAAACGAAGAAATAAGAATCTCTGTTTCTGCCCGAGGAATAAGAACTCCTTCCTCTATATAGAAAGGTCTGCCAAAAAAATAAACTATTCCTAAAAGGTAAGGTAAAGGTTTTCCTGTCTTTCTTTCCTCTAAAACAGACCAAATTTTTTCAACTAAATCCCTTTCTAAAAACTCTTCTTTATAAAGATAAACTTTAAGAGGAGGTAGGTTTAAAAAATGAGAAATAATCAAAAGGGCTTCCCAATTAGCATATTCAGGAGGTTCTATCTTTGAAAGCTCTATTTTAAGTAGATCTAAAAGAACTCTTACCTTCAAGTTTTAAAAATTAAGTCCTTCTTGGGGAGAAGTTTGTTTAATACTATTTCTATCACTTCATCTTCAGTTTTTAGTTTTCTTATACTGGTTAAAACTTCAAAAAATTGTTGAGCCTTATACAAAAAGGGGATTAAAATTCTTTTTCTTTCAGAGGAATGAGCTAAAATAATTTCTCCTTTTTCGTTAAGGAATTTTATAAAAAGTTCTAAAAGAGGCTCAAAAAGACTTGTTTTAAAAATTACTTCAGCTCCTACTATTAAGTCAAACTTTTCATAAAGTTGAGGTTGTTTCCAATCCAAAACCATAGTTTTAACTTTTAGAGTATTAGCTTTAGCAGAAAGTTCTATTAACTTTAGAGGAAGAAGTTCATAATCAGAAGCTATTACTTCATGCCCAAAACTTGAGGCCACCAAACTTGGAACTCCCAATCCTGCTCCCAATTCTAAAATCTTTTTAGGAGGCTTTAAGGTAGCTAAATAGTCAGCTAAAATTATACTTCCTTCCCATATCTTAAACCAAAAGGGAAACTTTTCTACTTCAAAAAAGGGATCTCCTTGAAAAACATCTTCAAGCCTTTTAGGTTTAAAAATTTTTAATTCCTTTCCTCTGATAATAATTTCTTCTGCTTCTAATTCTAAATTTTCTAAGAGTTTTTCTTCCATGTGAATTCTCCAAATTTATTTTATAAAGAGCTTTTTTAAAAATTAGGTCTAATTCAACTTCCTAAGCCTCTCTCTTGGCTACATCCTATCTGTCCCCCAATTTAACCCCTACACCATCATCTCAAACCCCTTAATCCTTCTCCTTATATGCCAATACCTCATAAACAGGTTATAACTAAAAACTGCCCTCTTGTCAAAAACAAAATAAAGGCATCTCATTTACTATAAGCCCTACCTATTTTGCCTTGCTCCCTTTCCGCCAGCGATTTACGAAATCTACCTATAGTTGAAGGAGCTGGCACCTCCTTTCTTTCACCAAGCCCTAACACTTGCGAAACCTCCTTGTTTTTCTGTAATTCTATCTTAAAATCTTCTTTAAGCAATTGAATTTTGCAAAGGTCTCTTTATAAAAAATTTTTTATAAAGAAATTAAAAAACTGAGAATTAGAATAGCCAAAATTACTCTATAAAAAACGAAGGGATAAAGAGAATACTTTTTTAGAAAGGGAATTAAGAAGGCTATAGCTAAGAAGCTTGAAAGTAGAGCTGAAAAAAATCCTATTCCAGCCAGACCTAAGGGGAAGGAGGGATTTTTAATAAGTTCCAGAGCCTTGTATAATCCTGCTCCCAGAATAAGGGGAGCTCCAGCCAAGAAGGAAAACTTAGCAGCTTCCTCTCTTTTAAGTCCCACCAAAAGACCAGCAGAAATAGTAATCCCACTTCGAGAGGTTCCTGGAAAAAGAGCCAAAGCTTGAGCTAAACCAATAAAAAGGGCTTTCTTTAAATTGAGCTCTCCTATAGTTAAGGATTTAGAACCTAATTTTTCTCCCATTACCATAGGAATACTCATTAAAATAAGATTAAATCCCACAAATAGAGGAGTTCTAAAATAATCTTCAATCAAAGATTCTAAGGTTAGTCCTGCAATTCCTCCCGGAATAATAGCTACTCCTATAAGCCACTTATATTGAAAAATTTTTTTAAAGTCTTTCCAAAAATATAATAAAATGGCTAAAAAAGAACCCAGATGTAAAAAGGCATCCCAAGCTAAGGAGGAGGGAGTATTAAAAAAATTGGAAAAGAGGATAAGATGTCCGGTGCTTGAAATAGGTAAAAATTCCGTAAAACCCTGAATTAGTCCCAAAAAAAAGGTTAGTAAGTTTGACATTAAAGGTATTTTCTCTTTTTAAAAATTAGGTATAAAAAAGAACAAATACCAAAGATTATTACATTAACTATAAAGAAGGCTGAGGGAGTTCCTTTAAGAGGGTCAAGTTCTTGAAAAGGTAAGGGTATGTTCATTCCGTACATACTGTAAATAATAGTAGGAATAGATAAAATCACCGCCATACTGGCTAAAAATTTCATAATTACATTAACATTATTGTTAATTATGGAGGCATAGGCATCCATAGTATTAGCTAAAATGGAAGTAAAAATTTTAGTCATCTCAATAGCCTGTTTGTTCTCTATCTGGACATCTTCTAATAATTCCAAATCCTCTTCAGTTAGTCTGATATACCTTCCACTTTGAATTTTAGTAAGGACCATATCGTTTCCTTGTAAGGAGGTGTTAAAGTAGGTTAAGGTTTTTTCTATATTTAGAATTCTTAAAAATTCTTCATTAGCTAAGGCTTTAAAAAGAGCTTCTTCATATTCTTCAATAATTTTATCAATTTGCCGTAAGAACTTAATGTAGGAAGTGGTTCCTATAAGGAAAAAATTTAAAATAAAGGAAACAGGATTTTTTAAGTCAAAATTTTTATGTTTATTAGCAAAAGTAATAAATTCTTCAAAAATGGGATGTTCTTTTAAACAGATGGTAATAATATTCTCTTCCGTAAGAATAATACCTATAGGAATAGTTTCATAACGAATATAGAGCCCTTTAGACATCGGATCGGGAATCCGAATAATAATTAGCAATTGTTGTTCTTCCCTTTCTAAACGGGGTCTTTCCTCTTCATCTAAAGGGTATCTTAAAAATTCTGGAAAAATTTGAAGCTTGGTTTCCACATAGGATATTTCTTCTTCAGAGGGATTAAAAAGACAAACCCAAGTGTGGGGACTTACAGTTTCTGCAGGAACTAAAATTCCTTTTTCAGATTTGTATATTTTGAACATATAGGACCAACCTTTGAAAAAAACTTTTCCTTATTAAAAAACTTTTTTTTTTCTTGTCAATAGAACGAATTGCCTCATTAAAAATCTAAGGGAAAAACATATGGTTGCCTCATTTAAAATTCTAAATAAAAATAATCCCCCAAAAAAAATTTACTCTAACTTACTAAAGCTCTTGCCAAACGCTACAAAAAAGCCTTCCCACCACATCCTATAATCGCTCATGCGCTTCCTTTCTTCTCCCTTGACATGCTAAAATCATCTACCTTAATCCCTTAACTCATATAGAACTAAATGCTAAAACAAAATTTAAAAGAAAAAGAAAGAAGATAGGCTGATTTTCCCTGTGGTAAAAGATTAAAAGCTAAGCTTTTCCAACTAATCTATAAAGCAAACTCCGTATAAG
>JANXAD010000089.1 GCA_025062245.1 Thermodesulfobacteriaceae bacterium | reverse complement strand
AAGACTGGAGAGACAGCTCATACAATAACAGGTTGGAATATGCTTTTAGGCTGATAGTTTAAAAGTGTGAAAAGAGGCAATTAGCCTTATTCAGCGGAGGTTGTAGATACCACTTTATAGCGACGAATCTTAAAGTTGAAGCAGAGGGGGTTGTATGGAGATACAACGAAAGGGCAAAGATAGAAAGGGTAATTAAGCAGCTAAAAAGTGGCTTTGAAATGGATTATATGCCCACAGGGGAGTTTGGGGTAAGTAATTCCTGGTTTGCACTTGGAGTGCTTGCCTGAAACACATTTATTACGAAAAAAAGGGCAAAGGATGCCCCCAAATTTTAGGCCATTAAAATGTTAGGGTTTGTTTTTATGAAAACTCTCTATGTGCCCATTGTTGTAGGTCTCCCCAGGAGGAATTACTTCCTCCTCTATTCCCCACTTTTTAATAGGACTTACTAAAGGCTTGAACTTAACTTCAGAGAGGATTTAATTTATGTTTATTTTAGGTTTC
>JANXAD010000088.1 GCA_025062245.1 Thermodesulfobacteriaceae bacterium | reverse complement strand
ATTATCTTGACGACAATATCCGGTTTAATCTTGTATGAACCAACAAAAAGAAAAATAAACGAAAAAATTACCAGCATCATATAAAAGCTAAACATAATTAAATTATTCCTTCTCTCCATAATACCCAATTCCATAAAACTTTTTAAAAAAATCATCTGAGATGTTTACCCAATCTATGTTTAGCTCTGGATAAATTTTTTTTGCAGTCCATGCAAGCAACAAAACTACTCTTGGTGTGTAAATTCCTCCTATTTGATACGGATTTTTATATACTCTTTTATGTTTTACAGCACTAATATTTTTCCATTGAGGATTATTTAATATATCTTCTTCAGAATATGTTGCAAGGTGAGAAATAAGAATTACATCTGGATTTAAAGAAATTATTTTTTCTAATGGTAATATTGAAAAAAATTGTTTTATATCATCAGGAGTAGGTATACCTCCAGCAAGTCTTCTTATATCTTGTTCTCCCCAATAGTTTCCCGCAACATAAGTTGGCTTATCTCCTGAGA
>JANXAD010000087.1 GCA_025062245.1 Thermodesulfobacteriaceae bacterium | reverse complement strand
CTTGAATCAACTGCTCTTGATAAACCGAAAAGATTTTTTGGTGCAGCAAGAAATATTGAAGAAGGAGGCAGTTTAACAATACTTGGAACAGCTTTAATAGATACAGGAAGTAAAATGGATGATGTTATTTTTGAAGAATTTAAAGGAACTGGAAATATGGAAATAAACCTTGAAAGAAAACTTGCAGATAGAAGAATTTTCCCCGCGATAGACATAAATAGGTCTGGGACAAGAAGAGAAGAACTTTTAATAAATCCTGAAGAATTACAATTGATATGGCTATTAAGAAAAATTCTTGCACCTTTAAATCCTATTGAAGCGATGGAATTATTAATAAATAAAATAAAAACAACAAAGTCAAATATTGAACTTTTACTCAGTTTAAGGGCACAGGCAAAAGAATACTCAAATCTTTAAATTAAAATAATTTCTATAGTTCGTACTCCCATTTGAGTAAATTTTCTTTTTTTTAATTTGTTTAATTTTAACATTAACTAGAAAATTTTTATTTTTTCT
>JANXAD010000086.1:287-518 GCA_025062245.1 Thermodesulfobacteriaceae bacterium | reverse complement strand
GAATATCAGTAACTTCAGTAGCAATCATTGACCCACCCCAGCCGTCAGCAAGTCCTGTTCTCATTGTGTGCATCAATAGATTTTTATAATCATTATCTACACCCATATGAGTTCTTGCCATAGCTTCCACAACTTCGCGGTCCATACCTCGTGGTGTGATGTTGTTTTCGTGCCAGATTTGTTTTTGTTTTTCAGGTGGTCTCGTAGAACAGAACAAAAGTTCTCCTTCTT
>JANXAD010000086.1:0-277 GCA_025062245.1 Thermodesulfobacteriaceae bacterium | reverse complement strand
CAATTAAGTTAACATCTTTATTATCTGTTTTTATTCCAAATTCTTTAGCTACATTCTTAAGTTTTTCTATATCAACAATTTTATAACCTTCTGCTTTACCTTCAGAAACTAGTAATAATGTATGTACCATTTCTCTACCATGGTCTGAATGGCATGCAGTACCAGCAGCTGTATGCCTAAGCAAATTTCTTGTAGCGATAACATCTGCATTAGCACCACAGATACCTGTTTGTGGCCCCTCACCAAAAGGGTCAATTCTGCAAGGACCAAAGTTACA
>JANXAD010000085.1 GCA_025062245.1 Thermodesulfobacteriaceae bacterium | reverse complement strand
TGTGGGAAGGAGGAATGTAATTGGTGTAGAAGTGTTTGGGAGTTAGTTAGGGCTATGGATGATTACATACCTGAGCCGATAAGAGATGTGGACAAGCCTTTTCTTATGCCTGTGGAGGATGTATTTAGTATTAGTGGAAGAGGGACTGTGGTAACCGGTAAGGTAGAGAGGGGAATTTTAAAGCCTGGAGAGGAAGTGGAGATAGTGGGTTTGAGGCCTACCATAAAGACGGTAGCTACAAGTATTGAGATGTTTCGGAAGATATTAGATGAGGCCTTACCTGGGGATAATATAGGTGTTTTATTAAGAGGGGTTGGGAAAGACGATGTGGAGAGGGGTCAGGTATTAGCCAAACCTGGGAGCATAAAACCTCACACCAAGTTTAAAGCTGAAGTATATGTTTTGAGGAAGGAAGAGGGAGGTAGGCATACTCCCTTTTTTACGGGATATAGGCCTCAGTTTTATTTTAGGACTACCGATGTTACTGGGGTAGTGAAGTTACCTGAGGGAGTGGAGATGGT
>JANXAD010000084.1 GCA_025062245.1 Thermodesulfobacteriaceae bacterium | reverse complement strand
CTATACCACTCATAGGGGATACTTGCAAATAAACTCCTTAAAACCTTCTCCATGCCCTCCACTTGCCCCACACTTAAGTCTTTAACTAACCTCTCCCCAAGTTGACTCGTTATACCTACCTCTTCTCCTATATAAAAACTTGCTAAACTCTCATTTAGAGCAATTTTTACCTCTCTATTAGGATAACTTAAATAATAGGTAAGACCTCTTAGAGAAGGTTCATACCTCTTAACTGTAAGATAACCAGTCTGAAAAAGTAAAGCTTCAGGACTTATAGTGTCTACATCAAACCTTTCCAAAAGGCTCTCTGTGGCAATAAGCTCCTCTAATTGGGGAAGAAAAAATCGCTTCTTAATTAAGAGTCTTACAAGAAAGGAAGGGGTTCCGGTCTCAAACCAAAAAGGTCTAAATTGTCCTTCTGATAGATAAAGTAAGATGTCAAAGGGATTATATACAGGCTCACCCAAAAAGGAATATCCGTTATACCACTCCCTAATAGCAGATAGATCTTTATCTTTAAGC
>JANXAD010000083.1 GCA_025062245.1 Thermodesulfobacteriaceae bacterium | reverse complement strand
AAGCTGCGGCTGGATCACCTCCTTTCTAAGGAGTCCTCAATACCAGTTGAAGAGGGTAAAAATGCCCTCTTCATAAATTTGTGACTCCTAAAGGTTGAGCCTGTCACTCTCCTCTCCAGCACTGCTCTATTGTCAAGGGCGGGCCTGTAGCTCAGGTGGCAGAGCGCACCCCTGATAAGGGTGAGGTCCGAGGTTCAAATCCTCGCAGGCCCACTAAGAAGTCGGATGGATTTGAGCCGATGGGCCCGTAGCTCAGTTGGGAGAGCGCCGGCTTTGCAAGTCGGAGGCCGACGGTTCAAATCCGTCCGGGTCCATAGTAAGGACAAGGATTTGAAACTTGACAATAATATAGGGAGTCACTGCTTGGTCGCATGGCTGAGCAGGAAAAATAGGAGCCGGGTGCATCCGCGTGACTGAAGGATGCTCTTATAACTGCACAGTCAAGTTACAAAGGGCACACAGTGGATGCCTCGGCACCAGAGGCTGAAGAAGGGCGCGGCAAGCTGCGAAAAGCCTCGGGGAGCCGCAAG
>JANXAD010000082.1 GCA_025062245.1 Thermodesulfobacteriaceae bacterium | reverse complement strand
ATCTCTTAATTGCTTCATGAAATCTTTAGATCTCAACTTAGTCTCTATACTTCTAAAGGGAGTTAGTATGAAAATCTGACTTCCATTTACACCACTTTTTTGTAATTTTTCTAAGAGTTGTACTAAAATTTTACCCTCTTCTTCACACCAATGCTCCTCAAAGGTTCTCCCCTTTACATCAATCCAGCAAGGATATGGTAGCTTTAACGAGCGATCCTTGCCTTCAAGCCCATAGATCATCATGCCTTTATAGGCCACTTCATTAGCTATATCAAACATAGGTTTTAAGCACCTTCTATGCACTCTCAGAGGGCATCCCACCCAGTCCTTGCCAAGATAAGTTCCTACATTGTTGGCGTAATCTGCAAGCACCTGACAAGAGCCTTCATCAGGCCTCCAAATTACTTTTTCGACCTCCTTAGAAGGTGAATAAAGCTCTTCATAGATCGTTTGAATGTTATAATATTCACTTATAGCATCTATAAAACCACTACTTAGAGTGGCTACAGGCTCCAGCTGTTTTGGATCTCCCACAAC
>JANXAD010000081.1 GCA_025062245.1 Thermodesulfobacteriaceae bacterium | reverse complement strand
TAAGGGGAAACTCTTAGGGAGGGGAACGGGGGGAACTGAAACATCTTAGTACCCCGAGGAAAAGAAAGAGAATTCGATTCCCTGAGTAGTGGTGAGCGAAAGGGGAGGAGCCTAAACCTGTGTGGTGAAGAAGCTCGCGGGCGTTGCCACACAGGGGTAGAGGGATAAGGTCTGGGAAAGCCGCGACTTTCCCGTAGGACTAAGTATTCCTAGTCGAACGGTCTGGGAAGGCCGGCCAGAGAGGGTGAAAGCCCCGTAGACGAAAGGAATACTTAGCCTATGGACCTTAATCCCGAGTAGCGTGGGACACGTGGAATCCTGCGCGAATCAGGGCGGACCACCGCCTAAGGCTAAATACCCTTGGTGACCGATAGCGCATAGTACCGTGAGGGAAAGGTGAAAAGAACCCCGGGAGGGGAGTGAAATAGAACCTGAAACCGTACGTCCACAGTGAGTAGGAGAGCGATGCTCAAGCTTAAAAGCTTGGGCTTGCTCGACTGCGTGCCTGTTGAAGAATGAGCCGGCGAGTTAATGCGTGTGGCGA
>JANXAD010000080.1 GCA_025062245.1 Thermodesulfobacteriaceae bacterium | reverse complement strand
AAATGATAACCCTTAGGTAGCCGCTTTTTACCACCTCTTGAGTAAATTATCATCTGATGTTCTGGAGTTACACAAAGATCAAGTTGCCTATTGTAAAACCTTATCATCTTGCCTTTGTAGTGATAACTTATAAAGTTAACCGCTGGCACAAAAGCTAACTCCCTTGGGTTTTGGGGATTAAAACTTAAAAAAAGCTCTGTTCCATTAAGCTCTGCAAACTTTTTCCAACCTTCGTTAGTAAAAACATCGGTTTCTCTATCATAACAATGTGGATGCAAAGGAGGCCACTTAGTTAAAATCTGTGCACTTGGCCCCCTAACTTGCGTAGTTATTATAGGTCGTAACTCCTTTACTATTGTCGGATCCTCAGAGCTCTCAATGGTATCTAACACCCTTACCGCATCCTCCGTTCTAAAAACTCTCCCGTCCATGCTTCTACATGCAGGACAGGTTAGCCTATCTCCCACTGCATCCCAACGATAATATTTAATTAAAGCCCTTTGGAAAGCCCTAAGTCTTGCAGAGTTCCTTAAGTAGTTAACCGAAGTATCCA
>JANXAD010000007.1 GCA_025062245.1 Thermodesulfobacteriaceae bacterium | reverse complement strand
AATGTTTTAAAAAAACCACTAAATGAATTAGATAAAAAAATTCTCCCTAAATATGAACTTCCTCCTTATGAAAATCAAAAAAATGTGGAACTACCCTTTACCAAAATATATAAAGGTGTTCCTATTTCTGTTGATTTCCAGGAAGCGGATCTTCATGCAGTACTTAGACTTTTAGCTGAGGTAGGCAAATTTAACTTAGTGGTAAGTGAAAAGGCTAAAGGAAGTATTACCTTAAAACTTCATCAAGTGCCTTGGGATCAGGTGTTGGATATTGTTTTAGCCAACTTTGGTTTAGGGATGATAAAAATAGGTAATGTATTAAGAATTGCTCCTATTGAAGAGATAAAGGCTGAAAGTGATAAATATAGGGATTACTTAACTTCAATTAAAGATATTCAAGAAAGGGGTCCACTTATTACTAAAACCTTTCAGCTGAAATATATTAAAGCTGATAAAATTATAGATAGATTAAGAGAAGTAATAGGTGCTACCGGAGGGGAAGGTAGAATAACCTATGAACCTTTTACCAATCTTATTATTGCTAAGGATACTGAGAAAAACTTAATGGAAATAGAAAGGGTAATTAAGGAAATAGATAAACCTACTAAACAGGTATTAATAGAAGCCAGAATTGTAGAGGTTCAAGATACCTATGCCCATAAATTGGGAATAAGATGGGGTGGTGCTGCTTGGAAAACTTCGGAACATACTATTTTTGGAACAAGTAGAGAGGCCACTTTTAAAAAAGAAGTAGGAAATGAAACTGTAACAGTAGATATAAATATAGCACCAGTAGTAGACCTTGGAGTAGCTGGAAGTACTAATATAGGGTTCTTTTTCGGTCATCTTGGGAGAAGCACTGTCCTTTTAGATATAGAACTTTCTGCCTTAGAAAGTGAAGGAGTAGCCCGAATTTTTTCATCTCCTAAAATAATCACCCTGGATCATCAAGAAGCCGAAATAAAACAGGGATATAAAATCCCCTATCTTCAATTAACTCCATTTGGTGTAGCAACTACTCAGTTTTTAGATGCTGTGCTGAGATTAAAAGTAATTCCTCATATTACACCAGATAATAGAATTAACTTAGATTTAGAGGTAGAAAAAAGTTCTCCTGATTTTGGAACCGTAGTTCAAGGAGTTCCAGCTATTCTTACCCGTTATGCTAAAACTAGAGTCCTTATTAACAGCGGAGATACCTTAGTAATAGGAGGAATAAAAACTAATGATATAAGTGAAAATTTAGAACAGGTTCCAGGACTCTCTAAAATTCCAGCTTTAGAAGAACTCTTTAAAAAAAGGGAAAAGGATTTAAGAAAAACAGAGCTTATGGTTTTTATAACTCCCAGAATTGTATCTGTTGAAATTCCTGGTTTGGACTATTAAAACCTTTGAATGAAGATTTTAGTTGTTGGAGGAGGCTTAGCAGGTTCTGAAGCTTCTTGGCAGATTGCTCAAAGGGGAATTAAGGTAAAACTCTATGAAATGCGTCCTTTTAAAAAAACTTCTGCTCATAGAACAGACAAACTGGCTGAGCTTGTTTGTTCCAATTCTCTTCGTTCCAAGGAATTAACTAAAGCGGTTGGTTTACTAAAAGAGGAATTAAAAATTTTAAACTCCCTTATTATGGAAGCAGCTATAAATTGTGAAATAAAAGGTGGTAAATCTCTAATTGTAGATAGGGAGTGCTTTGCTTCTTATATATCGGATAAAATTTTAAATCATCCCTTAATTGAGGTTATAAGAAAAGAAGTTGTCAAAATCCCTACAGATGAAATAGTAATTATAGCTACAGGTCCTTTAACTTCAGCCTCTCTGGCAGAAGCTCTATCTAAGCTTATAGAAGTTTCCTATCTTCATTTTTATGATGCTATCTCTCCTATTGTTTATGCTGATTCTATAAATTGGGAAAAGGTTTTTATAGCAGATAGGTATTTAGAAGGTGAAGGAGTTTATGTGAATTGCCCTTTAACTAAGGAGGAGTATGAAAAATTTGTAGAGGAGTTACTTAAGGCGGAGAAAGTGGCTTTACACCCCTTTGAAGAACCAAAGTATTTTGAAGGATGTTTACCTATTGAAGTGATGGCTGAAAGAGGAATAGATACTTTAAGGTTTGGACCTATGAAACCTGTAGGTTTAAAAGATCCATATACAGGAAAGGAACCCTATGCTGTAGTTCAACTAAGACCAGAAAATGAAGAGAAAACCCTTTACAATCTGGTTGGTTTCCAAACTAAATTAAAATATTCTGAACAGGAAAGAGTTTTTCGCATGATTCCAGGACTTGAAAAGGCTGAGTTTGCTCGTTTTGGTTCTGTTCATAGAAATACTTTCGTTAATGCTCCCTTAGTTCTTGAACCTACCTTACAATTAAAAAGATATCCTAAAATTTTTTTGGCTGGTCAAATAACAGGGGTTGAAGGTTATGTAGAGTCCACTGCTATGGGGCTAATAGCTGGAATTAATGCAGTAAATTTAGCCCAACAAAAACCTTTAGTAGTTCCACCACCAGAAACAGCTATAGGAGCTTTAGTGAATTATTTAAATAGAGCGCACCCTAAGTACTTTCAACCTATGAATATAAATTGGGGCCTTTTTCCTCCTCTAAAAGAAGAAAAGAGCTCTAAAAAACTGAAATATCTTAAAATGGCCAAAAGAGCTCTTGAAACTTTAAAAGGTTGGATTGAAAAGAATCAAATTTGAGAAATCTATATTATTGGTAATTACCAGAAATATATCCTTTTATAACAGGAATTAGGGTATCCTTTTCAACCTCTAACCATACTATATCATCTTCTATTTTAACAATTCTGCCCACTATTCCACCTGAAGTATATACTTTTTGTCCAATTCTTAGTTCAGATAGAAATTTTTGATGTTCCTTCATTCTTTTTTGTTGGGGACGGATAAGAAGGAAATAAAAAATTACAAAAATAAAAATTAAAGGTAAGAGGGTAAATAGAAGTCCTATTAAACCACCGGTTTGACCTCCTTGTCCTGGAGGAGGAGCCATAGCAAAAGCTAAAGAAATCCAGAAATCTAAAAAAATCATAAAAAAACCTCCTTTTTTCAGTTTTCGCTATTATCTTTTTTGTAAAGTTCTTTAATTTCCTCTCTTAAAGAATCTAAATTTTCCTTTAGAATAGCTTCTTTAAGCTTTTTAATCAGTTTAGCATAATAAAATAAATTGTGAAGAGTAAGAAGAAAGTAAATTAAAAGTTCCTTAGCCTGAAAAAGATGTCTAAGATAGGCTTTGGAATAGTTTTGACATACATAACATTCACATTCAGGATCCAGAGGTTCACTGCTATCTTTAAAGGTAGCATTTTTTATAGAAATTAATCCTTGCGAAGTAAAGAGGCTTCCTCTTCTGGCATTTCTTGTAGGAAGAACACAATCAAACATATCTATACCTCTTAGTACAGCCTCTATTAAATCTAAGGGAGTTCCTACTCCCATTAAATAACGTGGTTTATGAGGGGGAAGTTCTTCTACACTTACATCAAGCATGATATTTCTTAATTCTGGAGGTTCTCCTACAGATAATCCTCCAATAGCTATTCCATCCCACTCAAAAGAGGCTATAAATTTAGAACTCTTTTTTCTTAGATCTTTATACATACCACCCTGAATGATACCAAAAAGAGCCTGTTTAGGATTTCGATTTTTTTCCCAGTACTCCCAAGATTTTTTAGCCCAAAGATGGGTAAGTTCAGTTAAAGCCTTTGACTCTTCATAAGAGCAGGGATAGGGAATACAGGTATCTAAAACCATTAATAGGTCTGAACCTAATTTTTTTTGAATTTTTAAAACCTTTAAAGGGGTTAAGAAATGTTCAGAACCATCTAAATGGGATTTGAATAAAAGGCCCTCTTCCTTAATTTGCCGAAATTGGGAAAGGCTATATACTTGAAATCCTCCACTGTCTGTAACTATATGTCTTTTCCAGGACATAAATTTATGAATACCACCTAATTTTTCTATAACCTCTATTCCGGGGCGTAAGTAAAGATGATAGGTATTACAAAGAAGGGCTTGATAGCCCAAACTTTGAACTATCTCTGGAGATAGAGCCTTAATGGTTGCTTGAGTGGCCACAGGCATAAAATGGGGAGTTTCAATTATTCCTCTGTGAGTAATAATTTTTCCCGTCCGAGCTGGAAACTTTTTACTTTGATATTCTACCTCAAATCTAAACATTCCTTTTTATTTCTAAAGCTTTTTTACAGGCCCTTAAAAAGTTAGGTTCCATTTTTTGAATAACCTCTTCCGGAACACAGAAGGAAAGTCTTATGTGACCTGGTTCTCCAAAACCTCTTCCTGGAACAGCTAAAATAAGTTCCTCTTTTAAAAGATTGCAAAATTCTAAATCATCTAAGGGAACCTTAGGAAAAATAAAAAAGCCTCCTTTGGGTTTTACAAAGGTTAACCCAGCTTTTTCTAAAATTTCACAAATTAGATCCCTTCTTTTTTGATAACGGGATACCTCAACTTTGGAAAAGGCGCATTTCCCAACTATTCTTTGAGCTAAGGCTGGTGCATTAACAAAACCTAAGATTCGATTACAAAGTATAAGACCCTCCAAAATTTCTTTTTTAAATTCAAGTTCAGGATGAACTGCTATAAAGCCTATTCTTTCTCCCGCTAAAGAAAGTTCCTTAGAAAAACTATAGGCTACTATACTATTAGGATAGTATTTAAAAATTGAAGGGACTTTTTCTTCATCAAAGGTCAAGTTTCTATAAGGTTCATCAGACACTAAAAAAATAGGTCTACCAATTTCTTTACTTTTCTGGAATAAAAGCTCAGAAAGCTCCTTTATTTCATCTTCAGTATAAATTTGGCCGGTAGGGTTATTGGGAGAGTTTATTAAAAAAATTTTAGTTTTAGAAGTAATAAGAGTTTCAATTTTTTCTAAATCTAAGGTAAAATCTTCTTTAGTAGGAACAGGTTTGGGTATTCCTCTATGATTTTCAGTATAAAAAATATATTCTACAAAAAAGGGAGATGGAAATAGAACTTCTTCTTCAGGATTTAAAAGAGTTTTAAAAATTACGTTTAAAGCACCTGCTGCTCCACAGGTCATTACTATTTCTTGAAAAGAAAGTTGGATTTCCTGCTCCAAACTTACCTTCTTAGCCATAATTTCTCTTATTTCTGGGAAACCTGCATTGGGCATATATCTGTGATAAGAAGGATTATATTGATTTACTATTTCTTTCAGAGTTTCAAGGACCTCAGGAGGGGGTGATAAATCAGGATTTCCCAAACTTAAATCAAAGACTTTATCCTCACCGTGAAGAGTTTTCAGTTTTAATCCCTCTTCAAACATCTTTCTTATCCAAGAACTTCTTTCTATATAATTTTGAACTTGTTCCGAAATAAACATTTTTAGACCTCCCAATAATTTTTAAACTTTAAGAGATCGGTGAGTTGAGAATAAAGTCTTTCTGTATAAGAAGAAGGGGTAAGATTTTTAAAGTCTATTTGAGGTGTTTCAAGCATTAAAGTTTTAATGATGGTAGCAATGCCTTCAGAGATATTTTTTAAGTCGTATCCTCCCTCTAAAGTAAACAGGATCTTATTATTGCAGCAGGTTTGAGCTATTTCTTTTAAAATAGTTATAATACCTGAAAGACCTCTAAAAGTTAGGTCCAAACCTCCTAAGGGATCACCCTCTAAGGAATCAAAACCTGCTGAAACGAGAACTATCTGAGGTTTATATTGAAGGGCGATAGGTCTTAAAAGATTATAGTATAAAAACCAAAAATCCTCATCCCCACAACCACCCCTTAAGGGAAAGTTTATATTATAACCTCTTCCCTCTCCATCTCCTATTTCATTATAATTACCGGTTCCGGGATAGTAGGGATATTGATGGGAGGAACAGAAAAGAACTTCGGGATCTTTATAAAAGGACCTTTGGGTGCCATTTCCATGATGAAGGTCAAAATCTACGATTAAAATTCTGTTGAAGTTAAACAAATTTTTAGCATAATAGGCTGCTAAGGCTACATTGTTGAAAAGGCAAAATCCCATAGCTCGGTCTCTTTCAGCATGATGTCCAGGAGGCCTTACTAAAGCAAAGGCATAGTCATAACCCATTTCTAAAAGAAGCTTTAATCCAGTTTTTTGGGCTCCCACAGCATAAAGAGCGGCCTCAAAGGAATATTCATTGGTAGAGGTGTCTGGATCTAAAGAAAAAAAACGCATATTCTGAGTTTGTTCTATTTTTTTGTAAAGGGCCTCAGTATGGTTCCATAAAATTTCCTCTTTAGTAGCTTTATCTGGTTTAAAAAATTCTACTAAATCCTTTACATCTTCCTTTTTTAATCTTTCTAAAGTAGCCATAAGTCTATAGGGACTTTCAGGATGGTAGTCCCCTGCATGATGTTTTAGAAAAATTTCATCATAGATAATAGCAAACTTTTTCATATCTCCCCCCTATGGTTAAAGTTTTAAAATTTTTATTTTTTAAAATATTAGACCATTTTATCATACTTTTTTAAAGTCTAAAAATAGCCTTTAATTTAAAATTTTTAATAGCTGGAAATCTCTTTATTCTTAGATTGTAAACCCTTTCTAAGTAAGAAATTAAGTTCTCAGCTTCTTCTCGGTTTTTAGTTATTAGAGTAAACCAAAAATTTAGGGCATGTTTTCTTACATAAGCATGGGTTACTTGAGGAAGATTAGCAATCTCATATCCTATAGATAATTGATCTGAAGAAAGTGTAGTAGCACAAAGTAAAGTATACCTTTCTAATTTAGAGGAATTAGGAACTCCACCTAAATGTCTAAGTATTCCTCTCTTTTTTAGAGAGATTAAAAAATCTATTACTTCCCTTTCTGTAAGTCCCAATCTTTCTCCTATGATTTTAAAGGGTTGTTTTTTTAGAGGGAAGTCTTTTTGAATAAGGTTTAGAAGTTCTTTGTAAGGTTTTTCAAAAGGCATAAGATTTTTTATATTGACAATCTTGGTTTATTATTTTAATGTAAAAACAAAATTTATCAAAAGGAGGCCCTATGGAGGGTAATTCTAAAAAGGATATAAAGATTGAAGAGATTTTAGAGTTATTGCCCCATCGTTATCCTTTTTTGATGGTAGACCGAGTTTTGGAGGTTAATCTTGAGGAAGAGTATGTCATAGCTATCAAAAATATAACTATTAATGAGCCCTTTTTTCAAGGACACTTTCCAGGAAGACCTATTATGCCTGGAGTATTAATTTTAGAAGCTATGGCTCAAACTGCTGCGGTAGGCTTAAGTATGGTCTTTCCTCAACATAAAAATAAATTTTTTGTCTTGGCAGGACTTGATAGGGTAAAATTTAGACATCCTGTTTATCCTGGAGACATTTTAGTTATAGAAGCTAAGGGTTTTAAAATGAAAGGACATATTATTAGAACTTCAGCTGTAGCCAAAGTAGAAGATAAAATAGTTGCAGAAGCTGAAATACTGGCTGCTGTAAAATAAAAAGAGGGTTTTATCATGATTAAAATTGATTCTACAGCTTATATAGATCCTAAAGCTGAGATAGAAGAGGAAGTAGAAATTGGCAAAGGAGTATATATTGGTCCTAAGGTATATATTGGTAAAGGAACTATTATCAAACCTTACTCTTATATAGAGGCTAATACTAAGATAGGAAAGTATAATCAAATTGGACCCTTTGCGGTTATAGGAACCCCACCTCAACATTTGGGTTATAAAGGGGAAGAAACCTATGTAGAAATAGGAGATTATAATATTATTAGAGAGTTTGTAACTATTCACCGAGGAACAACCTATGATAAGGAAATCACTAAGATTGGAAACTACTGTTTGATTATGAGTTATAGTCATATAGCCCATGATTGTAAGGTAGGGAACTATGTAGTTATGGCTAACAATGCAACCTTAGGTGGTCATGTGGTTTTAGGGGATAGAGTGGTTTTAGGGGGATTTGCCGCAGTTCATCAATACTGTAGAGTTGGTTCCTATGCTTTTGTAGGAGCTATGAGCGGAGTTGATAAGGATGTACCCCCTTATGTAAAAGTTTTTGGAGTTCCAGCTAAGATTCAAGGTATTAATTTAATAGGATTAAGAAGAGCTGGCTTTGATAGAGAGGAGATAAGAAAAATTTCTCAAGCCTTAGGAATTTTTTTGGATGGTCCAGCTACTCTTAAAGAGGTTATTCAGGAACTAAAAGACATTTATGGTTTAGATCCTGTTATTAAGGAAATCATAAGTTTTTTGGAAAATCCTTCTAAACAAGGTATAATGAGAAGAAAGCCTTTTGAGGGAGATTAAATTCTTTTCAGTTTTATGGATGAAGTCAATCCTCTGATAGGACTGGTTGCAGGAGAAGGAGAATTTCCTATTATTCTTGCAGAAAACCTTAAAAAGAAACATTTCCAAATTATCGGTATATGCTTTTCTAAAAGTCAAAGGGAAAAGTTGAAAAATTACTCCGAAGAGGTTCATCAAATTTATATAGGCCAGTTAGAAAAACTTATGAAGATTTTTAAAGAAAGAAAAGTAAAAAATTTAGTATTCTTAGGGAAAATTGATAAGAGTTATGCCTTAAAAATAGGAATTCCTGATTTTAAAGCTCTTTCTATTTGGAGAAAGGTTAAGAATAAAGAAGATGATACCCTTCTTAGGGCTTTAATTGAAGAATTAGAAAGAGAGGGATTTTCGGTTAGGGCTCCCTCAGAATTTTTACAAGAATTTTTAACTCCCGAAGGAATTTTAACTAAGAGGGAACCCAATCGGGAAGAATGGGAAGATATAAAATATGGTTTTAAAATGGCTAAGGCTTTAGGAAAATTAGATATAGGGCAGTGCGTAGTAGTAAAGGATCGAATGACTGTAGCTGTTGAAGCTATGGAAGGGACAGATGCAACTATCTTAAGAGCTGGAAGTTTGAGAAAGCATACAGTGGTAGTGAAGGTAGTCAAACCCTTGCAAGATATGAGACTTGATCTTCCAGTGGTTGGAGAAAAAACCATAGAAACCATTATTAAGGCTAAAGCTAAAATTTTAGCCTTAGAAGCTCATAAAACTTTCTTTTTGCAAAAAGAAAAAGCTTTAAAATTAGCTAATCAATACGGAATTTCTATTGTTGGTTATAAAGATGAAGAAAATTAACTTAGCAGTAATTGGAACAGGACATTTGGGAAAATTTCATGCTGAAAAATTAGCTAATCTTTCAGAGGTAAATTTAAAAGCTTTGGTAGATATAAATTTAGATAAAGCTCAAGAAGTAGCTAAAAACTTAAAAAAGAGGTATCAAATAGAACCTGAGGTTTATTCAGATTTTAGGAAAGTAATAGAAAAAGTAGAGGCAGTAGTTATAGCTACTCCTACCATTACTCATTATGAAATTGCTAAGGAATTTTTATTAAGAAAAAAGGCAGTTTTTTTAGAAAAACCTATAGCCTCATCTTGGGAACACAGTTTAGAATTAGTAGAAATTTCTGAAAAAGAAGGAGTTCCTTTTCAGATAGGATATGTGGAAAGGTTTCAAGAACCAGTTAAACTACTTATGGAAAAAGTTCTTAATCCCTTATTTATAGAGGCCCATCGTCTTTCTTCTTTTGTAGAAAGAAATTTAGATATAGATGTAGTATTAGATCTTATGATTCACGATTTAGATTTAGCCTTATATCTTAAGGGGTATCCTAAGATAAAAATGATTCACGCAGTAGGAGCTCCTCTTTTTTCAGATCATTATGATATAGTTAATGCCAGGGTAGTATTTGAAGATGAAACTACGGCTAACTTTACTGCCAGCAGAGTATCGCTTAAGAAAGAAAGAAGATTCAGAGTTTTTGAAAAGGGAGTTTATTATGTAGTAGATACCTTAGAAAAAAGTTTTTTAGAAATTAAGGTAAATCCTCAAAAAAGGGAATTTATTCCTTTTAAAAGAGGGTTTTTAAATACCGATCCTTTAAAAGAAGAACTTAAGGCTTTTGTAAGAAGTGTACTCTATGGAGAAAGGGTTCAAGTCTCTGGAAGAGAAGCCTTAGAGGCTTTAAGGTTAGCCTTTTTAATAAAAAATTCTGTGGAAAGCCATCTTCAAAAGTTAAAATGATCAGAGAGCTTGGATGTAAAGTTTTACTGATTACTGGTGAACTTTCAGGAGATCTATACGGTTCTCTTTTAGTAAGGAGAATAAGAGAAAAGAGTCCCTATTTTCACTTTGTGGGAATTGGAGGGCCTAAGATCAGAAATCTTGGAATTGAAATGCTTTTTTCTGCAGAGTCCTTATCCTTAGTAGGAATTCCAACTTTTTCTGATTTTAAAAAATACTGGTTTGTATATCAAACCTTAAAGGAATTTTTAAGGCAAAGAAAGATAGACTTAGTAATTCTTATTGATTTTCCTGGTTTTAACCTAAGAATAGCCAATTTAGCCAAAAAAATGGGATATCCGGTGATATACTATGTTGCTCCTCAAGTCTGGGCTTGGCATAAAAGAAGAATAAAAATTTTAAAAAAAAGTGTGGATAGACTTTATGTTATTTTACCCTTTGAAAAGGAATTTTTTAGTGCCTATGGGATTAATACTCTTTTTTTAGGTCATCCTCTTTTAGATATAGTTAAGTCTTACCTTTCGGAAGAAATTTTTTTTGAAATTTATAAACTTGATCCCCAACTTCCTTTAGTAAGTTTTTTTCCAGGAAGTAGAGATGGAGAAATTAAGAGACATTTACCTCTTTTTATAGAAGTATTTAAAAATTTAAAAAAAAAGCAACCTAAGGTTCAGGGAATAATGGTTAAGGCCTCTGGACTAAGCGAACACTATTTATGGCAAGAAGCTAAAAAATATTTAACAGTGGTTGAGGATTCACAATATGATATTTTAAAATATTCTACCGTTTCTTTATTAGCCTCAGGAACTATTACTTTAGAAGCTGCTATCATGGAAACTCCTTCCATAGTTACTTATTCTCTCCCTTCTTGGGTTTATTTTTTAGCTAAAAAGTTAATAAAAGTTCCCTATATTAGTTTGCCTAATCTTATTTTAGGCAAAGAAGTTTATCCAGAAATTCTTCAAGAAAAGGGAAAGGTTGAAAGTTTGGTTAAAAAGTTAGAGGAATATCTGGAAGATTCAAGTTTAAGAGAAAGGGTTAAGAAAGAGTTAGTTCAAATCAAACAAAAAATAGGACCTAAGGGAGCAAGTTGGAGAATTGCCGAGGATATGCTTAAATACATATCCACTTTAAAACTTCATAGATAATTGAAAATGGGCAGATGTTTTGTACCTGATGTTATTTAGGGGGGTCATTTATAGGCAGTGTGAAGCGGTTAAGGGGTGGTTTTTTGAGGAGAGGAAGGTAGAGATAGCCATGGGAACCCTTGGGAGGAAAGGTTTAATTTTGTGGAATCTGGGGCTTCTTGGGATAATTTGACAAAAAGTGAAATTTTATTATATTGAAAAGGATTAAAAAAATTTCTTTTAAGGTGTGAAAATATGCATTATTTTGGATATAAAAAAGGTGTTCTTCACTGTGAAAACGTTTCTATTATAGATATTGTAAAGGAAGTAGGTACTCCAGTTTACATTTACTCTTCTAAGACTATAAAGAGACACTATAAAGTTTTTAGTGATTCCTTTAAAGAAGTACCTGTTATAATATGTTATTCTGTTAAGGCTAATTCTAATATAGCTATTTTAGCTCTTCTTAAAAGTTTAGGAGCAGGGGCTGATGTAGTTTCGGGTGGGGAATTAAAGAGAGCTCTTAGAGCAGGAATTTCTCCACAGAAAATAGTTTTTTCAGGAGTTGGAAAAACTGAAGAAGAAATAGAAATGGGATTAAAAGCAGAAATTTTAATGTTTAATGTGGAAAGTTTAGAAGAACTACAAGTTTTAGGAGAGATAGCTAAAAAACTTAAAAAAGTAGCTTCCTTTGCTTTAAGAGTTAACCCTAACGTAGACTCTAAAACTCATCCCTATATTGCTACAGGACTTAGCCAAAGTAAATTTGGCATTCCAGAGGATTTGATTATAGAAGCTTATAAAATCTCTTTTCAAAATCCATATTTAAAAGGAATAGGTCTTGATGTTCACATTGGTTCTCAGTTAACTTCTGTTGAGCCTTTTATAGAAGCTATAAAGAGACTTAAAAAACTATGGAAAGAACTGGTTAATCTCGGTTTTGAATTAAAGTATTTAGATATAGGAGGGGGGTTAGGGATTGTATATGGAAGCGAAGAACCCCCTCTTCCTCAAGAATATGCTGAAGCTATTATAAAAGAAATTAAAGATTTAGGAGCTATTCTTATTTTAGAACCAGGTAGAGTAATTGTGGGTAATGCAGGTATTTTAGTAACCAAAGTTCTTTACACTAAAACTAATTGGGGAAGAAATTTTGTAATAGTAGATGCAGGTATGAACGATTTAATAAGACCAGCCCTTTATCAAGCTTATCATAAAATTGTTCCTGTAGAAGAAAAATTAGACCAGGAAGAAATAGTGGATGTAGTGGGACCTGTGTGTGAAAGTGGAGATTTTTTTGCCAGAGAAAGAAAAATTCCTTCCCTAAGAAGGGGAGACTTAATTGCTATTATGAGTGCTGGAGCTTATAGTTTTGTAATGAGTTCCAATTACAATTCCAGACCAAGACCAGCCGAAGTTTTAGTAGAGGGAGAGGATTTTTATCTTATAAGAAGGAGAGAAACCATAGAAGATCTCTTAGCTTTAGAAAGTATACCCCATGGTTGGAATTCCTCCGGAATTTGATCTTCAAAATTATGATTATGAACTTCCTGAAAGTTTAATCGCCTATTATCCCCCTAAGGAAAGAAAAGACTCTCGTTTATTGGTAATAGATAGAAAAACTCAAAATTTTTATTTTCACTTAAAATTTTCAGAAATAGTGAATTATTTTCAAGAAGGTGATCTATTGATTTTAAATAATACCAAGGTTTTTCCAGCTAAGTTAAGAGGGAAAAAAGCCACTGGAGGAGAAGTAGAAGTACTTTTATTTCAAAAACCCCAAGGTTTTAAATTTAAAACTCAAGCGCTAATTAAAGGTAAAAGAATAAAAAAAGGAACTCAAATTTTAATAGAAAAGGACATAGAAATTAAAGTTTTAGATAAATTGGAAGAAGGAAAATTTTTAATTGAATTGATAACCCAAACCCTTCCCTTAGAAGAAATGATTTATCAATATGGAAAGGTACCTCTTCCACCCTATATTAAGAGGGAACCTGAAAATGAAGATTTAAAAAGATATCAAACCGTTTATGCTGAAAAAGAAGGCTCTATAGCAGCTCCTACAGCTGGCTTTCATTTTGATAAAAATTTTTTGGAAGAATTAAAAACCAGAGGAATAATTATAAAATTTATAACTCTTCATATAGGATACGGAACTTTTGCACCTATAAGAGTAAGGGATATAAGGAAACATAAATTAGAACCCGAATACATAGAAGTAGAAGAGGAAGTTGTAGAGGAGATTCGAAAAACTCTCACAGAAAAAAGAAGAATAATTGCTGTAGGAACTACAGTAGTAAGAACTTTAGAGTTTATCTTTCAAAGGGGTTTAACTTCCTATAAAGGTCTTTGTGATTTGTATATTTACCCTGGTTTTAAATTTCAAGTAGTTTCGGGTATGATTACCAATTTCCACCTTCCTAAATCCTCCCTTCTTCTTTTAGTATGTGCTTTTGCTGGGAAAGAACTTATCTTTAAAGCTTATGGAGAGGCTATTAAAAGGAACTATCAATTTTATTCTTATGGAGATGCCACTTTTATAATATAATTTGTCAGCAGAAAACCTTAGGGATTTATTTGTGTTAGTTAAAGATGGTTGAATAAAATGAGGTCAATATAATCTTTGAGCTTTCCTATTTATTCCTAAAATTTAAAAGGTAGAATTAAAGAAAGGAGGTTCTCAGAAAGTTTCGGGGCGACAGGATTTGAACCTGCGACTTCCGGTTCCCGAAACCGGTGCTCTACCAGGCTGAGCTACGCCCCGTTTACTATATCATCTTACCTTTAAAAATCTTAACTTTAGAAATTTAGCTTGTCAAGTTAAAAAAAGGTTTTAAAATAATAAAAATGTCGTACTTAGTCTTAGCTCGAAGATACCGTCCCAAAACTTTTAAAGAGGTAGTGGGACAATCCCATGTAGTTAAAACCTTAGTTAATGCCTTAAAACAGGGAAAGCTAAGCCACGCTTTGCTTTTTTCCGGTATTAAGGGAACTGGAAAAACTACAGTTGCACGTATTGTAGCTAAAGCTCTAAATTGTAAAAATCTGCAAGACAAATACGAACCCTGTAATGAGTGTTTAAACTGTCTAGAAATAAATAAAGGAATTTATGTAGATGTAATTGAAATTGATGCAGCCTCCAACCGTGGAATAGATCAAATTAGAGACCTTATAGAAAATCTTAAGTATTCTCCAGCTAAAGGAAAAGCTAAAGTTTACATCATAGATGAAGTACACATGTTAACTAAAGAGGCCTCTAATGCTCTTCTTAAATCCTTAGAAGAACCTCCCTCCCATGTCTATTTTATTTTAGCTACTACTGAACCCAACAAATTGATTCCTACTATACTTTCTCGCTGCCAAAGGTACGACTTCAAAAGACTTGATCCTACTCTTATTACTAAATACTTAGCAGATATATGTCAGAGGGAAAATTACGAAATAGACCTTTCAGCCTTGGAAATTCTTGCCAAAGAAGCTCAAGGTAGTATAAGAGATGCTCTTTCCCTTTTAGACCAAGCCATGGCTTATGGAGTTAAAACTAAGGAGGATCTAATTTCAGCTTTTGGATGGCACGAAGTTACCTTAGTAGAAGAATTAGCCAAAACTCTCTTAGAAAGAAATTTCAAAGAGGCTTTAAAACTGGCCCAGAAAATTTATCAAGATGGTATAGACCTAGTCTATCTTATGGAAAAAATGACTGAATTTTTTAGAGAACTTTTGGTAATGAAAACCTTTCCTCAAGAGAGTCGGTTTGAGTTTCAAACCTCAGCTTTAAGAAAGTTAGTTTTAGAAAGTGAAACTGAAGAAATTCTTTTAATTTTTCAAATCCTTTTAAGGGATTTAGAAATTTTGAAAAAGAGTAGCTATCCTCAATTACAATTTGAACTTACCCTAGCTAAAATATGTGAATTTGAAAAATTAGTCCCCTTAAAGGAAGTTATTCAAAAATTAGATACTTTAATTCAAGGAAACTTTACAGGAATTTTAAGTCACAATTTAGACCAATCTGAGGTTTTATCTCCTTTTCAAGATTTAAATATTAAAAAAGATAATCTAACTTGGGAGGGATTTTTAGAATTTTTAAAAGAAGAAAACTCACCTCTTTATCCTTTAGCTTCATCCCTTCCTAAACCAGAAATAACTTCAGAAGAGGTGTCTATAAAGATTCCCTCTAAACACTTTTTCTTAAATTCTTCCTATGTTTCTCTGATAAAAGAAAAGTTAGAAAAATTTTTTAATAGGAGATTAAACTTAGAATTTTTAGAAGAATCCTCTAAAATTTTTATAGAAGAAGTTAAAGAAAGAGCTGAGGTAAAGAGTATCTTAAAAATCTTTTCAGCTAAAATAAGTTATTTACAACCTTTAAAGGAGTAAAACTATGGCTATACCACCTCAATTTCAGCAATTATTAAAGGAAATGCAAAAAATTCAGAAAAAATTGGAGGAAACTCAAAAAGAGTTAGAAGAAAAAACCGTTACAGTTCAAGTAGGTGGTGGAATGGTTAGCGTTACAGCTAATGGAAAACAAGAAATAATTTCTATTGAAATTGAAAGAGAAATTATTAATCCTGAAGAAAGGGAAATGTTACAAGACTTGATAGTTGCAGGAGTTAATGAAGCTCTAAAAAAAGCCAGAGAAATGATTGAAGAAGAAATTTCTAAAATCACAGGAGGTTTCAAACTACCTGGGGGATTTAAGTTGCCCGGATTTTAGAACTTTTTATGTATCCTTCTATTCTTAAAAAATTAATTCAAACTTTAGCCCATCTTCCTGGCTTAGGAGAAAAAAGTGCTACTCGTATTTGTCTCTTTCTTATTTCTCATCCAGAACTTTGTGAACTTTTGGGAGATCTAATTAGGGAACTACCTTTTAAATTAAAACTTTGTAAATTTTGTCGAAATCTTTCTGAAGAAGAGGTGTGCTTTATCTGTAAAGACGATACCAGAAATAAGGAAGTAATCTGTGTAGTAGAAAATCCTGTAAATGTTTTTAACATAGAAAGTCTTAAAATTTATAATGGACTTTATTTTGTTTTACACTATTTAATATCTCCTAAGGAAGGAATTGGACCTAAGGAATTAGGCTTGGATTATCTTTTTTATTTAATTAAAATTAAGGAAATAAAAGAGCTTATCATAGCTCTTTCTTCTACGGTAAATGGAGAAATTACTGCTTCCTATATTTTAGAAAATCTTCAAAACTTACCTATAAAGGTGACCAAAATTGCCTGTGGCATCCCTATGGGAATGGAACTTCAGTTTGCAGATCCTTTAACTCTTAAAAAAGCCTTACAAAGAAGAGAAATTCTAAAGGGTAGTTAAATTGGAAAAAGATTTTTGCAGAAGAATAGCTTTAGGAGGTTTAATTCAAGGATGTTTTCATAATTTGAATAGCACTCTTCAGACCCTTTCTTTTCATCTTCAATTTTTAAAATTTAAAAGGGGATTTCTTCCTTCTGAAGAGATCTCTGATCACATAGAAAAAGCTTTCTTAATTTTACAAAAAATTCAGAAACAAGTTAAGGTAGCCTTAGATAGAGTCAGAGAAGATGGGGAAGGTCCATGGAATCTGAAAGAAATTTTAGAAGAGGAACTTATCTTTTGGGAAAACTTTTTACCCTTTAAACACAAAGTAAATAAAACCATAAAAGTTTTAGGAGATAAGGTAGAAGTTAAATTTCCTCTTAATCTTTTAAGAGGAATTTTATGTAATATAGGTTTTGAACTTTTTCCCTATTTTGAAGAGGAAACTAATTTAAATTTTTTGTTAAAAAATGATCCCTATCCTCAGATTATTTTTTCTTTTGACAAGGTTTTGAAAAAAGAGACCCTGGAAAAACTTAAAAGGCTTTCCGAATTTTTTAAAAATTGGATAAATTTGAAAGTAGAGGATACTTTAATTAGGATTGAATTTTATGGATGAAAAATTAATCTGGCTGGGAATTTATCTTAAGGAGAAAAATTTTTTAAAATTAATCAAATTTTGGGAAAATAGGGTAAAAATTTCTCAAATTTTAAAAGAAAGGGGATTAGAAGCTAAGGAACTAATCCAAGAAGCAGAAAAGGAAGTAGAAAGAGCTAAAAAGGAGGGAATCGAGATATTATTCTACGAAGATTTAGGGTTTCCTGAAATTTTAAGAAAAATTCCCTATCCCCCTTTGTTTTTATATGTAAAAGGGTGTCTCAATCTTTCAAAACCTCTTTTGGCTATAGTAGGTTCGAGAAAACCTACCTCTTATGGAAAAGAGGTAGCCTATCAATTTGCTAATTTTTTGGGAAAAAACGGAGTAGGTATAATTTCAGGGTTAGCTCGGGGTATAGATACTATTGCTCACAAAGGCTGTTTAGAAGCAGAGGGTTATACTGTAGGGGTTTTAGGTTGTGGACTTAATGTAGTCTATCCAGCCGAAAACCGGTGGTTATATCTGAAAATTATAGAAAAGGGTGGAGCCCTTATCTCTGAACACCCCTTAGGAACTAAACCGCGTCCAGAAAATTTTCCTCGTAGAAATAGATTAATAAGTGGACTAAGTCAGGGTGTTTTAATTATTGAAGCTGGTAAAAGAAGTGGAACTTTAATTACTGCTAAATGGGCTTTATCCCAAGGTAAAGAAGTATTTGCTGTTCCAGGGAACATCTTTTCTTCTCAGAGTGAAGGAACTCACTATCTTCTTAAGGAAGGAGCCACTCTGATAACTAATCCCTCTGAACTTATGGAATACTTAGGATGGAAACCTGAAAAACAGGATCAAACCTTTAAAACTCAAAAAATAGAACTCTTACCAAAAGAAAAAGAAATCTTAAATTTAATTACTAATTATCCTAAACACATAGAAGAAATAACTTCTGACACCTCTATTCCCTTTTTTGAAATTCTTTCTATCCTTACAGAATTAGAAATAAAAGGCCTGATTAAAAGTCTTCCAGGAAAGTATTATCAATTAGTTAAAATTTGAGTTCCAGGTTTAATCCCAACCACTGAGGAAGACCTTTTATTCCTGGAATTTCTTCATAATCTTCATCAAGAAGATTTTCGGCCCACAAAGTAGCTTTTAGCTTCTTATAAAATACTTTACTCAGTTTAAATGACCATAGCCAGGCTTTATCTATCTGATATCTCTCTTGATAGATTGCTGATACTGCACCTTCTATTTGATAAGGAAGTTTAATAAAAGTTCCTAACACTAATTTGTGTCTTAAATAAAACCCCTGATAATGGGAAGTTTTAAGTTTTTCAGAAATCTGATTTAAATAGGTATAACTATAAAAGGGAAGAAGGCGGTTTAAATTTATTTTTCCATCTATGGTGAGACCTAAAGTTTTAACCTTTTCTAAATTTTCCGCCTTTCTAACGCCTGGCTGGTAAACCCAGTCTATTATGTCTTTACCCTGTCTGTAAAAAACAGTAAAGGAACCTTTAAAAATGTTTTTTTCAAAATCTAATCCCATTTCAAAGTGATGAGCCTTTTCGGGAGATAGTCTCGGGTTTCCTTTAATGGTAGGTGCATCATAATAAAGTTCAGTAAAACTAGGAATCCTATAAGAAAATCCTAAGGAAGTTCTCCATTTTAGATTAGTTTTTATAAGATAGGCTAATCCTAAATTATAAGAGAAGGGATCCTTATTTTTGGTTAGGCTGTCATACCTTATCCCAACACTTGGAAACCACTTAGAACTGATTTTGGGATAAAGCCAAAAATAAAAACCTAAACCTTGTCTCAAATGATCTCCTAATCTTGAACTATCAAGGGTTTCATAAGAAAATTCTATTCCTAAGAGATAGTCTATTTTAGGGGTTTCGTATCTTAAGGGGAAATTAGATCTTAAAACTTGAGATTGATGGGTATTTTTGTAAAAAGAGGGTCTTTTTCTATCTAAAAGGTAAGTATCATAATTAATTCTGTATAAAATCCCGGGTTCTAAAAACCAATTTTTACCGTAAAAGAACTTTTTAACAAGAAAAAGATGGGTCTTGGTAGTTTCCCACTCAGTGGGATATCTAATGGTATAGAAATTTCTTGCTCCGAAATCCTTTTCTTGAAACCCATAAAAAATAAGTCCTTCTTTATTTTTAGTATAAAGATTTAGGGTTTTTATATCAAAATCTCTATTCCATATGAAACCTTGAGCCTTTTTCTGAGAAAGAGTTAAATTTATAGGAAAAGAGGCTATGAAAGTTCCCAAACTTCCATAAAATTCCTTATAATCATAACTTCCGTAACCAGTTAAAAGCTCTATTCCAGGTTTGGGAGGTTTTAAATTGAAATTAAGCACTCCCCCAAAACCTCCGGGACCATAAAGAGCACTTCCTCCTCCAGAGAGAATTTCTACGCTTTCAAAGATTCTATTTTCCCAAGGAAGATTCATTAAATGATGTCCTGTTTGTGGATCAGAAAGTCTTATCCCTTCTAAGGTTACTAAGTTTTGTTCAAAAGTTGTCCCTCTAAGGGAGAGATCTTGCTGAACCCCAAATCCTCCTCTTTCTCTTAAGTCTATCCCTGAAAAAACTTCAAGACCAAAGTTTATTAATTCTTCTTCCTTTATGACTTTAACTTCCTGACTGATTTTTTCTAAGTGTTCTATCTTAGCAGGAGCTATAACCTTTACTTCCTCCAAAAAATAGGAGGATTCCTCTTGAGCTAAACTAAGTTTATTTAAAAAAAACATTAAAATAACTAAAATAGAAATTCTAATAAGAAATTTTTTCATGCCCACCTCCTACCATATTTTATAGAATATTAATCCAAAGAAAAAAATTGTCAACCAATTTTTAAATTATAGTTAACAAAATTTTAAATTTTCATTTCCTATGAGATTGTTTGGAAATTATTTAATATGGGATTAGTTTAGAAAAAACAAAGATAAAAGGTTTTAGAATTATATTTACACCCTTGTTAACGGAAATTTTCAAACAGTCTCATCTTCAAAAAGATGCATAAGTTCAAAGCTCTTTTTAGAAGGAAAAAAGGTGTTAAAATTGAAAATCAATTGTTTAGGTTTTCACTAACCCCTTCTCCCATCAAAGACTTAAAAATGCTACCAAGACTTGAAGCAATCAAAGATGCATCCCAAAGAAATGAAGTCGCCTTTAGACTAAAGGTCATCGAATTTCACAACTCTTTTGGCACAGAAGCCACAGTCGAAGCTTTCGGCATCTGTAGAGCTACGATCTATAGATGGAAGAAACTTCTCAAAGATAGTGGAGGAAGACTTGAAAGTCTTATATCCAAACCGAGGACACCAAAGAGGAAATGCTCAAAGAGGTGGCCACAGGAGGTAATAGAGTTTATCCTGAATTACAGGAGAGAACATCCTCGAAAGGAGAAGCTTAAGCCCTTGGTGGATAGATTTTTTAGGTAAAGAGAGGTATAGCTTTGGTGTCAGTATTCAAGATTTAAAGGATGATAAAGTATTTGAAAGAAAGGGGGTAAGTTTTTGAGGGGAGGTAGTAAAGAAGCTCAGTTATTATGGGAAGACGGGAAGGTTTATTGAGAGGGAGGTAAAGAGGAGGAAGAGGAAGCGATATAGAGGGAGTAAGTCGGGACTTAAACCTGGGGAGTTGGTGTAGATGCGATGGTGTATTTTTTTGGATGGGGTTAGTAGGTATGTTTTGGTTGCGAAGGATGTGGCAAGCAGATTTAGTTTGGCTTGTGCTTATAGTTATTTATCGAGCAGAAGTGGTTGTAGGAAATTTAAGACGGTTGCTCCTTTTGAGATAAGGAGAGTAAAGACTGATAATGGGAGTTAAGTTTTTGGGGGAATTTGCGAAGGAGCTTGAGAGGGAGGGGAATGGGTATTGTAGAGAGGTTTAACAGGATGTTGGATGAGGAGTTTATTGAGTATAGGGAGTGGATGTTGAAGGAGGATTTGGAGGGGTTCAACAGGGAGCTGATGAAGTATTTGATACGGTATAATGTGTGGAGAGGGCGCATAGAGGGTTAGGCAATATATCACCTTTGGAATATTTTTGCTACAAATTTTTAAAAAATTCTCCTCAGTCTAAAATCTTATGGTCTCATACCTAAAGCTTGACAATTTGATTGGAAGATTATTAAATATAGGAGTGACAAAAGGTTAGAGGTTCTAAAATTAAGATTGGGTAAACACTACTTGATAAAATTTTGAGTTTTTTCGCCTTAATTTAATGACTATTAACTTTTAATGTTACTAACCTTTTTGGCTTTTTTTATTTGTTCTATAGTAATCTTTTATTGTGGTTCAAGGGTTTCTAAATATGGCGATATTCTTGCGGAAAAAACAAGGCTTGGTGGTACCTGGATTGGCTTAGCTTTAGTAGCTTCTGTTACCTCTCTTCCCGAGCTATTCACAGGAATAAGTGCTGTTACCTATGTAGATGCTCCAGATATAGCTATAAGCAATGTTTTAGGAGCTTGTGCCTATAATCTTCTTCTTTTGGCTATGCTTGATGTTCTTCATGTTAAAGCTCCCCTTTCCTCAAAATTACACATAGGACACATTATTTCTGCTGCCTCAGGAATTCTTCTTTTAAGTATTGTATCCCTTAGCCTCCTTCTTAGAAAGATTATAATCCCTCTGGGGTGGATTGGTCCTTATTCCTTGGTGATCATATTTGTATACTTTAGCACTATCCGCATGCTTTATTCTTATGAAAAAAGAAGGTATACCCATTATCTCAAGGAAAAGGTGATCAAGCTTCAGTATGAGGATATTTCTACTAAAAGTGCCCTTTTTTATTACCTTATAAATGCTATAGGAGTTATAATGGCAGCTTTATTTCTTCCTAAAATAGGAGTTAACTTAGCTAAGGAAACTGGTTTAAGTCAGACTTTCGTAGGAAATATTTTCATAGCTCTTGCTACTACCCTACCTGAGTTTGTGGTTTCTTTTGCAGCCGTTAAGAGGGGAGCTATTGATTTAGGTATTGGTAATATTTTAGGAAGTGTAATATTTAATATTCTGATACTTGCCATTGATGACTTTTTCTACCTAAAGGGAGCCTTGCTAAATTCCGAAGACTATAGACATATTACCTCTGCACTCTTTGTAATCTCTATGTTAGGGACTTTTATCATTGGTATTATATATCGCACAGAAAAAAAGGCCTTTCCTATGGCTTGGGATTCCTTAATAATTGCTTTAACCTTTTTAATTTATGTAATGTTACTTTATTAATTTTTATAATCTCTCCTTTCACTTAAATTGTTGAAATCGCGAAAAGTAGCTCACAGAGCAAAATTCAGAACCAAATGAATAAAGTCTAAAAAGTCTAAGTTATTTAATTTTAGAAGAAATAAACTGTCCCATCTTTTTATCAGTTCCCATAATATGATTAACTAACCAGTTTTTAAGAAAGTTCATAATTTCTATACTTAAAGCAGCCTGTCCCTTAGACTTTTTATCTAAGAATTCTTTAACTTTTTCTACAAAATTTAGGTGTTGATTTTTGTGTAAACTTAGTTCTGGATAGTTATATTTTTGCATATAGGTTTCTTCAGTTTTAAAATGATAATCTGCATATTTAACTAATTCATCTAAAATTTTATCTAAGGCCTCCTGTCCCTTTCCTTGTTTCATAGCTTCATACAGTTGATTTAACATATTTACCAAATTTTGATGCTGTTTATCTACCTCCTCTAAATTGGTCTTTAAATTATCATTCCATTCTATAAAACACATAGACTCCTCCTACATTTTTACAATTTTTGTGTTAAATTGTAAAATATCTAATTTTTTTAAATTTTAAATTAAAATTGGTTAAAAGTCAATTTTATCAAAAAAATTTTAAAGAGGTGGTTTATGAGGTATGTAGGATTAGATGTGGGTTCTGGCACTGGTAAGATCGTAGTTTTAAATGAAAAAAGAGAAATTTTATTTTGGAAATATGAAAGAACCCATGGTCAACCTATTGAAACAGCAGAAAGATTGCTGGCCTTAGCAGAAAGGGAATTCGGGGGTGATCTTTCAGGGATAACTTGCACCGGAACAGCAGGAAAAACTATTTCACAGATTTTAGACTGTGCTTTTATAAATGAGGTAATGGCTCATGCTAAAGCTGCAACCTTTTTTTATCCTGAGGTAAAAACTATTATAGATATAGGGGGAGAAGATTCCAAACTTATTTTTATTACCCATGAAAGAGGTATTCCAGAAATTGAAGATTTTGCTTTAAATACCCTTTGTGCTGCAGGAACAGGTTCCTTTTTAGAACAACAAGCTGCACGTCTTGGTTATACCATAGAAGAATTTTCCCGTTTAGCTTTAGAAGCCCAAAAAATTCCACGCCTTGCTGGAAGATGCACAGTGTTTGCTAAATCTGATATGATACACCTTCAACAAGCAGCTGTTCCAGACTGTGACATTATTGCTGGCCTTTGTTTTGCCATTATAAGAAACTTAAAGAGTAACTTAGCTAAAGGAAAACCCCTTTTACCTCCTCTAATCTTTCAAGGAGGTGTAGCAGCTAATCTCGGTGTAAGAAAGGCTGTAAAGGAGGTCTTAGGATTAAAGGAAGAGGAACTTATAATTCCAGAACATTTTCGAATTATGGGAGCTATTGGTGCAGCCCTTTATGGGCTTGAAGGAAAAGCAAGCTCTCCTTACAAGGGAAGCGAGATTTTAAGAGCTTACTTAAGAGAAAGAGTTTATAATCCTCCCAGACATCCTGTCCTTGTTCCTTTTTATTCTCTGGAACACTCTCATAGATTACCCAAAAATATCTTAGAAAGATTAGAAATTTCCAGAGAGTTACAAGAGATAGAAATTTACTTAGGGGTAGATGTAGGTTCTGTAAGTACAAAATTAGTGGCTGTTGATAGGGAAGGTAATTTACTCTCTAAAGTTTACATGTTACATCAGGGAAAACCTTTAGAAAGTGTTAAAAAAGGACTTTTAGAACTTAAAGAAAAACTTCCCCTTTCAGTTAAAGTGAAAGGAGTAGGAACTACAGGTTCTGGAAGATATTTGGTAGGAGATTTTATTGGGGCAGATATTATAAGAAATGAAATTACTGCTCAAGCTTGGGGAGCACTATTTTTAGATCCTGAGGTTGACACTATCTTTGAAATAGGAGGGCAAGATTCAAAATATATCTATCTTCAAAAAGGCACCGTAGTTAACTTTGCTATGAATAAAGCCTGTGCAGCAGGAACTGGCTCTTTTTTGCAGGAACAGGCTGTAAAACTTGGTCTACCTATAGAAGAGTTTGGCGATATAGCCCTTAAAAGTCAAGCACCTTTAAAATTAGGAGAAAGATGTACAGTTTTTATGCAATCAGACCTTTTACACTATCAACAGCAAGGTCTTCCTAAGGAAGATTTAGTAGCAGGTCTCTGTTATGCTATAGTTTATAACTATCTCAATAAAGTGGTTGAAGACCGCAAAATTGGTAACAAGATTTTCTTTCAAGGAGCTGTAGCTTTTAATAAAGGGGTTGTAGCGTCCTTTGAGAAGGTTCTTGGGAAAACCCTTACCGTTCCTCCCCATCACGAAGTTACAGGAGCCCTTGGGGTGGCTCTTTTAGCTAAGGAAGAAGTAAAGGGAGAAAGTAGATTTAAGGGGTTTGATTTAGCTAAGGTTAATTATACTATTAGAGCTTTTGAGTGTAAAGGTTGTCCTAATGAATGTGAAATTCATCAGATTTCGGTGGAAGGAGGAACTCCCTACTACTATGGAGGAAGATGTGAAAGATATGAGCTTGACCACAGAAAACCTAAGGAAGAGATTCCTAATTTAACCTTAGAAAGAGAAAAAAAGCTTCTCTCCTATGTATCTTCAACAGGTTCAAACTTAGAACTTTCCTCTGATAAGGTTATAGGAATTCCCAGAATATTACAGTTTTTTGAGTGGCTTCCTTTTTTTGCTACTTTATTTCAAGAGTTAGGTTATAAAGTTATTTTATCTCCTCCCACTTCTAAGGAGATTATAAAAAAGGGTTGCGAAATAACTCCTGCTGAGCCTTGTTTTCCTATAAAGATTGCCTTTGGGCACATTAAAACCCTATTAGAAATGGGAGTAAAAAGGATTTTTCTTCCTCAGATAAGTGATTTTCCTCCTGAACATCCCCAGTTTGAATTAGGAAAAATTTGTCCCTATGTGCAAAGTATGCCTTGGATAGTTTCTGCTTCCATTAATTTTTCTTCCTACTTAGCTGAAATTTTAAATCCTGTTTTTCATCTTGGAAGACCGGGTTATGTATTAAACGAAGAGATTAAACATTTAGCAAAGCTTCTTGGAGAACCTGTAGAAAGGGTTAAAAAGGCTTGGAAGATAGCTGAGACTGCTCAGAGAGATTTTCATCACTTTTTAAAACAAAGAGGTAAAGAAATTTTAAAAGAGTTTAAAAATCAACTTATTTTAGTTATAGTAGGAAGACCCTATAATGCATTTGATCCTGGAGCCAATCTTGGACTTCATTATAAAATCAGAAAACTTGGTTTAGTAGGGTTACCTGTAGATATGCTTCCTTTAGAGGAGGTTTCAGATTTTACAGGTATAGAGGGTATGTATTGGGAATATGGGCAGAGGTTTTTACTTTCTGCTCACTTCATTAGAGAAACTCCTAATCTTTTCCCTATTTATTTTACTAATTTTTCCTGTGGACCAGATTCTTTTATTGAACACTTTTTTGAAGAACTTATGGGAGGAAAACCCTTTTTGGAAATTGAAGTAGATGAACATAGTGCTGAAGCAGGAGTAGTTACCCGTTTAGAAGCCTTTGTAGATAGCATCAAAGATAAAGTTAGAAAATATGAACTTAAAAGACGTTTTCAAAAGATTAAAGTGTCTCCTAAGGAAGGAAGAACTATTTATATTCCCTATATGACAGATCATGCCAGAACTTTAGCTGCAGCTTTCAGAGCTTGTGGAGTCCCAGCAGAGGTTCTTCCTGAGCCAGACGAAGAAAGTTTAGAATTAGGTAGAAGATATACCTCTGGTAAAGAGTGTTATCCTACTACTTTAACTACAGGAGATTTAATCAAATTTATCAATTCTCCCACCTTTGATCCAGAAAAAAGCATCTTTTTTATGCCAGATGGCTCAGGACCTTGTAGATTTGGACAATATAACCGGCTTCAAAAGAAGATCTTAAGAGATTTAGGTTTAGAAAATTTACCAGTCTATTCCCTTCAACAGGATATAGAATTTTACGACGATTTAAGTATCTTGGGAAGAGAGTTTACTAAAATTGCTTGGAGAGGGGTAGTAGCGGTAGATATTTTAGACAAACTTTTGCGGGAGACCCGTCCTTATGCTTTAAACCAGGCTGAGGTTGAAAAAGTCTATTGGGAAGGATTAGATAAGATAGAAAGGGCTATAGAAACTAAAGCTGATTTGGTGGAGGTTTTAATAGAGATAAAGAAAGAGTTTGAAAAAGTTTCTAAGGTAGAAGAGGAAAAGCCTGTAGTGGGAGTGGTAGGAGAAATTTATGTCAGAACTAACCGTTTTGCCAATGAAAATCTTTATAGAACTCTTGAAAACTTAGGATTAGAAGTTTGGGTTCCCCCAGTAGGAGAGTGGATCTATTTTATTAACTATATGTCAAAAACTTGGGCTAAAAGAATGGGTCTTTTTAAGACGGTTTTTAAGTTTATTATAGAAAATCAAATTCAGAGACAGGAAGAAGAAAGATTTATAGAATTAGTGAAAGACCTTTTAGATACAGCAGAAGAACCTACTATTGAAGAACTGATGAATTTAGCTAAAAAGTATGTCCATCCAGATTACGAAGGGGGAGAGGTACTTCTTTCTACGGGTAAGACCATGGAATATTTGAAAAAGGGAGTTTCTGGAATAGTAAATGTAATTCCTTTTGCTTGCATGCCAGGCAATGTGGTTATGGCTCTTTTAAAGAGAATAAGAGAGGGAGAAAAGATAAATTTACCGGTCCTTACTGTTCCTTGTGATGGACAAAAGTCTATGGGAACTAAGATGAGGATAGAAGCCTTTGCAGAACAGGTGAAAGAGTTTTTTTATGCTAAAAGAAATAAAATGTTTAAAAAAGAAGTAATTAATTGGTAAAATTGAAAAAAATTACTAAAAAAGCTAAGAAATTCTATTTTCTTGGGGTTGATTTTAAAAAAATCTTCTTTAAGATACTTAAAATTGAAAGATAAAAAAGGAAATAGTTTACAATTTATTTTTAGGGTTTTAATAGATAGTTTAAGTGTTGGTCTTGCTGTTGTTGGATCTATTATAGCAGGAGCAGTAATTGGTTGGCTAATAGATGAAAAAGTATTTAAAGGAAGAACCTTTCCCTGGATAACTATAGTTTTTATAATATTTGGAGTCATAGGAGGGTTTAAAAATTTAATTTATTACAGCAAAAAGAGGCTAAAAGAGGTAGAAAAGCAAGAAAAGGATGAATCAAATAAACGTTGAAAAGTTTTCTAAAGAAGTAGAAATTTATGTAGGTTTGACTTCTTTAATAGGTAGTCTTCTTATATTTTTTATTTGGCAAAATTTTATTTTTTTACTGTCCTTCTTAGTTGGAAACCTTTTAGGATTAGTAAACTTGAGGGCCATAAAAAAGGAAGTTATAAAAATGATTTCTAAACTTCAAAGTAAGGAACTTCAATATCCTCAAGCGGGAGTGTTATATTTTATTAAATTTATTTTGCGCCTCTTTCTTATAGCTGTAATTTTATATCTTCTTCTTGTGGAATTAAAGTTTGATGTTATTTTTATCCTCTTAGGTTTTAGTAGTATTTACTTACATTTATTTTTAGTAACCCTTAAAAACTACTTAAGAAATAAATTAATACCAAATTAAAAGGAGGGTGATTTATGGAACATCCTTTACTTTTTATTTGCTTTATTTTGGAAAAATTAGGTCTTCCCTCAGGATGGCATTATTATGAACATGCAGACAAGTACGGAATTTTAGCTCAAATCTTTGCTCCCCATATGGTTCACAGTTATTTTGTAATCCTTATTCTTCTGATTTTAGCTATAGTAGGAAGCAGTAAAAGGGAATTTATTCCTAAGGGGTTACAAAATTTTTGGGAATTTGTCTTAGAAAGTCTTTACAATTATACCAAAAATAATGTTCCCCATGGAGATGGGCATGGACCTAATTTAGTTCCTTGGGTCTATCCTTTAATAGTGATGTTTTCTCTTTACATACTTTTTTCTAATCTTATAGGATTAATTCCTGGTTTTATGTCACCTACTGCTAATATTAATGTAACTATGGGATTGACTTTGATTACTATAGTTTATTACCATTTCTTGGGGTTCAGATTTAGAGGATTGGGGTATTTGAAAAATTTTATTGGTCCTATTCCTGTATTAGCTCCTATGATGATTCCCATTGAAGTTTTGGGTCATCTGGGAAGAGTTATTTCTCTATCTTTCCGTTTATTTGGGAATTTGGTTTCCAAGGAGATTTTAATAGGACTTTTACTTATGTTGGCTGGGCAATTTTTGGCTCCTCTTCCCATTCTGCTTTTAGGAGTATTAGTATCCTTTATTCAGATGTTTATTTTTGTAACTCTTAGTTTAGCTTATTTTGCTGGAGCCGTAGAGGAACACCACTAAAGGGAGAAAGCTAAGGGGGGTAAGCCCTTTTAGCTAATAGGAAAAATTTAAAAATTTTAAGGAGGGAGGTAAGAGGCTATGAAGAGATTAGGGTGGTGGCTTTTAGTAATTTTAGTTAGTGTATTTACTTCCAATGTAGTATGGGCTTCTGAAAAGGCTGCACCTGGATTTGGTTTCTTTTCAGCTATCATGTTAGCTTCTGGATTAGGAGTGGGTTTAGCAGGTCTTGGATGTGGTATTGGTATGGGACATGCAACTCGCGGGGCTTGTGAAGGAATGGCCAGAAATCCAGAAATGGCAGGAAGACTTACAGTTACCATGATTTTAGGATTAGCCTTCATGGAAAGTTTAACTATCTATGCCTTAGTTATCGCTCTGATTTTACTTTTTGCTAATCCTATTATACCCAGAGTCTTAACCTTAGTTGGAGCTTAATATCTGAAAAGAAGGTTTCCTTTATAAAAGGACCATAGGGTAAAAGCCTTATGGTCCTTTTCTATTTTCTAAGAATTTTGGAAAATGCTTTCTCAGGTTTACAGTTTCACCGTAATAGGAATTTCAGCTTTTTTAGTTGAAATAGAAGTAGATTTTACGGTTGGACTTCCTGGCATAACTATAGTTGGACTTCCAGATAGTAGTATAAAGGAAAGCAAAGAAAGGATAAGATCGGCCTTAAAAAATTCAGGATTTCAGTTTCCTTTAAAAAAAATTACTATTAATTTAGCTCCTGGAGATTTAAAGAAGGAAGGTACAGGGTTTGATTTAGCTATAGCTATAGGACTCTTAGCTGGAATGGAAGTAGTTCCCATGAAGAATCTTAAGGAAAGAGCTTTTATAGGTGAACTTTCCTTAGATGGAAGGCTTAAGGCCACTAAAGGGATTCTTCCCTCTGTTCTTAAAGCTAAGGAAATAAATTTTAAGGAAATTATTATTCCCTATGGGAACTTAAGGGAGGCTCTTTTAGTTAGGGACTTTAACATTTTAGGATTTAAGACCCTAAGAGAGGTAGTAGATTATCTAAGAGGGGAAATTAGTTATGTAAAAGAAGAAGAGAGAGAAGTTTTAAGAGAAGAGGGAGTCTATGAGGAGGATTTTTCTGAGGTTATAGGACAAGATTTTGCCAAGAGAGCTTTTGAAATAGCAGCTGCAGGAGGTCATAATCTTTTAATGATAGGACCACCTGGGGCTGGAAAAACTATGTTAGCTCAGAGAGTACCTTCTATTTTACCTCCCATGAGCTATGAAGAAATTTTAGAAACTACCAAAATTTATTCCGTAGCTGGTCTTTTGAAGGAGGAAAGGGCTGTGATTTTAAATCGACCCTTTAGAGCACCCCACCATTCAGTTTCAGAGGTGGGAATGATAGGCGGAGGGAATCCTCCTAAACCTGGTGAAATTAGTTTAGCTCATAATGGAGTTCTATTCTTAGACGAATTTCCTGAATTTAGAAGGGATGTTATAGAAGCCCTAAGACAACCTTTAGAGGAGGGTAAAGTTACCATAACCAGAGCTAATTTTACCATCACCTATCCTTCCAAGTTTCTGTTAGTTTGTGCTATGAATCCCTGTAAGTGTGGATATTATGGTCATCCAACTAAACCTTGCCAGTGTACTTATCAAGAAATAAGAAAGTATAGAAGTAAACTTTCAGGTCCTATTGTAGACCGGATAGATCTTCATTTAGAAATGCCTCCTGTTGAAGTGAAAGAGCTTCTTAAAGAAGGATTCAAAAGGGATAACCTAATAGATTCTAAAAGTCTGAGAGAAAGGGTAATTAAAGCCCGTTTAAAACAGGAAAAAAGATATGGAACTCCTTTAAAAACTAATGCTCTTTTAAAACCTAAGGAAATTAAAAAATTTTGTCTCTTAGAAAGCTCAGCTCAAGCTTTTTTAGAAAAGGCTCTCCATAAATTTCAGTTTTCAGCCAGGTCTTTTCATAAAATTTTAAAAATTGCTCGTACTATTGCAGATTTGGAGGACTGTGAGATAATTTTAAAAAACCACTTGGCTGAAGCCTTTCAGTACAGAATTTTAGAAAAACCTCTTTATTGAAAAATGACCAGATTAGGAATTGCCGAGTGGGTAAGAAATGTTTCTCAACCAGTTATTTTACCAATAGTAAAACTTTTAGCTAACTGGGGGGTCCATCCCCATTTAGTTACCATAATTTGTTTCTTAGGGTTTCTTGTTAGTTCTTTTTTTATAATGCAAGGAGATTTTATTATAGCAGGTTTAATCTTAATCTTTTTTGCTCCCTTAGATGCAATAGATGGTGCTTTAGCCAGATACACTAATAAGGTTACAGCCTTTGGAGCATTCTTAGACTCGGTACTGGATAGATATGGAGAAATTTTAGTTTTCTTAGGCTTTACTTGGTATTTTATAATGAAAGGTTCTGTTTCAGGAATTATCCTAAGTTTTTTAGGAATTACCGGTTCTTTAATGGTAAGTTATACAAGAGCAAGAGCTGAGGGCGTAGGTATAGATTGTAAAGTAGGACTTTTTACTCGTTTTGAGAGAGTAACTTTTCTTATTTTAGCTTTAATTTTTGATCTAATCTTTCTTTTTCTTATTTTTATAGCCTTCTTTTCCCATTTTACTGCAGTTCAGCGTATTTGGCATGTTTATAACCAAAGTAAAACTTCTTCATGAGTGAGCTTCTTTTCTTAGGAACTGCAGGAGCTCGTTATGTGGTAGCTAAACAACTAAGAGCCTCTGGTGGAGTTCTTTTAAAGATTGAAGATCAATTTTTACTTTTAGACCCTGGTCCAGGGACTCTGGTTTATTTAGCCAAAAATAAAATTCCCTTAGAAAAAATTAAAGTGATTTTAGTTTCCCATCAGCACTTAGATCACTGTGCAGACCTTAATATTGTTGTAGATGCCATCACAGAAGGAGGATTTAAAAAGAGAGGAATTCTTTATCTTACAGAAAGTGCCTTTAAAGAGCCAATTTTACTTTCCTATTTACATCCCTTTTTACTAAAAATAGAATTCTTAAAACCTAAAACTTTATATGAAGAGCCTCCCTTTAAATTTAAGACCACCTCTGAACTTAAACATTCTGTTGAAACCTATGGTTTCTTAGTTTTTTTACCTGAAAACAAAATTTTAGGATTCCTATCAGATACTGCTTATTTTGAGGAGTTAGTTGAAGAATTTAGGGAAGCTCAAATTTTAGTAGTAAACCTAGTAAGAGAGAAATCCTTAAACGGAGTTTTACATCTAAGTGTTTCTGAGGTTAAAAAGCTTCTTCAAAAGATAAAGCCAGAAACGGTTATTTTGACCCATTTTGGAATGACTATGCTTAAAGCTAATCCTTTTAAAATTGCTAAAAAATTAAGCGAAGACCTCAAAATCCATGTTATAGCTGCCTATGATGGAATGAAATTTATGATCATCTAATCTTTTTCTACCTTAGACAAAATAAAGTTTCTTAGTTTTTTAATTCCTTCTTTGGTTTTACAGGAGGTCAAAAAGATGGGAAGATCAGGGGGAAGTTTCAAAGTCTCTATAAATTTATTTTTTTGGGTTTCAATTTTTGAAGTTGCTAAGGTATCAATTTTGTTAAAAACTACGATATAGAATTTTTTTAAGTAATTTACAAATTTTATAAGAGTTAGGTCCAATTCATCAGGTATTCTTCTTAAATCAAAAATTAGGATAAGGACTTTTATATTTCTGGGTAAAGTAAGATATTCTTCAATTAAGGAGGGCCATCTTTGGATTAATTTTTGAGGAGCTTTAGCAAAGCCATAACCAGGTAAATCAACTAAATAAAAAGATGAGTTTACCAAAAATAAATTAATAGATTTGGTAAATCCAGGGGTAGAAGATATCTTAGCAACCTTTTTACGGTTTAAAAAGGCATTAATTAGAGAGGATTTTCCTACATTAGATCTTCCTAAAAAGACAATTTCTGGAAAATCAGGAGGAGGTAGGTCCTTTAGATTATAAACACTTTTTACAAATTGAACCTTTTTAAACATTTTAAGACCGGTCTTGGAGGAGAAGTAGGGTTTAAGTAAGCCGGGTTCTGTTACTTAGGAGAGGGGTTCTCCTAAGCGGTGGTTATTTCTCTTAGGAGAAGGGTTACCCCTTCTCTCAAGCGGCCTACCTGAGCCTTTTTAGGCGGGGCACCTGTAGGCTCTGTTTGGCCTTTCTCCGGACGGGGGTTACCGTGCCAAGCTCTGTTACCAGAGCTTGCGGTGAGCTCTTACCTCACCTTTTCACCCTTGCCCGCACTAAAGAGCTTACTGTAAAAGCTCTTTAGCCGCTGGCGGTCTGTTTTCTGTGGCCCTTTCCAGGGATTACTCCCTCCGGGTGTTACCCGGCGTCCTCCCCTGTGGAGCCCGGACTTTCCTCCCTGAAAGCCCTTTTCAAAGAGCTTTTTTCAGAGCAACCACCTCTTAAACCCTACTTCTCCCTCTACACCAAATTTAATCTCTTTTCTCTTAATTTCAACTTTGTGTATGAGACCATAGGATTTGGAACTGTGTGTCATTTTTTTATAAAATCTTTACCATACCATCTTAACGGTGACTTATTATTTAACTCATGGGCTCCTCTCCCCATTATATCATATTAAATCATCCATTAATTCTCTGTTTAAGGCCTCTAAATCTTCAAAAAAACTTCTCCTTCCTATACTCTATAAAATCCTCCTCCAAGGTTTCCCTTTCAAACTTTTTACCTACCTATTTCCCTTGGAATTCCTCGTTTACCTCATTTAAAATTCTAAATAAAAATTAATCTCAAATTTGTATAGATCCAAAAGCCTCGTTCACCGCTACTACCTCTTATAACCGTTGCTATGTCTCTTATTCTTCTTGATCACCCTGCCAAAATCAATCTAACCTTAATCCCCTATTTGCCTTGAAATAGATGCTAAGTCAATCCTAAGACACCTTTTTACAGATTAATAGAAAGTGAAGATTTAGACAGAGATTAGAAAATTATCAAGCAAAGTTTTATAGAACCCTTATTTAAGAAAGAGGGGCAAGATTGAGAGATTGAGGTGATAATAGGAAGGAAGAGATATAAATAAGGCACTACCTTTGGCAACGGGAACAAAAAGTCGTTCCTCTCTGAGCAATTTTTTTATACTGTAAAGGATTTCCGCAGATAGGACAAGGACTTCCTCTTTTTCCGTAGACTAAATGTTCCTCCTGAAAAGCTCCCCTTTCTCCCTTACCATTTATATAATTTTTTACCGAAGAGCCTCTTAATTCTATAGCTTTCACTAAAACCTCTTGCATATTTTGATATATTCTTTTTATCTCTTCTTCGGACAAATTTTTAGTTTTTCTTAAAGGATTTATTCTACTTCTAAAAAGGATTTCGTCTGTATAAATATTTCCTAAACCTGAAATTATTCTTTGGTCTAAAAGAAAACTTTTAATTAAACGGTTTTTAGAAAGAAGAAGATCCTTAAACTCCTTGAAAGAAATTTCTAAAGCATCCTTTCCTAAGAAAAAAAAATGATCCTCTAATTTTTCTTTCTCTAAGATCCAAACCTTTCCAAATTTTCTTATATCGATGAAAAATAAACTAAGCTCATCAAATTCTAAGGTTAAAATTAAATGTTTTTTATTAAATAAAGGATTACCGCCTTTAGGATTACCTAAAATTAAAGCTCCAGTTACTCCTAAATGAAAAACTAAGACTTTATTTTCTAAGAGAAGAAGAAGATATTTACCTTTTCTTCTTATCTCTTTAATTTTTTGGGAAAGCAGGGTTTTAAGTTTTAAAAGAAAATCATCTTTAAAGTATTTTTTATAAAAAGTCTCTTGAAATATTTCTATTCTCAAAAGTTTTTTTCCTATTAACCTTTTTTCTAAATCTCTTTTTATAGTCTCAACTTCTGGAAGTTCAGGCATCTAAGGGACCTTGTTTTAATACTTTTATTTTATAAATTTCTAAGATACATAAGCAAAGTCCTAAAATAACAGGTCCCAAAAATAAACCTAAAATTCCAAATTGAGTTAAGCCTCCTAAAACTGAGAAAAAAACTAATAAATTGTGAAGACGAGCCTTTTCTCCAATAAGAATAGGTTTAATCACATTATCCACTTGAGAGACAATTAAGGCTGAATATAAAAATAAAATTAAAGCCTTTAGGTAACTACCTTTAATTAAGAGAAAAAGAACTATAGGTCCCCAAATTAAGAAAGTTCCTAAAACCGGAATAAAGGAAGCAATAACGGTAAGAATAGTCCATATAATATATTGAGGAACTTCTAACATAGCATAAATAATTAAAGCTAAGGCACCTTGAACAATGCTGGTTAAAATACTTCCATATAAAATACCCTGTAAAATGTCACTTGTTTTTTGAAGAATGTAGTTCTTTTCGTCTTCCTCTGCAGGAAAGAGATTTTTAGCAATACAGATAAATTTTTCTCCATCTATCAAAAAATAAAAGAGAGCTAAAGTGGTTAAAACCAATTGAAAACCAAAAAGAGCTGATTTTTTAAAAAGATTAGTTAACAAATTGATTCCATAACGTATTAATTCAGAAAGGGCATCAGCTACCTTAGTTTCTATTTTACTCCAAATAGGCTCAAAAAAGAAATAAATTTCTTTATAAATATCATATAAAAAAGGACGTTTTTGAAGTTCTTGCAAAATAAAAGAGAAGTCTTTATGAAGAAAGGGAGTTAAATAGGTTAAAATCACCGAGACCTGATGATAAAAAATAAAAGTAATAAAAATTAAAGGTAAAATAATAAAGCAAATAAAACCAAAAATAGTAATTATAGCTGAAATTATTTTTCTATTTTTTAATTTTTTATTAAAAAATTTATAAACTGGATAAAGATAAAAACTCAAAATAGCTGCCCAACAGATAATGTTAAAGAGGGGACTTAAAGTATAAATAAATAGAAAGATTATAGAAAGAGAGAAAAATAAAACAATTCCCCAAAGTAATTTGCTGTGATTCATTTCCAAATTTAATTATAAAGCAAAAATTCCTCTTGACAAAAAATCTTTTTTGCTAAAAACTATAGTAAAAATTATAACTAATTTTGAGGGTTAGAATATGAAAACTGTTATTATAAGAGCGGAACGATGTGTGGGTTGTAGACAATGTGTATTTAATTGTGCCTCTGTTCATACTACTTTAGTTCCTTTTAAACCAAGAATTGATATTATTCTTTATGAGACTAAGAATTTTCCTAATAAATGTAGGCACTGTAATCCAGCTCCCTGTCAAAAGGTTTGTCCTACAGAAGCTATTTATAGAGAGGAAAATTTTAATATAGTCTTGATAGATATAGAAAAATGTATTAATTGTGGTTCTTGTGCTATGGCTTGTCCTTTTAGTGTCATAAGATTTGCTACCCTTTCTGAGGGACAAGAGGTAGCTTTTAAGTGTGACCAATGTTTCTTTAGATTGGAACAAGGAAAAGTTCCTGCCTGTGTAGAGGTTTGTAAAACAGGAGCTCTGATTTTTGAGGATTTAAATCTTTACTTAAAAGAGCGGGCTAAAGAGAAGATAGCTCGTAAAAAAACAACCTCTTTTGAGGTTCTTAGAAATTACTATCAACAACTTAAAGAAATAAACCAAAGGGGGTAAAAAATGAAAGACTATAAAGAGCTTACCATATGGAGTGATGCTCAAGCCTTAATTAAAAAGGCTGAAGAAGAGGGAGTAAAAACTCTTTGGGATAGAAAAAAGGAGCAAGAACCTCATTGTGGATACTGTGAGCTTGGACTTTCTTGTAGAAATTGTGCTATGGGTCCTTGTAGAATTGATCCCTTTGGAGAGGGTCCTCAAAAAGGTATTTGTGGAGCAGATGCCGATATAATAGTTGCCAGAAATCTTGTAAGAATGATTGCTGCTGGGTCGGCTTCTCATTCAGACCATGGTAGAGATTTAGTAGAAGTTTTGTATAAAGTAGCAAAAGGAGAAGCTTCAGGTTATAAAATCTCTGACTCTGAAAAACTGAAAAGAATTGCTCAAGAATTTGGAATTTCAATAGAGGGAAAAACCGAACTGGAAATAGCTCAAGAATTAGCCTTAGAACTTATGGAAGAATATGGAACTAAAAGAAAGCGTTTAACCTTTATTAACAGGGTCCCTCAAGAAAGAGTTGAACTTTGGGAAAAACTAAGGGTCATTCCTCGTGGAATTGATCGAGAAGTAACTGAAGCTATGCATAGAACTCATATGGGAGTAGATAATGATTATATTTCCTTACTTTTACATGGAGTAAGAACTGGTCTTTCAGATGGATACGGTGGTTCAATGATTGCAACTGAAGTTTCAGATATTATTTTTGGAACTCCAGAACCTAAGATTTCTGCTCTTAATTTTGGCGTTTTAAAAGAAGATCAGGTAAATATTTTGATTCATGGCCACAATCCCGTAGTTTCAGAAATGATTTATCTAGCAGCTAAGGATCCAGAGCTTAATCAATTAGCTCAATCCTTAGGAGCTAAAGGTATAAACTTAGCTGGACTTTGTTGCACTGGAAATGAAGTTTTAATGAGAAAAGGTATTCCTATGGCAGGAAATCACTTAGCCACTGAATTGGTTATAGTCACAGGTGTAGTTGAGGCTATGGTAGTAGACTATCAGTGCATTATGCCCTCTTTGTCTGAGGTAGCCAAGTGTTATCATACCCTTATGTTTTCAACCTCTGATAAGGCTAAGTTTCCTGGAATGGAGCATGTAGAATTTACTCCGGAGAACGCTAAAGAAAAGGCTTATGAAGTGGTGAGAAAAGCCATAGAGAACTTTAAAAATAGGTCCTCTTCTAAAGTTTTTTTACCCTCTAAAGAAGTAAAAAGTATGACCGGTTTTTCTGTAGAGGCTATTTTAAAGGCTTTAGGTGGAAGTTTAGAGCCTCTCATCAATGCTATCAAGATAGGAAAAATTAAGGGAGCGGTGGGAATTGTAGGATGTAATAATCCTAAAATTAAACAGGATTATGGACATGTGGAACTGGCTAAAAAGCTTATAGCTCATGATATTTTAGTTTTAACTACCGGGTGTGCCAATGTAGCTATTGGAAAGGCAGGACTTCAAATTCCTGAGGGAAAGGATATGGCAGGACCTGGTCTAAAGGAAATTTGTGCAGCTTTAGGAATTCCTCCCTCTCTTCATGTAGGATCTTGTGTGGATAATTCAAGAATTTTAGTTATAGCCTGTGCTTTAGCTAAAACTTTGGGAGTAGATATCAAAGACTTACCTATAGCTGGAGCTGCTCCTGAATGGTATTCCGAAAAAGCAGTAGCCATAGCCTTTTATGTGATGGCCAGTGGAATTTTTACCGTCTTAGGAATTATGCCTCCTATTCTTGGAAGTAAAAACATTGTAGAACTTGCAACCTCTGGATTAGAAAATATCTTTGGAGCTAAATTTGCTGTTGAGCCAGATCCCCTGAAAGCTGCAGACCTTATCATAGAACATATAAAACAGAAAAGGAAAGCCTTAGGTCTGGATTAAATTTTTTGACTTAAATCAAGGTTTAATTTTCTAAAAAGTCTTATTATTATCCTTAGATAAAGATTAATTTTAAAAGAAGGAGGCTAAATTAAGTTATGAGGTGCCCTGGCCAAGATACCAGATATTGGAAGGAAGATGCTATTTTTGAAGTAAGTTGCCCTGATTGTAAAGCTATTATGGAATTTTTTAAGGATGATACGGTAAGGAAATGTAAATCCTGTGGTAAAACTATCCCTAATCCCAGGATGGATTTTGGATGTGCTGCTTATTGTAAGTATGCGGATATTTGCTTAGGAGAGCTTCCACCAGAACTGGTTAAGCAAAGGGCTGAACTTTTAAAGGACAGAGTAGTCATAGCCTTGGAAAGGGAATTAAAGGATAAAGAAAAACTTTCTTTGATAAAAAGAGCTTCCTATCTTATAGAGAAAATTTTTAAAGAAAGAGAAGAATCTCCCGGTCTTCCCCTTCTTATAACCTATTTTTACTATTTAAGTGAGGAAGAAAGGGAGCACCTTTATAGGGTGTCCAACTTACCAGAAACTCTATTTTACGAAATAAGAGACACCTTAGAAAAGTTACCTCCCAACTTAACTCCTGAAGAGTTAACTAAACAATTGATATCTCAATAAAAATTTGAGAAAAAGGAGAAATACCTATGGCTAAGGTCAAAAGAAAAATAGTTGAAATTGATGAGAAACTTTGTGATGGTTGTGGTAAGTGTGTTCTTTCTTGTCAAGAAGGAGCTATAGTTATAGTAGATGGAAAGGCTAAACTTATTTCTGAGGCTCTTTGTGATGGATTAGGGGCTTGTATAGGGGAATGTCCTACTGGAGCTTTAAAAATTATAGAAAGGGAGGCTGAAGAATTTATTTCTCTTCATCCAAAGTCAGAATCTTCTTTAAATTGGCCTGTTAAAATTAAATTGGTGCCTGTGGAAGCACCCTTTTTAAAGGAAGCTAAACTCTTAATTTGTGCAGACTGCTGTCCTGTAGTTTTTTCAGAGATACATTCTAAACTTTTTCCCAATAGGAAGATCTTAATAGGATGTCCTAAAATAGAAAGTAAAGAATTTTATCAAAAAAAGTTGGCTGAAATTTTTAAAGAAAATTCTATCTCTTCAGTAGAGGTGGTTATAATGGAAGTTCCCTGTTGTAAAGGACTTATGTTTGCTGTAAAAGACGCCTTAAAAGAAACTGGTAAAAAGATCCCCTTTAAATGCTATACCATAGGAATAAAGGGAAAAATAATAAGAGAAGAGACCTTTTAAATCCTATTGGAGATTAAGAATCCTTTTAGCCCCTGCATAGCGAATACGATAATAATCCTCTTCTAAGGAATCTATAGCTAAACCTTTTCTCCGAGAGGAGACATGAATAAATTTATTTTCTCCCAAGTAGATACCTACATGGGAGATGTTTCTTCCCCTGGTTCTAAAAAAGACCAAATCTCCAGGAAGGAGTTCTTTTTTTTCTACTTCCTTTCCTAATTTAAACTGTTCTAAGGAACTACGAGGAAGATCTATTCCTAACCTCTGATAAACCAATTTTACGAACATGGAACAGTCTAAATATCCATTTCCATTTCCTCCCAAGCGATACCTTATACTTTGAAAATCTTCAGCTATTTGAAGAAATTTTTCCTTTAAATGGAATTTCTCTCTTTCTAATCGCATTTTTTCAAATTTTTGCTTTAAAGTTTCTTCCTCTTCTTGATAGTAAGCGATAGGATTTTCAAAAATAAAGGGTTCTTCTTCTAAATTCTCAGAGATAGGAATTTTTAAAACCTGACCTACAATTATAATATTTTCTTGCAAATTATTAATTTTCTTGATGAGCTCTATTGGAATACCATATTTTAAGGAAATTCTGTAAAGAGTTTCTCCTTCCTGAACTAAATGGTAAACGAAATTTTCGCTTAGGTTAAGATTTTTAATATTGGGAACTTTTAACTGTTGACCAACAGTTAAAACATCGTCTTCTAAATTATTTAAGTTTTTTAATTCTTCCACAGTAAGACCATGTTTTTTAGCTACCCTAAAGAGGGTATCTCCTTTTTGAACCTTATAATAAATAAACTCGTTTTCTCGATTTTCTAAAACCGAAAAATTGAATCTTTCCGTATTTATACCTCCTATTTTTTCTACTTTAAATACTTTTTTAGAATGATTCTTAGAAATTATAAGTTTTTGCCCCGGTTTAAGAGCAGAATTTCCTAAGTTATTTAGATTTTTTAACTCCTCTACAGAGATACCATGCCTTTTAGCTATACTATAAAGGGTATCCCCCTTTTTTACCTCATAATAGGTTAAATTTTGGAAAGAATTATTTTCTAAAACTTTGTATTTTTTTCTTTTATTTTTAAAAGAACTTTTGGAAATTAAATTAGATTTAGAAGTTAATTTTTTAACTTTTTTAGTTTTAGAAGTTCTTTCTGTAAGATTTTTAGTTAGGGCTTCTTTAGTCCAAAAAAAAAGGAAAAAAAAACTCAAAAATATATAAATATAACTTAAAAATTTCATCTTAAGGTAAAAGGAAGCTAAAAATTAACTAATTTTTAATTTTATAACCAAAAATTTTGAAAAGTCAAGCCTTTGTGAGACTGTTTAAAAATTCCTATTAATAAGCATGAGTAAGTTTATTAAACAAATTCATAAAAACATAATACAAGAAAAAGAAGCCTAAGATGGTGAAGTTTAGGACGCCCTTTACAAGAGGAACTGGTTAATTTTTAGTTTTATTATTCTAAAACCTTTTATCTTTATTTTTATCCGAAATAATCTTATATTTAAATTTAAACAATTTTTCAATCAACCTTAGCCTCTTTAAAGACCGTATTTTGCTTAAATAAAAATTAAGAAAAGAACAAAAAATAAAACTTATAGTTGGTTTGAGGATGTTAGAAAATTATTTCTATGTTATAATTAAAAAAATTATTAAAATTAAAAAAAGGAGGAAGGTTATATGAAAGTGGTTTTGGCTTATGATGCCTCTGAAGATGCTAAAGAAGGTATAAAGGTAGCTAAAAAATTTTTAAAAGAAACTAAAAAGGGAGAACTTATATTTCTTCATATAGTTCAAAAAAGAGAAGATATGTCTAAGGAGGAAGAAGAGAGAGCTTTAAAGCAGGGGGAAGAACTTTTAAGTAAGGCTAAAGATGAAGTCACAGGTAATTTTCCTATTAGAACAGTTGTTATCTCTGAATTTTCAGTTCCTGAGGCTATTCTTAACTTTATAGAGAAAGAATCGGCAGATTTATTAATTTTAGGAGCCAGAGGCATAAGAGCCCCTATTTTGAGGTATACCCTTGGAAGTACAGCGGCTAAGTTAGCAGCCTTTGCACCTTGCTCTATCTATATTGTCAAGAAAAAGGAAGAAATGGAAGATTAAATTTTTTTTAAATGAAAGAATTTTTTCTTTTTTTAACTCTGATAATCTATCTGGTTTCTTGGATAGGGTTTGGTTTTTATTTTAAAACTCTCAAGAAGGAAGCTTTAAAAATTTCTCAATTAGTCTTAATCATAGGATTTTTCTTTCACACTCTGTTCTGGATTAAAAGAATTTATGAAATTTTTCAAACTTTTTTATTATACTTTGCTGATATTATTAATTTTTTAAGTTGGCAAATAGTGCTTATTTATTTTTTCTTTAATAAAAGTAAGATTAAAGTTTATACTTTAGGTTTTTTTTTACTTCCCTTAGTTTTATTTTTATTTATATTATCTTACTTTTTTCCAACTATTTTATCTCCCTTTAATCCCTATTTAAAAAGTATTTGGTTTCCACTGCATGCTATCCTTTCTCTTTTTTCTCATGGATTTCTTCTTATTGGATTAATTGTATCCATTATGTATTTATTACAAGAATATGAAATTAAAAGAAAAAAATTAGGTATTTTTTTTAAAAAACTTCCACCCTTGGATTCTTTGGATAGAATAAATGAAAAATGTCTTTATTTAGGTTTTACTTTTCTTACTTTAGGAATTATAAGCGGAATTATATGGAGTGACCTATACTTAGGAAGTTACTGGAGATGGTCTTCTAAGGAGATAATTACTCTTATTTTATGGATAATTTATGCCATACTTATTCATCAAAGAGTTTTAATTGGTTGGAGAGGTAAAAGGGTAGCCTATATGTTTATTTTGGGTTTTTTAATCTGGTTTTTTAGTTTTTTTGTTTTAAATTTATTATTTAAAGGTTTTCATACCTATGCTGGCTAATCTACTTTTCTTACTAATCGGGCTTAATCATAAAACAGCTCCTGTAGAGCTTAGAGAAAAATTATCCTTTAAAAATTCAAGTTCCCTTCTTCTTAATTTAAAAGCTCAAATTCCTTACTTTAAAGAAGCATACTTTCTTTCTACTTGTAATCGAGTTGAATTTGGATTTATTTTAGAAAAAGATAAAAAAGACTTTCTTTTAGAGGAATTGGCTAAATTCTTGGAAAGAACTTTTAACTTTTCCTGGGATAGATTTAAAAATCACTTTTATCTTTTAGAAAATGAGGAGGCTGTGAAACATCTTTTTGAGGTTAGCTGTGGCCTTGACTCTATGGTGTTGGGAGAACCTCAGATTTTAGGACAGGTTAAAACCTGCTATCAACAGGCTTTAGAGGCCCGAACTTGTGGTTTAGTTTTAAATAAACTTTTTCATAGAGCCTTCTTTGTGGCTAAAAGAGTTAGAACTGAAACAGGTATAGGAGGAGGGGCTGTTTCTGTTAGTTATGCAGCTTATCAATTAGCTAAGAAAATCTTAGGTTCTCTTAAAGAGAGAGTTCTCCTTCTAATTGGAGCAGGAGAGATGGCTGAACTGGCCTGTCTTCACTTTAGGTCCTCAGGAATCAAAAAAATTATTATTGCTAACCGTACCTTTAGTAAAGCTTTAGAATTAGCAGAGAAGTTTAAAGGAGAAGCCCTTTCCTTAGAAGAACTTCCTTTAGCTCTTACCTCTGTAGATATTGTAATTACTTCTACCAGTTCTCCTTCTTTTTTAATTACCAAGGACTTGGTAGCCTCGGTTCTCAGAGCACGAAAATATAAACCTCTTTTTATCATAGATATTGCTGTTCCAAGAAATGTAGAACCTCAAGTAAACAAATTAGAAAATGTTTATCTTTATGACATCGATGATCTTAAATTGGTAATAGAGGAAAACTTAAAGGAAAGAAAAAAATCCGCTTTAAGGGCCAAAACTATTATAGAAGATGAGGTTTTTAAACTTAAAAAATGGGCTGAAGAACTTGAAGTTCTACCTACTATTAGAGCCTTAGTTCAAAGAGCTGAACTTTTAAGACAAAGAGAACTTGCTAAAACTCTTAAAAAACTTAAAAATCTATCTGAAGAAGATAGGGAAACTTTAGAAGTTTTAACCCGTTCTTTAGTGCAAAAACTTCTTTATTATCCTATAAATTATCTCAAAAAGGGTTATCACGAAAATGGAAAGTACGCTGTAAACCTTATTCGTCAAATTTTTGAATTAGATGAAACTTTCTATCGGATGTCTCTTAAAGAGGAAGAAGAGGAAACCTTTTTAAAAGAAACTATTTCTCCCAAATCAGAAAAAATAGAAGGTTCAAATAATAGAGATCTTTACAAAATTCAATAGTTTAAAAAAGATTTTAAGAAAAGATTTTAAGATAGAATTACAGAAAAAACAAGGGGGCTCAAGGGTATAGAAAAAACTTTTGAGAAAACTCTCTCTAAGTTTCATTTAAAATATTTAAAATTTAGTAAAGAAAGAGGCTTGGGAGTAAAAGAGGATCTTAAGTTAATAGGGAGTTAAGAAGAGGGGTTAAAGGAATTTTGAGAGGTTTGATTAATATTTTAAGGGTTTTTTTAAATAAAATCTAAAGACCTCAAAAAGAATTTTTAGACCGAAATTTTCAAAGGCCTCTATAAAAAGTTTTTTCTAAATTGAATTAAAAGAATTTAAGGTTATAATTTTACTTAGAAGCATTTCTTTTTAATAGGGGGTTTTATGGGAATAGGATTATCCTTTCTTTTTATAGTTATTATTATTATACTTTTTTTGCAAGCTTCTATTAAGATTATTAACGAATATGAAAGAGCTGTGGTTCTAAGACTGGGTAAATTCTTAGCTGTTAAGGGACCGGGTATAATTCTTCTTATTCCTGTTATTGACAGAATGAGAAAAATTGATTTAAGAACGGTTACCCTTGATGTTCCTCCTCAAGAAGTCATAACTAAGGATAATGTTTCCATAAAAGTTAGTGCTGTGGTTTATTTCAGGGTTGTAGAACCAGAAAAGGCTTTTTTACAAGTAGAGGATTATTATTATGCAACCAGTCAGTTATCTCAAACCACTTTAAGGAGTGTTTGTGGACAGGCTGAACTGGATGAAATTTTATCGGAAAGAGAAAAATTAAATCTTAAACTTCAAGAAATTTTAGATGCAGATACGGAACCATGGGGAGTAAAAGTTTCCAAGGTAGAAATAAAAGAGATTGATTTACCTGAGGAAATGAAAAGAGCTATGGCTAAACAAGCTGAGGCAGAAAGGGAAAGAAGAGCTAAAATAATTAGTGCAGATGGTGAATATCAAGCCTCTAAAACCTTACTTGAAGCTGCTAAGATTATGGCTGAAAATCCTATTACTTTACAACTGAGATATTTACAAACTTTGACTGAAATTGCTACCGAAAAAAATTCCACCATTTTGTTTCCTTTACCCATAGAGATTCTTAAAGCTATGACTTATCATTTTCCTTCTAAATAAATTCTGAATAACTAAGAGAAGATTTTCACAAATCATAGGAAACTTTGAAATTTTATTATAAAAAGAGGGAGTAAAAATGGATAAAGAATTGGTTAAAAAGTATGCTGAACAATATCCAGAAATAAAAGAGCTTTTTGAGAAGCATCAGAGGTTAGAAAAGGAGTTAGAAAGTTTAATAAAGAGGCCCTATTTAACTATAGAGGAAGAATTAAAGGAAAAACGAATTAAAAAAGAGAAATTATATATAAAAGAGAAAATTTATCAATTAATTAATAAATACAAAAAGGAAGGAGGTTAGATTAAAATTGATGATGTCTGGAGCACAAATGGTGGTTGAGGCTTTAAAAAGAGAGGGTGTAGAAGTAATCTTTGGTTATCCAGGGGGTGCGGTAATTGATATTTATGATGAACTTTATAAAACTCGTGAAATTAAGCATGTTTTAGTTAGACACGAACAAGCTGCTACCCATGCAGCTGACGGTTATGCTCGTTCTACAGGAAGAGTGGGAACAGTATTAGTAACTTCGGGTCCAGGAGCTACTAATACAGTTACAGGTATTGCTACAGCCTATATGGATTCTATACCCATAGTAGTTTTTACAGGGCAAGTGCCTACCAAACTTATAGGAAATGATGCTTTCCAAGAGGCAGATATTACTGGTATTACGCGCCCTATTACTAAACATAACTTTTTAGTAAAAAGAGTGGAAGATCTTCCTTTTATTATAAAAGCTGCCTTTCATATTGCAAAAACTGGCAGACCTGGTCCTGTGTTAGTCGATCTTCCTAAGGATGTATTACAGGCTAAGGGAAAATTTGACTATCCTAATGAAATTAAACTTAGAAGTTATAATCCCAATTATGAACCTCATATTAAACAAATAGAAAGAGCTTATGAACTTTTAGAAAAGGCTGAAAGACCTGTGCTTTTAGTTGGAGGAGGTGTTATTTCTTCAGAAGCTTCTGAAGAAATAAAGGAATTGGCAGAAAGACTTAATTTACCTGTTACTATGACTCTTATGGGATTAGGAGGGTTTCCAGGAGATCATGACCAGTCCTTAGGTATGCTCGGGATGCATGGTACCTATTATGCTAATATGGCTGTGGCTAACTGCGATTTACTTCTTACCGTAGGAGCAAGATTTGATGACAGAGTAACTGGACGAGTAGATGCTTTTGCACCTATGGCTAAAATTATTCACATTGACATAGACCCTACTTCTATTCAAAAAAATGTAAAAGTGCATATCCCTATTGTAGCAGATTGTAAAAGGGCTTTAAGAAAACTTTTAGAGGTTATTAAGATAGGAGCTAAACCTAAGAAATATTGGAAGGAAAGATTTAAAGATTGGTGGGAACAGATTGATATTTGGAAAAGAAGGTATCCATTGACTTATAAACCTGACCCAAACTATATCAAACCTCAATATGTAATTGAAAAATTGTATGAATTAACTAAGGGTGAAGCTATTATTACTACAGAGGTAGGACAAAACCAGATGTGGACAGCTCAGTTTTATAAGTTTAAATACCCCAGAACACTTATTTCTTCGGGTGGCCTTGGAACAATGGGATTTGGATTTCCAGCTGCTATTGGAGCTCAAATTGGCAATCCTGATAAATTAGTTATAGATATAGCAGGAGATGGATCTATCCAGATGAATATCCAAGAATTAGCTACCGCTATGGAACAAAGAGTTCCTGTAAAAATAATTATCTTAAATAATGGATACTTAGGGATGGTTCGTCAGTGGCAAGAACTCTTTTACGGAAAAAGATATTCTCAAGTACGTTTTGAAGTTTTACCTGATTTTGTAAGATTGGCTGAAGCCTACGGAGCTGTTGGAATGCAAATTACTAAACCCGAGGAAGTGGAACCAGCTTTAAAAAAGATCTTAGAGTTGAAAACCCTAGTTATTTTAGATGTTCATATAGCTCCTGAAGAAGGAGTTTTCCCTATGGTTCCTGCAGGAAGAGCAACTACTGAGATGATTTTAGTTTAAGAAGATCAGGAGGAGGTTATGAATGAAAAAAATGAGAAAAAACATACCCTTTCTGTTTTGGTAGAAAATACCCCTGGGGCTTTGGCTCGAATCGCAGGACTTTTTAGCGGAAGGGGATTTAATATAGATAGCCTGTGTGTAGCCGAAACTTTAGACCCTACTCTTTCTCACCTTACCTTAGTTACTCACGGAGATGAATTTATTATAGAACAAATTATTAAACAACTTAGAAGATTGGTAGATGTTTATAAAGTGGTAGATGTAACCGAGGAAGGAGATTTCGTAGAAAGAGAGATGGCTTTAATCAAGGTTAGAGCTGAAAAGGAAACTAGAGAAGAAATTTTTAGAATTTGTGAAATTTTTAGATGCAAAATAGTGGATGTGAGCCCAAAAACTTATATTTTAGAAGTAACTGGAGATGAAGACAAAATAAAAGCTGTGATTGAACTTTTAAAACCTATGGGAATCAGAGAAATTGTTAGAACTGGTATTATTGCTATGAAAAGAGAAAAAAAGACCCTTTGATTTTTCAATTTCTCATAGTATAATTTCCCTTTATATTTAATTCCCTTTAAAAGGAGTTTTCTATGTTAAAAATTTCTATAGATAGGGAAGAACTTTCTTTATCTGAAATTCAATTTTTAGAGGAAGCTTTTAGGAGATGTGCCAGAAGAATAATTTTAGCTACTACCTTAGCAGGAAGTGGACACCCTGGGGGTTCACTTTCTTCACTTAACTTACTTCTGACTGTTTATGCTATAGCTAAAGTAGATCCCCTTAATCCCCGAGCTTTTAATCGAGATCGAGTAGTAATAAGTCACGGACATATCAGCCCGGGAGTATATAGTGTTCTTTGTGAATATGGCTTTTTCCCCGAAGAAGCTTTTCTAATGGAATTTAGGAAAGCAGGGTCTGCCTTTGGAGGTCATGTAGAACAGTGTGTTCCTGGAGTAGAGTGGAATACGGGAAATCTTGGACAGGGCCTTTCAGCTGCCTGCGGTATGGCCAAAGCCTTAAAACTTAAAGGATTAGACAGAAAGGTTTTTTGTCTTATGGGAGATGGAGAACAACAAAAAGGACAAGTTATGGAAGCCAGAAGATGGGCTTTTAAGTTTGGGCTTAACAACCTTATAGTTCTTATTGACTATAATAAACTTCAAATTGGAGGACCGATCTGGAAAGTTATGCCTCAAAAAATTAAAGAAGAAATTTTAGCTACCTCCTGGAATTTTATAGAGATTGATGGACATAATTTTTCAGAAATTTATAAAGCTTTAAGAAAGGCTTTGAAAGGAGAAGTAGAAAATCCTTCGGCTCCAACAGCTATTTTAGCACATACTACCATGGGGAAGGGTATTTCCTTTATGGAAAATGATGAAAAGTGGCACGGTATGGCTTTACCTGAAGATTTGGCTAAAAAAGCTTTAGAGGAATTGGGTTTTGATCCAAGTGAACTTGAGATTCTTAAAGAAAAAAGAAAAACTTGGACTCCTTCCTTTCCCCATCAACCTCACGAACCTTTACCTGTTAACCTAGAAGTGCCAGAATCTACCATATATTCTGTAGATACTAAAACCGATTGTAGAAGTGCTTTTGGGAAAGCAATTTTAAAATTAGCTGAAAAAAATAATCTTTCTGGAAATTCTCCCAAAATTCTTGCTCTGACCTGTGATTTAGAAAGCTCTGTTAAATTAACAGATTTTAAGAAAAAGTTTCCTCAAGCCTTTTTTGAATCAGGAATTCAAGAACATCATACAGCCTCAGTTTCAGGGGCCCTCTCTAAGGAAGGCTTTTTAGTATTTTTTTCTACTTTTGGAGTTTTTGGCATTGATGAGGTATATAATCAGTTAAGAATAAATTCTTTAAACCAAACAGCCTTAAAAGTAGTTTGCACCCATCTGGGAGCTGATGTAGGAGAGGATGGTCCCACCCATCAGTGTATAGATTATTTAGGTTTACTTTGGAGTTTGCCAGATTTTGAAATATATCTTCCTGCTGATCCTAACCAAACTGACCACCTTATTAGGTTTGTAGCTCAAAGACCTGGTAATGTATTCGTAGGAATGGGACGCTCAAAAGTCCCTATTATTACTAAAGAAAATGGAGAACCTTTCTTTGATGCCTCCTATGAGTTTAAACCTGGAAAAGCTGACTGGATTAGAAGGGGTGATAAAGGAGTTATTATTTCCTATGGAAATCTTCTTCACTATGTTCTTCTCGCCTATGAGACTCTTAAAAACATGGGAATCCTTGTTTCAGTTTTAAATATTCCTTCCTTTAGACCTCTTCCTGAAAAAGATATTTTGAAAGCTTTTGAATTAAGACATGTTTTAGTGGTAGAAGACCATTATTTAGAAACAGGGTTAGGAGTAAAAATAGCAAGCTTGGCAGGTCTTAATAATAAACCAATAAAGATTAAACTTTTAGGACACAAAAAACCCTCTTCCTCCGGTAATCCTAAGGAACTTTTTAAAATAGCTGGTCTTTTACCAGAAAACATGGTCTCTGAAATGATAAAATTAATAAATGGTTGAACTTAAAGAAGAGATAGAAGATAAAAAATCCTTTCTTTTTCATTTAATTGAGCTTAGATCTTGTATTATAAAAGCCTTTTTAGGTTGGATTTTTTTTTCTATCCTAGTCTATTTAAAAGTAGAAGAGATTATAGAATTTTTACTTAGACCCCTTTATGAGAGTTTTTATGTTGAAAAGGTTATTTTTTTTAAAACCTTTCCTGAGGTTTTTTCTATCTATATCAAAATAGCTCTTATAGGAGGTTTTATTTTAGGAAGTCCCTATATATTTTTTCAATTCTGGAATTTTATAGCTCCTGGTTTATATTTCTACGAAAAAAGGTGGATTAAAAAAGCTTTTCTTTTAACTTGTTTTGCCTTTTTGTTTGGCTCTTCCTTAGCCTATTTTGTATTTTTACCTTTTATAATGAAAATTTTATATTCCTTAGGAGAAAGTTTCTTAGTTTTTAAGCCTCTTTTAACTGACTATATCACCTTTGTTTTGAAAATGTTTCTTCTCTTTGGAATAGTTTTTCAACTTCCATCCTTTCTTCTTTTTCTTTTTTCTGTAAAGTTAATCAATTCTCACCTTCTTAGACTCTACAGAGGCTACTTTATAATTCTTTTCTTTTTAGTTTCAGCCCTAATAACTTCTTCAAAGGATCCCTTGGATCAAATTTTGTTAGGATTGTTCTTGACAATACTTTATGAGGTAAGTATAATTCTTATAAAAATAGTAGAAGTTAGGAGGAATTTTTTATGAGTTTTTTAGGTGGTCAAGAACTTTTTCTTATTTTATTTTTAGCACTTTTGATTTTTGGGGCTAAGAAGCTTCCTGAAGTAGGAGCAGGTCTGGGAAAAGGAATTCGGTCCTTTAAGGAAGCTTTAAATTCAAGTGAGTCTAAGGATATCTCAAAAGAAGAAAAAGAGGAGAAAACTTCTAAAGTTTAATCGGTGCAAGCTTTCATTTTATCAGCTGGAGAAGGTCAAAGGCTTCTTCCTTATACCAAGTTCTTACCTAAACCTTTATTTCCTGTACTTGGAAAACCTATTTTAGAAATTATCTTAGATCAGCTCTACTATAGCGGATTTAAAAAAGTAGGAATTAATGTATACCACCTAAAAGATAAAATCCTTTCCTTTATAAAGGATTATCAAAAAAGGAATCCCCAGTTAGAAATTAGGGTCTTTGTAGAACCTAATCTTTTAGGAACAGGAGGAGCTCTTTTAAATGCTAAAACCTTTTTTAAAGAACCTACCCTTATTGTAAATGGAGATATTTTAACTAATTTTCCCTTAGAAAAGTTATACCTTTTTCATCTACAGCAGAAGAGTCCTATAACCATGTTGTGTTATAAAGGTTATAACAATAATGTAGAAATAGAAAATAATTTAGTTAAAGCTTTTAGAAAATCTACTAATAAATCTTATACTTATGCCGGGATTCAAGTAATAAACCCTGAAGTAATAAAATATTTTCCTCCCGAAAAAGATTTAATTAAAATTTATCAAAACTTACTAACTAAAAATTTTTCTATAGCCTCTTTTTTAGCCAAGGACTATTACTTTAAAGATGTAGGAACTTTAGAAAGATACCTGTCTTCCTTTGAAGACCTTTTAACTTGTAAAGTTTATATACCCTTCATAAACAATTTTTCTTCCTCCCAGATAATTAAATGTAAACCTATTCCTGAAAATCTTAGAATTAAAAATTGGGTTTACCTTGAAGAAGAAACCTTGATAGAAAGTGAAACCTTTATTTCAAGAGTAGTTTCTTGGAAAGGGGCTTACATTCCTAAGGGAAATTATGACTTCCAACTTTTTATTTAATTTGCTTTCAAAACTAAAGTTAAAACCTTACCAAATTGAAGCTCTTAGAGGGGATGGTTCTAACCGAAAATTTTATAGAGTTTTTTTAAAAAGAGAATCCCTAATTCTTATTTGGCCTCAGAAAGGTGAATATGGACTAAAAGAAGCCAGAAGTTATTACCTTTTGGGTAATTTTTTTAGAAATCATAAAATTCCTGTTCCTGAAATAAAAATTTACGAACCTAAAAAAGGAATTCTTCTTGTAGAGGATTTAGGAGATTATAGACTCTATGACCTCAAAAAGAAGAGCAAAAAATACTACTATCAAACCTTAGAGCATTTATGCGCTATGCAGAGTTTAAAAGATCATTTTCCTATAGAAAATACCTTAGAGGCACCCTTTTATACTTTTGAATTTTTATGGGAAAAAGAAGTAAAATATTTCTTGGAATGGTATGGAGAAAAATACCAAAAAATAATTTTTGATAAAGCTTCTATAGATGAACTTAAAACTTGGCTTAAAAATAGGACTAATTTTAATCATTTAGTGGTTATGCATAGAGATTTTCAAAGCAAAAATCTTATGGTTAAAAAGAGCCGAGTCTATATTATTGACTTTCAAGGAGCCCGTATTGGTCCACCTACTTATGATATAGCTTCTTTACTAAATGATCCCTATGTAAATCTTGGGAAAAATAAAGAAGATTTATTAAACTACTACTTAAATTTAGTTTCTTATGATAGGGAACTTTTTAGAAGAGAATTGAGAATTTTAAGCCTTATAAGAATAATGCAAGCTTTAGGAGCCTATTGTAGGCTTTTTTTAAAAGAAAAAAAAAATTGGTTTAGAAATTATATCCCCTCTGGGGAAGAAAAACTTAAAAAGTTAATAAAAGATTTAAAAAGGGAGGAAGGAGAAAAAAACCTCCCTTCCCTTTTTTTATTCCTCCTTAGGTTTTTCTGTACCAGCCTCTAATCCCATACCTACTCCGGGAATTCCAAACATTACTGTACTTCCGGTAGAGAAATACTCCAATTTTCCTTCTCTTACTAATTCATTAGCAGCGTTTTTAATATCTCTGGGGCTTACTCCTGGTATATCCTTTTGTAAGTCTTTAAGATAAACCTTAGATTTTCCAGCAATCTTAATTTTTTTCTCAATGACTTCAATAATTTTTTGCTTAAGTTCTTCCTTTTCCATTTATTTCACCTCTTTTTTATTTAATTTCTATATGACTGGTAAATTTGAAATGCATAGAAGTTCTATAGGTATCATAGGCTAATCTATAATCATCTATACATTTATCAGTAAAGGGAATTTCACAAAGTTCAAAGAATCTTTCCCAACCAATTCTCTCAGCCCAATCACCAAGCCTTTCATATTTTTTAGCATACTTAGCATAGGTTTCCAAAATTTTCTTTACCCACTGAACAGTAGTTGGCCAACGAGGCGGTTCATTAGGAATATAGGGAATTACTAATTTAGAAAACTTAGGAGGTGAAATTCTATTAGAGATTTTACCCCCTACTAAAATAGCAATACCATCTCCTTCTCCATCAGAAAGAGGAAGGGCTGGACACATAGTATAACAGTTACCACAGAACATACAGCGCTCTAAGTTTATTCTTACTGTTTTTCTTTTTTGTCCACCTACTTCTACAGTTGCAGGTCTTATAGCTCCCAAAGGACAAGAAGCTATAACTAAGGGAATTTCACATACATATTCTAACCGGTCATCTTCAATAAGAGGTGGTTTTCTGTGAATTCCAAGAATAGCAATATCAGAACAATGAACGGCTCCGCACATATTCAAACAACAGGCTAAAGCCAATCTAGTCTTAGCAGGAAGTTTCTGAGAACCAAAATATTCAAAGAGTTCATCTAAAACCGCCTTTACTACTCCAGAAGCATCGGTTGCAGGAGTATGACAGTGAATCCAACCTTGGGTATGAACAATATTACTTACCCCAGCTCCAGTTCCACCTATAGGGAATTTGTAAGAACCATTGGGATGTTTTCTATTTTTTAGGTCTTCCATTAAAGCTTTTAATTTTTCTTCGGAGGTTACATGAAACTCTACATTGTTACGGGTAGTCCAGCGCACATAACCATCACAATACTTATCAGCAATTTCACAAATTTCACGAATATAATCGGTAGTTTCCAAACGGGGAGTTCCACATCTTACTACATAAACTACATCTCCAGTTTCAGAGGTATACTTCATAACTCCTGCTTGAAGAATTAGATGGGATTTCCATTTGCCATAATTTTTTTGGATTATAGGAGGTAAAAACTGACTATAGTGAGGGGGTCCTATATCAGTAATTCTGTTTTCCATAGGTTTAGCTGGATTATAAAGCTTTTCTGCTAAAGTAGGATCATAGGGTTCACTATAAATTGGATCAGGCATTACTACTTTTTCTTCCATAATAACCTCCTTTATTTAAATAAATTTTTTTGCCTACCTAATTAAGCTGGATGACGTTTTCTAAATTCAGCAGCATCTCTGGTCCATCCACCAGGTACCTCTTCTTCTTTCCAGAAGACATAAGGGTTAGACCTGGGTTCCCTAATATGCTGAGGGACAGCTGGAAGTCCAAGAACTTCCGTAATAAATCTATTAAGACCTATTCTCTGAATAAGCTCACCTAAACGCTCACGATTTTTACCAACCTCCATCCAGAAATCCCAGGCTTTACGAGTAACCTCTTTCAATTCGTCATAGGGAGGTTCCATTCTCATAAAAGGTACAATTACTGAAGAAAGCTGAGCACCTTCTAAAATAGGAGCTTTAGAACCCATAAGGATAGTGGCACCTGTATCAGTACCAGGCCATAAAGCTTCAGGCATAACCGCCATACAATGCATACATCTATTGCATTCCTTATTATTAATATAAAGCTTCTTTTCATTTTCGTCCCAATACATACACTGGGTAGGACAAAGTTCAATTACTTCCTTCTTAATGTCAAAGGGTCCCCAATCCCTGTCAGAATGAGAATTTCCACCAGGTTTTAACTCACCCCCTACATAGGCTCTCACTGCTTCTTGATCTATTCTAATATCATCAACCCAAGTTCCAATAATAGAAAGGTCTGCACGTGCAATAGCTGCTACGCAGTCAATAGGACAACCAGAAACTTTAATCTTGAACTTGTAAGGAAAAGAGGGACGATGGATTTCATCCTGAAACTCCATACTTAACTCATACTCAATAGCCATAGTATCAATACAAGACCATTGACAACGAGATTTCCCCATACAAGAACTGGGGGTTCTTAAATTAGAACCAGAACCTCCTAAATCTTGTTTTAATTGATGAGTTAAATCAAAAAAGATATATTCCAATTGTTCAGTTACCGTTCCAAGAAGAATTATATCTCCAGTAGAACCGTGAAAATTAACAATTCCACTTCCTCTATGGTCCCATAAGTCACAAAGTTTCTTTAAATAGGAAGTATGATACCACTTTCCACCAGGTTGATGAACACGTACAGTATGGAAAGCCCAAACTGCAGGAAATTGTTCCTGTTGATCTGAATAACGTCCTATAACTCCTCCACCATAACCAAAAACTCCTACAATACCGCCGTGTTTCCAATGGGTTTCCTTATTTTTGTAGGAAAGCTCTAACTGACCCATAATATCAAAACAAGTCTGTTTTTTATACTTCTCAGCATAGATATAAATATCATCTACAAAGCTTGGCCAAGGTCCAGTTTTTAACTGGTCTACTAAAGGAGTATCATGTTTTTTTATTTCACTCATTGCACCCTCCCCACATTTTAATTTGTATATTACATTTTTAACTATTCTTTAAGGCTTGTCAAGTATTAAATAGAATCAAATTTTTGAAATTTTACATTTTAAAATCAATTTATCTAAAAATTTCAATTAAAAATTTAAATATTCTCCTATTTTCCTATTTTTCATAGTGTCAACCCATCTTAAGCTCTTTTTTCTTGTATTATGTTTTTATGAGCTCGTTTAATAAAGTTTTATCAAAGAGGCAAAGGTTAGAAAGGCTAAAGGAATATCCCAAGGGGAAAGTTAGGTGAAAAGCTGGAGGGACCAATAGAGAAGGATTTTATAGAGTATAGGGGGGAAGTTGTTTGAGGATTTAGAGGCCTCTAACAGGGAATTGATAAATTATTTGATATGGTCTCATGGGGATAAGGGGCCCCATAACTTAAATAATAAGCCACCTTTAAGATGTTATGGTGAAGAATATATAAAAATAACACGCAGTACCAACTCATACGGTCTCATACAAGTTCTTGAAAAAAAGAAAATTTGTGCTTTTATTATAGTATCTTTTAAAAAAGAAAAAGGGATGAGAACTTTATGGGAGGACGTTCAAGAAAATCAATTTTAAAACAAAAATTAGTTAAATACTATAAAGAAAGAGAAAATCCTTTAGCGTTACTTTCTTTACAAGATGAAATAATCAGACAAAATCAAGAAAAAGTTTATACTTTACAAAAAAATTTAGAATACTTAAAAAGTTTAGATGCTCAAAAAATGTCTTCAGAAATAAAAGCTTCTAAGTTGAATATTAGGAGATTTCCTAACGAAAATGAAAAAAAATTTATTAACCGAGCCTTTTATGAAATGCTCTATCCTATTACTTTGGAATATAAATTTATGCCTCTTCAGGCTATCTTTATTTGGTATTTAAGAGCCTTAGAGCAGATTTTTGGAGAAAGGATACCTAAAATTCACCTCAACAGACTTCAAAAATGGGTAAAATATTGGCTAACTTCTCTTACCCCTGAACAGGAACTACAACTAAAAAGTGCTATCATTTCTTGGATTTTAAATAGATTTACCTAATGTTTCTGATTATTTTATTTTTTTTATTATTCTTTTTCATCTCCTTTGACTGCGTTTTAGCCTATAAAATTTTTTTAGTTTCTTCTGAAGAAAATTACGGCAAAATAGGAAAGGAAAAAAATTTTTACTTAGGAAAGGTAGAACCAAGTTTTGGAATTTTATTTGATTTGAAAGTGCCCTCTGAATTCTTTCTTCTTACTCCTCAAAAAAAAAGGGAAAAGATAACCCTTTTAAGAAGAGAATTTAAGGATCCAAGAACCAATGTTAATAAAATAGGTTATGAATTGAAATTAATTCCAAAAGAAAAAGGTGATCACCTTATTTGTGTAGAGACCCAACCATTTTTAATTCCTGAAAATAAATTGAGAAAAGCTTATTTAAAGACTTCTTGGCATGTAGAACTTGAGAAGGGTTGGGATCATCTTTGTGGTTTTGAATTAGAAATAAAACCTTTTACTCGTCCTTATGGATTAAAAACTGGAGAAATTTTCTGGGGACAAGTATGGTATAAAAATCAACCTTTAAAAGAGGGAGTTATTGAAGTAGAAAAATTTAGTCCCCATTTTTTAACCTTAGAGGAACTGCCCAAGGACTCCTTTGGAGATATAAACTATCCCCTTCTTAAAAAAAAGATTAGACTGGCTAAAAACGGTTTCTTTGTGGTTAATTTTGAAGAACCAGGTTGGTGGGTTATTTCCATAAAAGTTAACCGAGGAACTCAATTTTATGGTAATCAAAATTATCCTTTAGAAATTATGACTGAACTTTGGTTATACATTTTCCCCTCTAAAAGGGAAGCTAAGGAAACCTTAGAGTATTTTTTTCCTAAGTCAAACTGATTTTTTTCGGAAAAATTATTAAAGACTGGTTTCTAAACTTTCAAAGGAAGAATATTGAGATAAAAAGGCTAATTTTAATTTTCCAGTAGGTCCATTTCTTTGTTTACCAATAATTATTTCTGCTATACCTTTTTCTGGACTTTCCTTATTATAAAATTCATCTCTGTAGATAAATAAAATTACATCTGCATCCTGTTCTAAAGCTCCAGACTCCCTAAGGTCAGAGAGTTGGGGTCTTTTATCGGGGCGTTCTTCCACTTTTCGGTTTAACTGAGAAAGAGCTAAAACAGGAACATTCAATTCCTTAGCGATAGCTTTAAGACCTGCTGAAATTTCAGAAATTTCTTGTTCCCTTCTTTCTTTTTTTTCTAAACTTCTCATAAGCTGAAGATAATCTATCACAACCAAACCTAAGGGAATTTCTTTAAGAAGTTTACGAGCTTTAGCTTTAACTTCTAAAATATTTACACCTAAGGTATCATCTATGTAAATAGGAAATTGACTTAAGGTATTGGCTGCTTGAATGATTTTCTGCCACTCATAGGTTTCTAAGTTTCCGGTGCGAAATTTTTGAAAGTTAACCTTAGCCTCTGCGCAAAGAAGTCTGGCAGAGAGTTGTTCTTTACTCATTTCTAAAGAAAAGATAGCAGCACCTATTTTGGAAAGTTTACAGGCATTTCTAACTATATCTAAGGCTAAAGCAGTTTTTCCCATACCTGGGCGACCAGCTAAAATTATTAAATCACCTCTTTGAAATCCAGCGGTCATCTTATCTAAATCTGGAAAGCCCGTGGGAATCCCAGTTATCGTCTCTCCTCTTTGATAAAGACTTTCTAAATATTTGATATTTTCCTTAATTACTTCCTTTAAAGGGACAAAACTTTCTTTTTTTCCATAATAAGAGATTTCAAAAAGTTCTTTTTCAGCATAATTAAGAATCTCTTGAGAATCCTCTCCAGAGTAATAGGCTCTATAAATTAAATCTTGACTAATTCTTATAATTTCTCTTAGGATACCCTTTTCCTTTACAATTTTAGCATAATGAGAAATATGGGCTGAAGTTGGAAGAAGACCGGCTATTTCAGAAAGGTAGCTTGCTCCACCTGCTCGCTCTAAATCTCCCCTTTTTTCAAGTTCATTATACACTGTAATAATATCTATAGGTTCATCCTTTTCAAAGAGAGAAAGACAAGAGGAATAGATAAGCCTATGAGCTAAAGAATAAAAATCTTCAGGCCTAATATAATCAATAACTTTTATAATAGAAGAGGGATCCACAAAGATACTAGCTAAGAGGTATCGTTCAGCTTGAAGGTCTTGGGGGGGTAAAATTTCTGGGGAGAAAGTAGCTTCTAAGGGATTATTTTTATTTTTTTTGCCCTTTTTTTGAGAAGTCATTTGATTATCTTTCTTCTAAGACCTCTAATTTAAGGCTTACTATCAAGTCTGAAGCTAACTTAATAGGAATTTCATAACTCCCTAATCTTTTAATAGGTTCTTCTAAGAGAATTTGTTTTTTGTCAATTCCAATACCTTTTTCCTTTAAAAGATTTAAGAGATCAAGGGCACTTACGGAACCAAAAATTCTATCCTCTTCTATGGTTTTTCTATAAATAGTTAGCTCCATATCTTTTAATTTTTCAGCTATAGTTTGCATTTTTTTTCTTTCTCTTTCAGCCTTAGCTAAGAAAATTTTTCTTTGATTTTCCAAAGCTTTTAAAGTTCTTTGGTTAGCTGGAATGGCTAATCCCTTCGGAATAAGATAGTTTCTGGCAAAACCATCTCTAACCTTTACCACTTCTCCTGCTTTTCCAAGTTTAGGAATATCTGTTCTCAAAATAACTTCCATTATTTAGCCTCCTCCTAATCTATTTCTACATCGGCTACAAAAGGTAAAAGTGCCATAATTCTTGCCATTTTAATAGCATTAGTAAGTCTTCTTTGATGATAGGCACAAGTTCCAGTTTGCCTTCTATGTAAGATCATTCCTTTTTCATTCAAAAAGGTTTTTAAGACTTCATGATTTTTATAATCTATTATTAAATTAGGGTCTGAACAGAATTTACAAACCTTTTTTCTTGGAAAGACCCTCTTTTTAACAATTACAGGATTATCCATAAACTGCCTCCTCCTTCTCTTTTTTAAAGCTATCTTCCAACTTAACTATAATAAATCTGAGAATTCTTTCATCTATTCTAAAAAACTCTTCTAAATCCTTAGGTAAACTGACTAATCCTGAAAATTCTATTAAAATGTAGTATCCCTGACGTTTTTTTTGGATAGGATAGGCCAGCTTTCTCATACCCCATTCATTAATTTTTAAAATTTCCCCTTCCTTAGAACTAACTATGTCTCTAATTTTATCTAAAATTTGATTTTTTTCGTCTATCCTTTCAGGATGGATAATGAAGAGAGTTTCCCATTTACGAAATCTTTTAAAATTAGAAAGGTCAAGCATAAATAACCCCTCCTTTTGGCCTTTTTATGGCTCCTCATTTTGCTTTAGAGGAGCAAGGAGCAAAATGGGCGGTGCAGGATTTGAACCTGCGACATCCACCGTGTGAGGATGGCGCTCTACCCCTGAGCTAACCGCCCTTTACCACCTAAGGAATACCCTAAAAATAAATCTTACTACAGTTTAAAAATTTTACAACTACCCTTTTTAGCCAATCTCTTATTTCTTCAGGGCGGGATCCTTTTCGTGCCCTCCCTTATTAATCAGGAAAGACCTCCCTTTATGTAATTCCTTATTTCCTCAGGACAAGCCCTCCTTTTTATACAATTCCTTATTCCTCAGGGAAGGTTTTTCTCCCATTTTTTACCTAAGGGAACCTCTGCCCTTACACCCTATTTAATTTTCAAAGAACTATCGAAACTTAATCTTTTAAAGAGACCTTTGAAAACTTCAAAGCGCTAAAAAAATTTTAAATTTAAATAAAATCACATAAAAAACAAAAAGAGGATATCTCAAGGTTTAGGGCTTAGTGAGAAAACACCAGGAATTGCACTAATCTAAACTATAGCCAAAATTAAGAAGAGTTTTTTCAGGATCTAAAGAAATTACTAATTCCCTAAGAA
>JANXAD010000079.1 GCA_025062245.1 Thermodesulfobacteriaceae bacterium | reverse complement strand
CGCAGCTTACCACGCCCTTCGTCGCCTCCCGCACCCAAGGCATCCACCGTTAGCCCTTAGTAGCTTGGCTACAAATACCAGCTTAAAATCTTCAAAAGTCTCCCTATTCACTTGTCAAAGATCCATTAAAGCCACCACTGTCAAAAGTGGTGGAGGTGAACGGACTCGAACCGTCGACCCCCGGCTTGCAAAGCCGATGCTCTCCCAACTGAGCTACACCCCCACTCCTCTAAGACCCATCCTCCCTCTTCAGAGAGAATGGGCCTAGGAGGATTCGAACCTCCGACCTCACGCTTATCAGGCGTGCGCTCTAACCTGAGCTGAGCTATAGGCCCGTTTTCAGTCCGTTCACCTTTGATTATTTCAAAGAACAAAAAATATATATGAATAGCGCTTGCCCTGGGCATAAAAATTTCCTTCCTTATAAAGGAGGTGATCCACCCCCACCTTCCGGTAGGGGTACCTTGTTACGACTTCACCCCAGTCACCAGCCCCACCGTAGGCACCTCCCTCCCTTGCGGGTTAAGATAGTGACTTCGGGTGGAGCCGGCTTCCG
>JANXAD010000078.1 GCA_025062245.1 Thermodesulfobacteriaceae bacterium | reverse complement strand
CATGAAGGTCGTGCCCAAGCTCATCCATCGGCTCTTAACAGAGAGAGGCTTGGCGTACTGGTTCATGGACGACGGCTCGATTAAGTCGAAACAGTCCAAAGCTGTGCTCTTCAACACCCAAGGCTTCAGCGAGCCCGATGTAGAGAGGCTCGTGCGGGTGCTGCGAGAGAAATTTGGACTAGAAGCCAAGCAGAGACAACAGCCCGAAGGGCGGCAAATTTATATCTCTGGGAGATCATATGAGCGCTTCCGTGCGCTCATAGAGCCATATCTGATCTCCCAGATGCGCTACAAGCTGCCCTTGGAGAGAAAGACCGAACTTAACAGAATTGCCTAAAGAGTAACGGAGGCGCGCAAAGGTCGGCTCAGCCGGGTTGGCGATCCGGCGGGGAGTGCATGGGCACAAGCCGGCTTAACTGTGACCCCGACAGGGGGAACAGATGCGAAAGCAGGCCCAAGTGACCCGGTGGCTCCGTGTGGAAGGGCCATCGATCATCGGATAAAAGTTACCCCGGGGATAACAGGCTAGTACCGCCCGAGAGTTCACATCGACGGCGGTGTTCGGCACCTCG
>JANXAD010000077.1 GCA_025062245.1 Thermodesulfobacteriaceae bacterium | reverse complement strand
TTCCTGCAGAAAATGCAGCTATAAAGCATGGTGTTCATCCTGCAAAATGGACATATGAAAATATAGAGTACATGAAGCATCAGCTCATAAAACTTGGCTTAAGCTATGACTGGAGAAGGGAGATAGCAACTTGTCATCCTGAGTACTACCGATGGAATCAATGGATCTTTCTTAAACTCTATGAAAAAGGACTTGCCTACAGAAAATCAGCCTTTGTAAATTGGTGTCCCTCTTGTGCTACAGTGCTTGCTAATGAACAAGTTATAGATGGAGCCTGCTGGAGATGTGAATCTCAGGTAGAGCAAAAAGAGCTTGAGCAGTGGTTTTTTAAGATTACAGCCTATGCAGAAGAATTACTTAAAGACTGTGATAAACTTACTGGTTGGCCAGAAAAGGTTGTTACAATGCAAAGAAACTGGATAGGAAGAAGTGAGGGTGTTGAAGTTGACTTTCCAATTGAGGGAATGAATACTTCATTGAAGATTTTTACAACGAGACCTGACACAATCTTTGGTGTAACCTTTATGTGTCTTTCTGCTGAGCATCCTTTAGCTGAAAAGCTCTGTGACGACAAAGAAGT
>JANXAD010000076.1 GCA_025062245.1 Thermodesulfobacteriaceae bacterium | reverse complement strand
TTCAAAATTCATTTTAGTGTTTTTAACTGATGCAGAAGCGTCAGAAGGATTTTACAGGTTGGTAAAAGTTCGTTAATCTTTCCTTAGTAAGATAACCGAGTCTGTTAAATCTTGTCAGGGGTGTTTCAAAGAGTTATAATTTTTTTAGAAATGCTTTCAATTAGAACGAGATAAAAAGGTGGTCTCCTTATTGCTTGAAATAAATAGTAAGATTAGAAGGTAGCAGAATTGGTGAGGAAATATGAGAAGGTGGTAGGAAAAATCTTTGGGGTGGGGAGGAGATGAAGGCGTCAAAAAAAGTTGAATTTAAAATAACTCCTGAGATTAGAAAAGAAATTATTGAGATAGTGGATGCACGCATAAGGGAGGCTCATGTAACGAGGGAGGATTTTTCTGAGTTAAAGCAGATTGTGAAAGAGTTGGCAGAGGCGCAAAAGAGAACAGAATTGAAATTAGAGGCGGTAGTAGAGGAGCAGAGGAAGCTTGCGGAGGAGCAAAGAAAACTTGCAGAGGAGCAAAGAAGATTTGCTGAGGAACTAAGAAAACTTGCAGAGGAGCAGAGAAAACTTGCGGAGGAGCAAAGAAAACTTGCAGAGG
>JANXAD010000075.1 GCA_025062245.1 Thermodesulfobacteriaceae bacterium | reverse complement strand
TATCAGGTTTTACCAGAGTTTGTGGTAGTTCAACACGAGAGAGACTTGCAAGTGCTTTATGCTCTCAAAAGGTTCTTTCGTTGCGGTGTGGTAAGAAGGAACAACGGAGACAGATGGTGTTTCAGGATTAGAAAGCTGAGTTGTCTGGAAGAGTTGTGCGAGTTTTTCACAAAGCATCCGTTAAAAACCAAAAAGAATGTGGACTTTATAAAGTTTAGGCGCGTAGTGCAATGGATGAAAGAAGGAAAGCACTTAGAGCCTGAAGGTTTACTTGACATAGTAAACACAGCCCTTCAGATGAACACCGGAGACAGGGATAAACTCCTCCAGACAAAAAAGGACCTGGAGGCAAAGGTAAGATACAGTCCACCCTCTGGCGAAAGTCAGAGATAAAGGTGAGCGAAATTCCTTGTCGGGTAAGTTCCGACCTGCATGAATGGCCCAACGAGTGCCGCGCTGTCTCGAGGAGAGTCCCGGCGAAATTGTAATGCCGGTCAAGATGCCGGCTACCCGCGGCAGGACGGAAAGACCCCGTGAAGCTTCACTGTAGTCTGGCATTGAGCCTTGGCTTGTCCTGCGCAGGATAGGTGGGAGCCTGTGAAGTCCCTCTTCCGGGAGGGATGG
>JANXAD010000074.1 GCA_025062245.1 Thermodesulfobacteriaceae bacterium | reverse complement strand
GGTGGCTCTCCCTAGCCTCCTGCGTCACGACTCTGGCTCCACACCGCTGGCGCGGGAATGTTGACCCGCTTCCCATCGGCTACGCCTTTCGGCCTCACCTTAGGGACCGGCTAACCCTGAGCCGACGAACGGAGCTCGAGGAAACCTTAGGCTTACGGCGAGCACGATTCTCACGTGCTTTATCGCTACTTATGCCAGCATCCGCTCTTCGGCACGCTCCACAGCTCCTCGCGGAGCCGCTTCACCGCCGTGCCGAATGCTCCCCTACCACGAGCGCCGCTGCGACGCCCGTCCACGGCTTCGGTCGGACGCTTAGTCCCGAGAATTTTCGGCGCCGCCCCGCTCGACCAGTGAGCTATTACGCACTCTTCAAATGATGGCTGCTTCTAAGCCAACATCCTGGTTGTCTTAGCAGGGCGACCTCCTTTGTCTGTGAGCGTCCAGTTAGGGACCTTAGCCGGTGGTCTGGGTTGTTTCCCTCTCGGCAATGGAGCTTATCCCCCACCGCCTCACTCCCGTGGACCATCTGACCGGCATTTGTAGTTTATCTGGGATCGGTACGGTGTTACCCGCCCTTACCCAACCAGAGCCCTACCTCCGGCAGACTCCACCACGAGGCTGCCCCTAAAGGCATTTCGGGGAGTACGAG
>JANXAD010000073.1 GCA_025062245.1 Thermodesulfobacteriaceae bacterium | reverse complement strand
ATCTTTCAATCCCACATTTGGCGGCTAAAACCTTAACTGTACGACTTCATTACTAACCGGATCAGCACCTTTCAATCCCACATTTGGCGGCTAAAACGGATGATTTGCGATGGGTGTATTATTTCTATTACTACTTTCAATCCCACATTTGGCGGCTAAAACTCTTCTTGACGTGGAGGAGGAGTTGGTTAAGGTAAGCTTTCAATCCCACATTTGGCGGCTAAAACGTTATCCGCGTACTACCGCCGTCCCCGAAGTCTTCTGACTTTCAATCCCACATTTGGCGGCTAAAACTAGTAGGAGGGCGGTTAGGATTGGGGATAGTAATGTCTTTCAATCCCACATTTGGCGGCTAAAACAAATCCTCCAACGTAACGTACAACACGTTTAACCCCCTTTCAATCCCACATTTGGCGGCTAAAACTATACGCCTTCCTCCTCATAAATACCACCGTATACGCTTTCAATCCCACATTTGGCGGCTAAAACAGGGAACAATTTGCCAAAATTCAAGACCCTATAAAACTTTCAATCCCACATTTGGCGGCTAAAACAGTACATACTCGGGGAGCTCATCAATGCGAGCATAAACTTTCAATCCCACATTTGGCGGCTAAAACCCACCTGATGATTTTGATTTTGAGGCAGAAATTCCTCTTTCAATCCCACATTTGGCGGCT
>JANXAD010000072.1 GCA_025062245.1 Thermodesulfobacteriaceae bacterium | reverse complement strand
ATCTTTAAAGGAACTGCACCATTTTCATAGCATAAGCCTGCAATACTAAAGGAGTTTACATCTCTTACCTTGCCTAAGGTTACTTTTTCTGTATGGGGTATTATCTCATCTCCTGTGAGAATTATAGAAATGACAGGTCTTTTTATAACCTTAACCTCTTTAATCCCCAATCCTGCAAGTGCACCTATATCTTGAGGTTTAAGCCTATACCCTGCTTTTATAATAAGCTCTCCTTTTTTTGCGTCTTCATCAAAGAATATAACATTTTCTCCCGGTGAAACAGCCTTTAGAACCTCAATTAAATCATCTGATATCACATTTACATGTTCAAGCATTACCACAGCATCTGCTCCTTCAGGAAGCATACCTCCAGTTGCAATTGATGCTGATTCCCCATTTGAAAGAGAAAAAGGTGGAATAGCTCCCATAGGTATATCACCTTTTAGTTTAAGATAGGCTGGTGAGCCTTCCTTTGCACCGAAGGTATCAGATGCTCTGACAGCAAATCCATCAACAGTTGAACGATTAAAACCTGGAAGATCCTCTGGTGATATAATATCTTCTGCAGTAACTCTTGAGTATGCCTCCTCAATAGGAACTATCTCAGATGGAAGGCATCTATAAGGGATATGCTTTAAAATAAGCTTTATTGCATCTTCTGGAGATAAATACTTTTTATCCAGCATGAGATTAATTATACAA
>JANXAD010000071.1 GCA_025062245.1 Thermodesulfobacteriaceae bacterium | reverse complement strand
CCCTCTTAATACCACTCCTTATCTTTTCGGAGATTTGTCTTCCGTCTATAATTTTTCCACTCATCCCTTCACCTCACCTTTATACTTTTTTTCCTAAAATAATTTCTAAAATAATCCCTTTACCCTACCAGTTTCCACATCTACATCAATTCTTCTGTAAGCAGGGTCTGAGGCGGTTCCGGGCATCAGATTTATGTCTCCAGCAACAGGCACAATAAATCCTGATCCTCTAAAAATAAGCACATCTCTTACCCTTAAACTCCAGCCTTTGGGCACTCCCTTTTTAGAGGGATCATCGGAAAGGGAAAGATGGGTCTTTACCATACAAATAGGCATTCTTCTTAATTCTTCATTAGCTTCAAGCATCCTTATCTTTTCCTCTGCAGGAGGAAGATAGACCACGCCATCTGCCCCGTAAACCTCCTTGGCAATCTTTTCAATCCTAGTTTTGATAGGTTCATCGAGTTCATAGAGAAACCTAAACTGAGGAGTTTCTCTACAGGCATCCATCACCGCATCAGCAAGTTCCACGGCACCTTCCCCTCCTCTCAACCAGTGATCTGAGTAGGCTACTCTCACCCCTGCCTCTTCACAGATCCTTCTTACAAGCTTTACCTCATTTTCTGTGTCTGCATAGAATTTATTTATGCAAACCACTGGAATAGCTCCGCTTTTCTTGACGATGTTTACGCAGTGAAGCAGATTGGCGCAACCAT
>JANXAD010000070.1 GCA_025062245.1 Thermodesulfobacteriaceae bacterium | reverse complement strand
AAAAGTCTACTCCTTATAGTCTCCACTTTCTCAATCAATTCAATTTCCTTCATTTTTAAATTCTTTGCTATATCTTCAATTGAATTTTCTAAATAAATTATATTTTTACCTCTTTTTTGCTTTGTAGCCTCATCATAAAAATTTCCATCTTTTTTGATAGGATATAACCTTCTTACAAATTCAAACTCTTCAGAATTTAGCTCTTTCATAATTTCATAATAATCCCATATATAAAACTTACCCTCTTCACCTTCGCTGTCTGCGTCCTCAGAGGAATAAAATACTCCTTGTGGTGAATACATATCTCTAAGTAAATATTTAATTATCTCCTCTGCCACACTTTTATAAAACTTCTCTTGAGTGATCTGATAAGCCTCTGTATATGCAACTAATAAAAGTGCATTATCATAAAGCATTTTTTCAAAATGGGGAAGAATCCAAAATCTATCTGTAGAGTATCTATGAAATCCAAAACCTATGTGATCATATATACCACCAAGTCTCATTTTTTTCAATGTTTGCAAACTCATATCAAGAGCTTCTTTATTCTTATATCTATAGAAATATCTATGTAAGAACAGCATATTTAGTGGTAGAGGAAATTTAGGAGATTTACCAAAACCACCATAATTTCTATCAAAACTTACTCTTAATGTCTCATACGCTTTATGAATCATTACTTCCGAAAGTTCAGAATCTTCAACTGGTTTATTAATGATATTTTTTATTGTGTCTATAATGCTTTCGGAAACTTCATTAATTT
>JANXAD010000006.1 GCA_025062245.1 Thermodesulfobacteriaceae bacterium | reverse complement strand
AGCCTTTTTGACTTAGGGGCTTAAGGGCTACAGAGTAAATCATAAGAAGGTATTAAGGCTATGGAGGGAAGAGGGATTTAACAGATATGTGTTTTTCAAGAGAAGGAGACAAAACAGAGGTAGGAGTAAGGATTTTAGAGGAGTAATAGCTAGTTGCAGAGGAGAGTTATATGCGGTAGACTTTATCCATGACAGTCTTGAGAATGGCAGAAGATTTAGGGTATTCAATGTGATAGATGCTTATTCGAGGTATGTATTTCCGGCATTGGTTGATTTTAGTTTGACAGGAAATGTGGTAGCGGAGCATTTAGAGCGTATATTTAGGGAATATGGGGTTCAAATCTAAAGCCTTTCGTAGAGTGATTGCTAGGTGGGGAATAGAGGAGGAGGTAATTCCTCCTGGGCAGGCCTACAACAATGGGCACATAGAGAGTTTTCATAGGGTATTTAGGATGGAATGTTTGGATAGGGAGGTATTTGAGGATATAGTATCTGCGAGGATGAGGATAAATGGATGGATAGAGAGGTATAATAGGGAGAGGATACACTCTTCATTGGGATAGGTAGTGCCTGAGGATATTTGGAGGTTAAAGGGTAACAACAGGGATGAGGTTAACGAAAGAGGTGTCCAAGAAAGGGGGCCGAAAAACAAACCCTAACATTTTAGTTGTCCAAAATTTGGGGGCATCCCACAGTTTTTCCCAATCATATGGACTCATACAAAGGCTTGTCAGAATGCTAAATTTTGGTAAAATCAACTTCACCATGCTGCTTTTTCAAGTTTTTAGGTGTTTTCTTAAGTATTTTGGTGACAAGTCGTTGAGGTTAATTAATAATAAGGATTGCGAGTCATACTTGTTTTTTGAAGTAAAGGAGAAAAGAGGATATAAATGTAGACCGTAGGTCATTAAAATTATTTTAACTAAAATTTACTTATCTTTTTGTAAAAGGTAAAGAAAATAGCAAAAATTTTATGATTTGTAATCCCCAAATTGAAGGCTTAATTTCCTACACCAACTTTAAGTGAAGCTAAAAGATAGGAGGTAAAATATGTTTAATTTTAAAATGGAGACTTTACCTCGAGAGGAACTTAAAAAATTACAACTTTCAAGATTAAGGGAAACTTTAAGATTTCTAAAAAATTCACGATCTAAACTTAAGGAAAAATTTAAAGATTTAGAACCAGAGGATCTTAAAACCTTAGAGGATTTAAAATATTTACCTTTTACTACCAAGGAGGAATTGAGAGATTGCTATCCCTTTGCTCATATAGCGGTAGAGCCTTCAGAGTGTTCCAGAATGCACATGAGTTCAGGAACTACAGGTATTCCGGTGATGAATTTTATGACTGCAAGAGATGTAGAACAGTGGGGAGAAATTATGGCTCGGTGTCTTGCTTGTGCAGGTCTTACTTCTAAAGATAGAATTCAAATCATGCCTTCTTTTGGCTTATTTAACGGTGGTTTTGGGTTTCACTATGGAGCAGAAAAATTAGGATGTTTTATCGTTCCTGCGGGAGCAGGAAGAACTCTTATGCAATTAAAACTTATAAAAGATTTAGAAGTTACCGCTATAGGAGCTATTGCCTCCTATCCTGCAAGACTTATTGAGGTGGCTAAAGAGATAGGTTACGATTTTAGTAAAACCAAACTAAGAGTAGCTATTTTGGGAGCTGAAACTTGGTCTGATGAATACAGGAAAAGAATTGAGGAGGAAATGGGAGTAAAGACCTATGATATTATAGGAATGACTGAAACAGGAGGAGTAGGGCTTGGAATTGATTGTGTAGCCAGAGAGGGTATTCATGTTTGGGAAGATCACTATATTGTGGAAATAGTAGACCCTCAAACTGGTCAGGTTCTTCCTCCAGGAGAAGAAGGAGAAATGATAATTACAACTCTTACCAGAGAGGGTTTACCTTTGATAAGATATAGAACCCGGGATATTACTAAAATACTTAGTTATGAACCTTGCACTTGTGGAAGAACTCATATGAGAATAGACAGAATAAAGGGTAGAACAGATGATATGTTAAAAGTAAAGGGAGTAAATTTCTATCCCTCTCAGATAGAAGAAATTTTACTTAAGTACAAAGGACTTTCTTCTTATTATCAACTGGTTATAGAAACTTTAAAGGGAAAGGATGAAATGACTATTATTGTAGAAAAGATAGACCAAGGACTTACTCAGAAGGAGTTAGAACAATTAGAATTAGAACTTTATGATTTTCTCGGTTTTAGAAGTAAACTTCAAATTGTCCCAGAGGGAACTATTCAAAGAGTTCCAGGTAAGGCAGTGAGAATTATAGATAAAAGAAAAAAATAAATTGAAATAAATTTATATTATAAATTAATATTCCTCCTCTTCCTTATCCTCTTCCTCATATACATATTCAAATTCCTCCATAACTTCTTCTTCCCTTTCTTCTTTGGGTATAGGAACATAGGGAACTCTTATGATTTCTCTCAATTGTTCAAGTTCTAAAGAAAGTTCTTCATCTCCTTGACAAGTTTCACAATTCTTAACATGCCTATCTACTAACTCCATCATTTTTGTAGGAGATAAGGTAAATTCCCTAACCTGTTGATACCAATCACGAATTAAAAATTTTAATCTTTCACATTGCATAACCTTAAAAAGCCTCCTTTAATAAAAAAATTTTTAAAATTAATAATATATTTAATTTAAAATTTTATAGAATCAAGAAAAAGCATAGTATAAAATCCTAAGAAAAAGCCGAAGGTTACTAAAAGCTCATTTTTTTCGTGTTTATAAATTTCTGGGATAACCTCTTTTATAGTGACAAATAGCATAGCTCCTCCTGCTAAACCTAATCCATAGATTAAAAGATAGGCAAAATTTTTAAAAAAATAGGCTCCTAACAGAACGGCTATCAATTCTACTAAGCCACTTAATACCCCTAAAAGGATAGGTTCAAATCTTTTTTTTTGAAGGGTAGCCAATGGCAAGGAGACCACCAAGCCTTCTGGTAAATCTTGAATTCCTATAGCTAAAGTCGTTACCAACCCTGTTTTAATTTCAAAATTTAAAGCTGTTCCAATAGCTAACCCTTCTGGAAAATTGTGAATTATCATAGCTAAAACTAAAAGCCAAGCGGTTTTCATTCTATCCTTAAACTCTTTGGGACCCTCATAACCCTTAATAAGATGCTCATGAGGAATAAAGGTTTCTACGAAGTACATCAAAAGGATACCTAAAAAAATTCCTATAGCGGTGGGTAAAAAACTTTGACTAATTTCTATAGCAGGAAGGATTAAACTGGTAAAGCTGGCAACTAACATTACTCCTGCTGCAAAAGAGAGACTTAAATCTATTCCCCAAGAAGGCATTTTCTTAGCAAAAAGAGCTAACATAGAACCTAAGGAAGTAGTGAAAGCCACAAACATACCTGCTAAAAGGGCTATAACCATGAGAGGAGATTCAAAAAGAAAAAAGGAATATAAATGGAATAACTCCACGAAGCTTTAAATTCCTTTTAAATTTTTTATCTACTGAAAAGGATATTATAATATACCCCTTGCTTTTTTAAAGTTTTTGTATAGTTTTATTTCTAAAGTATGAAAGGAGAAGTTTGGATTATAGATGATGAAAAGGGTATTTTAGAAGTTTTAACAGATATTTTAAAAGATGAGGGCTATAGTATAAAGACCTTTCTTTCAGGAAAAAAAGCCGTAGAGGAACTTCCTCTTAATCCTCCTCAAGTAGTTTTTCTTGACCTTTGGTTGAAAGATATGGATGGATTTGAGGTTTTAAAGAAAATAAAAGTCCTTTTTCCCTTTATTCCAGTTATTATTATTTCTGGGCATGGTACCATTGAGACTGCAGTAAAGGCCATAAAACTGGGAGCCTATGATTTTATAGAAAAACCTCTTTCTTATGAAAGAATTTTAATTACTTTGGAAAATGCTTTTAAATTAGTTAGCTTAGAGGAGGAAAATAGAAGATTAAGGGAGAATATTTTTGGAAGGGTTAAACTTTCTGGAATTTCTCCAGCTATTAAAGAGATAAAAGAACTTATTTTGAAGGCAGCTCCTACAGATACTACAGTATTAATTTTTGGAGAGTCTGGAGTGGGGAAAGAATTAGTAGCTAAACTTATTCATCTTTATTCTACCAGAGCTAAAGGACCTTTTGTGGAAATTAACTGCGCAGGAATTCCAGATACTCTTATTGAAGCTGAGCTTTTCGGTTACGAAAAAGGAGCCTTTACAGGAGCTCAAACTTCAAAAAAGGGTAAGTTTGAACAAGCTGAGGGAGGAACTATTTTTTTAGATGAAGTAGGAGATATGAGTCTTTCTGCTCAAGCTAAGGTTTTAAGAGTTCTTCAGGAGAGAAAAATAGAAAGATTAGGAGGGGTTAGACCTATTGAGGTAGATGTAAGGATTATAGGAGCTACTAACAAAAATCTTCAAGAGGAAATTAAAAAAGGTAATTTTAGAGAAGACCTTTTTTATCGGTTAAACGTTTTTCCTATCTATATACCTCCTCTCAGAGAGAGAAAAGAGGATATTCCTTTTTTGGTAGAAGAGTTTTTGGAGGAACTGGCTTTAAAGACAGGATTAGGAAGAAAAAGGTTAAAGGGAGAGGTTCTTTCAGCTTTAATGAAGTATCACTGGCCTGGAAATGTAAGAGAGTTAAAAAACTTTATAGAAAGATTGGTGATCATTTCTCCTGATCTTGAAATAACTTACGAAGATTTACCTTTGGATTTTAGAAATCTAATAGAGTCTTTGCCATCTAAAGGAACCTCTGAGCCTTGGTTTCAAGAAAAGGACTACAAAACTGCTAAATGGCTCTTTGAAAAAGAATTTTTAAGAAGAAAACTTTTAGAATTCAAAGGAAATATTTCTCAAACAGCTAAAGAAATAGGTTTAGAAAGGGCTTATTTGCAAAAAAAGATAAAGGAATTAGGATTAAAAGAGGATTTAAAGGAAGATCTTTAGAAAGATCTGGTATAGGGTTCATCCTCTAAGGAGGTAAATTCCTTTTTTTGCCACTTATACCATCCTATGATTCCTACCATAGCAGCATTATCGGTACAAAACTCTGGGGATGGAAAAAAGACCTCTAAGTTTTCTTTTTGAGCTCTTTGAGAAAAAACTTCTCGTAAGCGAAGGTTAGAAGCAACTCCTCCTGTAACTACTATTCGTGGAACTCCCAGATCCTTTGAAGCTTTAAGACTCTTTTCCACCAATACTTCTACCACAGCTTCTTCAAAGCTAGCGCAAATATCTTCTATCTTAAAAGAGGTTTCACTTTTTATATAATTTACTACTGCCGTTTTAAGTCCTGAAAAGCTAAATTCGTAGGTTTTATTTTCTAACATGGGACGAGGAAAGGGGATAGCCTTTCTATTACCTTTTTTAGCTAACTTGCCTATGGGAGGTCCTCCTGGATATCCAAGACCTAAAAGTTTAGCTACTTTATCAAAGGCTTCTCCTGCTGCATCATCTTTAGTAGATCCTAAAAGTTGATAATTTTCCCAAGAATTTACTAAAAAAAGAGCTGTATGTCCCCCAGAAACCAAGAGACCTATATAGGGAAATTCAACTTTTTTCTCTAAAAAAATGCTTCTTAAATGGGCCTCTAAGTGGTCAACTTTTATAAGAGGAACCCTTAAGGACCAACTTAGGGCTTTAGTAAAGGAAACCCCCACTAAAAGAGAACCTATAAGGCCTGGTCCAAAGGTTACTGCTAAAGCCTTAAGATCCCCTAAAGAAGTATTAGTTTCTTCTAAGAGTTTCTTAACCAAAGAGGGTAATACCTCTAATTGTTTACGTGAGGCTATCTCAGGAACAATTCCTCCAAAAGGGGAGTGAAGAGCTACTTGAGAATAAAGAAGATGCTTAACTAAAACACCCTCTTCAGAGAATAAAGCTACACCCGTTTCATCACAGGAAGTTTCTAAAGCTAAAAGCATGGTTTCTTAAAACTAAGAAAAGAATACTTCCTCTAAAAGTTCCGAAAAAATGTGTAAAAAAAGTAGGTGTCCTTCTTGGATACGAGGAGTGTTAGAACTTGGAACTAAAATTAAATAATCACAATAATCTTTCATTAAACCTCCTTCTCCTCCGCTTAAACCTACGGTATGAAGTCCTAAGTCTTTAGCTACTTTTAAAGCTTTAATTACATTATCAGATTTACCACTGGTACTTATACCTAAGGCTAAATCTCCCTTTTTTCCGAGAGCTTGTATCTGTTTTACAAAAATTTCAGAAAAATTATAATCATTAGCTATGGCAGTAAGAATAGAAGTATCTGTAGTTAGTGCTATAGCTGGTAAAGGATACCTTTCCCTTTTAAAACGATTTACTAATTCTGCTGCTAAATGTTGAGCATCAGCTGCACTCCCTCCATTTCCAAAAATAAGAATTTTACCTCCCTTGGAAATTATCTCCTTACAAAGAAAAACAACCTCTAAAATTTTTTCCTTTTCCTTTTTTATAAAGTTTTTTAAAACTAAGGTATGTTCTTCCTCTATGCTTAAAATTTTCTCTATAAGCTCCTTCATAGAAATCTCCCTATAAAATATTTTAGTTTATAAAAAAACAAACCTAAATATTCATGAACAGCCATATTGGTAAAGGTAATGTATATATCGTCAGGAATGAAACTCCAGATACTAAAACTTGGTTTACATAATTTATAATTGTAGTTAGTTGGATAAAAAATAGGACGTAAACCCTCTTTTTCCATAAGATAGGATGTTCGTGGAATATGATAGGCTGAAGTAAAGAGGATAAAGGATTCGTTAGATTGGGACAAAAATTTTTTTAAATATTTAACACTTTCAAAGGTATCTTTAGGATCTTCTATAGTTTTTAAATTTACTTCCCATTTATAGGCTAAGGCTTGAAAGTATTGTGAAACACTTTCCCCATTTGAGGAACCTCCTAAAATTAAAAGTTCCTTTTGAGGAAATTGTTTTTTTATCTCTATAGCTTTTAAGACCCTAACTAAGGTTTCTCTACTGAATCTCTCTTCTAAGGAGAGGTTTTTATGATTGTAAACCTTTCCATTTAATACTATGAGATATTTAGCTGTTTTAATTTGTTCTAGGGAAGGGATTTGTTGCTTTCTTTCTAAATATTTAAAAAGCAAATAAGGGAAAAAGGGGGTGGAGGAGATGTAGTATAAAAAAAGAGCTACGAAAAGAAGAAACCTTCTTCTGCCTCTTCTTTTACCTAAAACTACATATATGGAAACTATAAGAAGAAATATGAAGATGACGGAAGAGGGATATAATAGGGAAAGAAAAAATTTTTTAAGATTAAAGTAAAAATCAGTAGACATAAAAAAATGGCGGGGCTGACGGGACTTGAACCCGCGGCCTCCTGCGTGACAGGCAGGCGCTCTAACCTTGCTGAGCTACAGCCCCAATTTTAAAAAATTATTATATAAAATTTTTCAATTTTTTCAAGAAGTCTTCTTATAAAGAAATTTTAAAAAAGAACCTGGGCGGAAGAGGATTTGAACCTCTGACCCCCGGCTTGTAAGGCCGATGCTCTCCCCCTGAGCTATCCGCCCATCCTATAAAAGATTATTTTAAAATAAAATCAAGTTTTGTCAAGCACATGTATGCGTCCATATGATTTTAGACTGCATTTTATTTTTATAAATTCTTCACCATACCATCTTAAAGGTGGCTTATGATCTAAGTCATGGGCTCCTCCTCCATGATACCATATTAAATAATTCATCAATCCCCTGGGAAAGGTCCTTAAATCTTTAAAAAATTCTTCTTCCTATACTCTATAAAATCCTCCTCTATGGTCCTTTCTAATTCTTCACCTAACTATTTCCCTTGAGATGCTTGGGGAATGAGATGTCCCCAGAATTTGGACACTTAAAATGTTAGGCTGAGAAATTCTGCCCGGATGAATAAGGGATGGCACGAAAAGGGTCGAATGGAGTTTAGCAAAAAGAAAACTAAGATTTTAAAAAATTATGACCTCCAAAGGCTAAAAGTAACTTTAAAAGTGAAACCTAAATTAGGTTTCATAGAAAAGTTTAAGTCTTTCTTTTTTAAATTCTTTTAGGGTTTCTAACATCAAGTAATTTTCTATCTTAAATTTTTTAGCTAAAACAGAAATAATTTTCTTTTCCTCTTCAGTTTTAAAGTGACACATAGTATATAGGTTATACTTCCAATGGGGATAGGTTTTTCTCTCATAACAATGGGTAATAAAATTTTCTTGGCTAAGTTTTTTTCCTATTTCGTAGGTTTTTTCTTCAGGAACTTCCCATAAAACCATAATATTTTTGGTATATCCCAGATACTTGTGATTTAAAAGAGCTCCAAATCTTCTCAAAGCTTTTAACTGGTCCATCCCTTTTAACCAAGAAAAAATTTTTTTTTCACTAAGGCCACAAGCTTGAGAAAGAGAGGCAAAAGGAGTTTTTACTAAAGGTAAGGGTTCTTGTAACACTTTAACTAATTTTATATCTTCCTCTGTAAAGGTAAAATTAGATACCCCTTCTGTTAAATCTTCTTTTATTTCAAAATTTTCCGTTTCTACCTCTAAAACGGTTGAGATTTTAAAAGTTTTTATGACAGGCAAATACAAAAAATCTTCTGCTTCACTTAAAAGAAAAAGTTTGGAGGCAACTTCTAAGATTTTTTGGCCTGGTAAAACTACCAAAGTAAACCATAGGTTATAAGGATGGTTACGCAAATAGTTATGAGTTATGCCAGGATGGGCATTTATGATTTCTATAGCCTTAAGAAGGTTTTTTTCAAGGACTTTAAAAGCGAAAAGAGCTGAAGAATGTCCAAAAAAGGAAGGATTAAAGATAGCTGAAATTTGTCTTAGATACTTTTGTTTGGTTAGTTCCTCTAAAAGCCTTAAAACTTCCTCTTCAGTAATTTTTAATTTTTGAGCAATTTTTAAAAAAGGTCTTGAATCCAGAGGAAAGTCCTTTTGGATAATTTTTAGAAAATCCCTTAGAAAAGGTTGACTTAAATTAAGAACCATGAATTAGGAAATTTTTTAGAAGCTTTATCCGATTAGGATGTTTAAGTTTTCTCAAAGCCATAGTTTCAATTTGCCTTATACGTTCTTTGGTTACTCCAAATTTATTACCTACCTCCTCTAAGGTACAAGGTTCTCTTTCCCCTATACCAAATCTTAGTCTTATAATTTTTTCTTCCCTCGGAGATAAAATCTTTAACAGTTCTCTAATTTTTTCTGAAAGAGCTAAATTGATTGTTCTTTCTTCAGGTCTAATAGAACTTTGGTCTTCAATAAAGTCTTTTAAAGGACTTTCTTCATCCTCTCCAACTGTAGTCTCTAAGGAAATAGGTTGTTTCATTATTTTAAATATATAGTTTAATCTTTCTATAGATAAATTAGTTTCCTTAGCAAGTTCATCTAAAGTAGGTTCTCTTCCGTATTCTTGATAAAACTTGGTAGAAATTATCTTACTTATTTTATAAATAGTTTCAATAATATGAATAGGGACTCTTATAGTTCTTGTATTTTCAGCTAAATATCTGGTAATAGACTGTCTAATCCACCAAGTTGCATAAGTACTAAACTTAAATCCTTTACGATAATCAAACTTTTCAACAGCTTTGATAAGTCCTATATTTCCCTCTTGAATTAGATCACTTAAAAACATACCTTTAGGAGAATATTTCTTTGCTATAGAAATAATTAGTCTTAAATTAGCTTTTATTAATTCTTCTTTAGATTTTTTAATTTCTTTAAAAGATTTATCTATTAATTCACCACTTTTTAAAATTTGTTTTAATGTCTTTCCAAAATATTCTTTACTTTTTTTAATTTTTTTTCTAAGAGTTTCTATTTCTTTCTTTATTTTTATATAATCTTCTGTTTTAATACCAGTATTGTTTAAAAAATCGTTTCCACTTTCTAAATTTCCATTATTAAATATAAGTTTCCTAATTTCTTTCCATTTAATTTTATAATTATTATACAAATACTCTTGAAAATTTTTAAAATTTTTTAAAGCATAATAGGTTTCTAAAATTTCACAAGAAATTAATTCCAATAAATTTTTAGTAGGTCTAACTTCATATAAAATATCTATTATTTTTTCGATAAATATAATTTTTTCTTTGTCCGATTTGTTGTCATTATTTTCTAATAGCTCATTAGTTAATTCTTTAATATTTAAAAACCATTTTTGAGCTTTTTGAGGATTTTTTTCTAATTCTTCATAGTCTTTAAAATAAACTATAAAATTTTTTTCTTTTTCAATTTGTTTAATTAAGCAAAAAAATTTGCTCAATTGGGGATAATAAGAAAAACATTCTCTTAAAATTTGCTTTTCATTTTCTTCAATGGTTTTACCTATTCTAATTTCATCTTCCTTAGAAAGTAACCTATTAGAAAAAACCTCTTTAAAATAAATATTAACGGGGTCTTTAACCTTTATATTTTCCTTTTCCTCCTCCCAAATTTCATCTTGAAGCTCCTCAGAAAAAAAGTCTTCCTCTTCAAAAAGGCATAGTTTCTTTTTATTGTGGAGGTCCATAAATACCTCCTTTTAAGTTAATTTCTTTCTTTACCAAAAATTGAAAATATCTATATATTCAGGGAATTCTTTACAAGCCAAAGATATCTTTCTATCTCTTCCTTTTTTCCTTTTATCTCCAAAAGTCTTAAATTTTCGACTATTTTTTTGATTTCTCTTTTTTTAACTTGTTTAACCAGATAATCTTTAATTTGAGAAAAGACCTCTTCTGGATTTTCAAAGGGAGGAGCTAAAAGAAGTTCGCTGAAGATTTCTTGAAATTTAGAATTTTCCCAAAGTTCAAAAATTCTTCTCTTTAATTTGAACTCCTCATAAAAGTATACTAAAAATTGAGCATAGATTGAATCTGCAAAATCTTCTAAAAGGGTTAAAAGACCTCTTGAAATTAATTCTGGAAAATATTCAGGAAAGTTAACTAAAAACTGAGAAATAACTTTTAAAAAATATTCTTCCTTTTCTTCACTCATAAAAGAACTTTCTCTTTTTTCAGATAAACCTTTGGTATTTGATAAAGACTTCCAAATTTCATTTTCAGGAATTTCTAAATAAAAACTTAAATCCTTAACTATTTTACTTTTTAAAATAGGATCTTCTATGGGTTTAAAAATTTCCACTATTTCTTTAAATACCTGAGAGGGATTTTTAAGAAGATCCTTCTTAAAATACTCAATCACAAAGCTCATAGCTTCTACAGTGTAAGAAGTGATTTCTTTTTTTAAAGAGAAAATATCTAAGGAAAAACTTCTAATCCAAGAATCTGGATCTTCTCCTTCAGGTAGAACCACTATCTTAGGTAAAAGAGATTCCTTTAAGAAAAGGGAAATCGTTCTTAAAGTAGCCTTTTTTCCTGCTAAGTCTCCATCATAAAAAAGATTCCAATTTTTAGCTAAAGGTTTTAGTATTTTAAGATGTTTCTCCGTTAAAGCCGTTCCACAACTGGCTATCACATTTTTAATTCCCCTTTCCCAGAGGGATAAAAAGTCAAAATAGCCTTCTACTATAAATCCTTCCTGTTCTCTTTTAATAAATTCCTTAGCTTGATAAAGACCGTAGAGGGCTTCACTTTTTTTATAAATCTTAGAATCAGGAGTGTTTAAATACTTAGGTTCTATATCCTTTTCTAAGGCTCTTCCTCCAAAACCAATACACTCTCCTTTAGAATTAAAAATTGGAAAAACAATTCTTCCTCTGAAAAGGTCTAAATAGGAACCATCTTCTACCCTTTTTATTAATCCTAATTCTTCGGCCTTCTTAAGATCCTCTTCCCTTCCTCTTAAATAACTTGCTAACACCCTCCCCTCAAAGGGAGCAAAACCTATTAAGAAAGTTTTAAGAGTCTCCTCCCTAAGACCTCTTGTCCTTAAATAAGAAAGGGCTAACTCAGAAGAGGAATGAATAAAAAGAAGTTGATGATAAAATTTAGCTACCCTATAATTAAATTCTACTAATTCTTTTTCTCTTATTTTCTCTTTCTCTAAGCTAAATTTTTTTTCTACCACTAAACCAGCTTTCTCAGCAAGTTCTAAAAGAGCTTCTCTAAAGGAAAGACCCTTCATTTTCATGTAAAAGGTAACCACATCTCCTCCAGAATTGCATCCAAAACATTTAAAAATCTGTTTTTCAGGACTAACGGTAAAAGAGGGTTTGCTTTCTGAATGAAAGGGACAAAAACCCACATAATTTCTGCCGGCTTTTTTGAGATTTACAAAAGAAGACACCACCTCTACAATATCGTAGGTGTTTCTAACTTGATCTAATAAAGTATCTAAGGACATTTTTTACTTATTTTTTACTGTCTCCCTTTAAAAAATTACAGAAAAAAATATAAAAAGGTCATAAATAGAAAACTCCCTGAGTGGAAAGTTTCTTTCTTTTTACCATAATACTTTAAAAATGCAAGAGTTGTGTATGAAAGGGTAGGTATATCCATTGGATTTGGATGCTTAGGCCTTCTTGAAAAAAGGTTTAAGTTTCTCTTGAGAAATTTTAGGAAGGTTTAAAAATTAAAAGGATTGGTTATTTTTAAACTAATAAAATTTTTAAGAAGATAAAATTGTCTTTCAAGGCTATTTTAAGTGTTTTTCCTCTAAAATTTTACCTTATCTGGGATCAAGAAGGGAATTTATTAAAGCTCAATTTGGCTTGGGATTTTAATTTGGTTTCTCAAGTAATTTTTTACGATAATGAGAAAGCACAGAAATTTTGTAAAGCTTTTTGGGAAGCCCTCTGGAGTTATTGGAATTTTAAAACACCCTTTATAAACGTAAAACACAGATTAATAGGAACTGAGTTAGAAAAAAAGGTTTTATTAGGTTTAAGAGAAATAAAAATTGGTAAAGTTAAGAGATATAAAGATTTGGCTGAAGAAGTAGGAATTTCTAAGGGATACAGATGGATAGGAAAAATCTTAGCCAAAAATCCTCTTCCTTTAGTGTACCCCTGTCATAGAGTCATAGGAAGTAAAAATTTAGGTGGATATTCTCAAGGGTTTTTAATCAAACAGTTTTTACTTTATAGGGAGTTAGAAATAATAAGATAGAAGTATAGAAGTTTAATTTTTGACAAATGTCAATTTTTTGTCAAAATTATAAAAGAGGAGATTTAGCTTAAGTAGGTATAAAATTTGAAAAAATTTAAGTTGAATTTAAAAGAGATTTAAAAGAGGAGGACTTATGGCAGAAGAAACTAAGGCAGAAGCCCAAGAGTCGGCAACTCCTAAAAAAACCTCCTTTTTAGGGAAAAAAAGGCTTTTAGTTTTTGCAGTTATAGGACTTTTGGTCATTGGTCTTGCAGGAGTTGGATTTTTTATTTTTCTTTCTGCTAAGGGTGGAGAAAAAAAAGAAAAGGTGGGCAAAAAGGATAAAGACTCAATTCTAATAGACTTAGATCCTATTGTGGTAAATCTACTTGATCCTACAGGCAAAAGATATCTTCAGATAAGATTGAGCTTAGAGGTAGGAGATAAAAAAATAGAAGAAATAGTTAAAAAGAAGGACTCTAAGATTAAAGATGTTATTATTTCCTACTTAAGTGGAAAAACTGTGGAGGATGTTTTAAAGCCTACGGCTAAAGAGGAAATTAAAAGGGAGCTTTTACAAAAAATAAACCACACAGCCTTAGGAGAAGATTTAGTTTTAAACCTTTATATTACTCAATACATTATAGAATAGGGAAGGAAATGGAAAAGGTTTTATCTCAAGAAGAAATAGATGCCCTACTTTCTGGTATAGAAGAAGGGAAAATAGAGACCGCTCCTAAAAAGGTTGAAGAAGGAAGGGAAGCCAAAGCCTTTGATTTTAGAAACTATACCATTTCTACCCGACTTAAAATTCCTGGTTTAGAAGTAATAAATGATCAATTAGCCCGTAGTTTAAGAATGAGTTTTTCTACCCTTTTAAGAGAGATGATAGATATAGTTAATTTTCCTATTCAAATGGAGAGATTTAAAGATTTTTTAAATAAAATTCCCGTTCCTACTTCTATTCACATATTTAGAATTGAACCTCTTAAAGGTCAAGCTTTATTGATTATAGATGCTCCTTTGGTCTTTGCTTTTATAGAAAGATTTTTAGGAGGTGGAGAACGGAAAATTACTAAGATAGAGGGTAGGGAATTTACTCCTGTGGAACAGAAACTTATAAGAAAGGTAGTAAATCTAATTTTTGATGAATTAGAAAAGGCTTGGAGAAATATCTATCCTGTAAAGCCTAAATATATAAGGGGAGAGGTTAATCCCCAATTTGCTAGAGTTTTACAGCCTGAAGAAACAGTCATTGTTTGTGGATATAATGTGGAACTTGAAGCTTTAAGTGGCAAAATTTTGTTTGCCTACTCTCTCACTACCCTTCAACCCATAAAGGTTCATCTTTATTCTCCTTACCAAGTTGAAGAATATGTAGATTACACTTGGAAAAAGGCTATAGAAACTTGCCTTTATAATAGCGAGGTTGTAATAAAAGCTTTACTTGGTAAAGGACAGATAACTGTGGGTGATTTAATCAATTTAGAACCTGGAGATATAATAATTTTGGATAAAAAAGTGGAAGACCCTATTGAGGTTTTAATTGAAGATACTCCTAAAATCTTAGGAAGAATAGGTGTTTTTAAAAATCATTTGGCTATTCAAATAGAAAAATTTTTAACTTCAGAAAGGGATAGTTAAAATTTTTTAAAAGGGAGGTTTAAAAAAATAATGTTAGAAGATGAAATTAAAGGAGAAAAGGAAGATAAGGAAGAGATAAGTCCTGAAGATTTGATGAAATTATGGGAAGATGCTCTTAAAGAAGCTAAAGTGTCTGAAGAAACTTCAGTAAGTGCCTCTGAAGCTTTAAGTGAAAAAAAGGAAGAAAAAAGGGAAACCTTTTCGGGAGAGCCTGCTAAATTACAGGAACTAACTCCTAAAAAAGAAACTAAAGTTTATCCAGAATTGGACTTTATTTTAGACATACCCTTGGAAATCTCTGTAGAAATAGGAAGAACCAGAATGATTATTAAAGACCTTTTAAAACTAAATCAGGGTTCTATTATTGAACTGGAAAAGTTTGCAGGAGAACCGGTGGAAGTTTACGTAAATGGAAAACTTATGGCTAAGGGAGAAGTGGTGGTAGTGAATGAAAAGTTTGGAGTAAGAATTACTGAAATAATTAGTGCTCAAGAAAGAGTGAGAAGATTAGGAAGTTAGGTTATGGATCTTTTAAATTATCTTCAAAGTTTGGGAATTATTTTATTAATTTTAAGTTTAGTTCCCTTAGGACTTCATTTCTATAAAAAATGGACCCCTAAACTTCCTACCTCAGATAAAATAAAAATCTTAGCTATTAAACCTATAAATTATAAAGCTCAAATTTTACTTTTAGAGGTAGAAAATCAAAAGATTCTTATTGGACTTACTGATAAAGGATTTACCTTTTTAGGAGAAATTAAAGATGAGCCTTCTTCTTAGTTTATACACCATAGCCTTACCTACTTTAAAAATAGGGTTCGAGAGTGCTAAAGAACCTTCTCAAGTATCTACCTTGTTACAAGTTTTAATTCTTTTAACCATTCTTTCTGTAGCTCCAGCCCTACTTCTTATGCTTACTTCTTTTACCAGATTGGTAGTAGTTTTTTCTATTTTAAGACATGCCTTAGGGACTCAACAAACTCCTCCTAATCAAGTTCTTATTTCTTTGGCTCTATTTTTAACCTTTTTCATTATGGCTCCCACTTTTCAGGAAATTTATGAATCTGCCTTAGTTCCTTACCTGAAAAGGGAAATTAGTGAAAAGGAACTTTGGGAAAGAAGCACCCTTCCTCTTAAGAAGTTCATGTTTAAAAATACCAGAGAAAAAGATTTAGCCCTCTTTCTTAAAATAAGAAATGAGCCGAAACCCCATGATCCAGAGGAAGTTTCTATTTTTACTCTTATTCCTGCTTTTATGATAAGTGAACTTAAAACAGCCTTTCAAATTGGATTTCTTCTTTATATACCCTTTTTAATTATTGATATAGTTATTTCAAGTGTGCTTATTTCAATGGGTGTTTTAATGTTACCACCTATGATGATTTCTCTACCTATAAAACTTTTACTTTTTGTTTTAGTAGATGGTTGGAATCTTTTAATTATGTCTTTAGTAAAAAGTTTTTATTAATAGAGGTATAAGTTATGACAGATACAACTATACTATTTTTAGCTAAGGAAGCTATAAAATTAACTATATTTATTGCTGCTCCTTTTTTAATTACTGCTTTAGTAGTAGGTTTAGTTATTAGCATTTTTCAAGCAGTGACTCAAATTCAAGAAATGACTTTAACCTTTGTACCAAAAATCTTAGCTTTAATTTTAGTCTTCTTTTTAACCTTACCTTGGATGCTTAAAAAGTTAATTAATTTTACAGAAAATTTGATTTTAAATATACCTAATTTTATAAAATGATGGAACAAATTTTTCAAAGTTTAGAAGCTAAAATTTTTATCTTTTTCTTTATCTTTTTTAGAATCCTATTGTTTATTTTTATTTTTCCTTTATTTGCCACTGTTTTTATTCCTGATAAAATAAAAATTGCCTTAGCTTTAGTCTTAGCTTTGCTCTTAACTCCTATTATTAATTTTGATTTACCTAAGCTTAATAATTTATATATTATTTTAATAATATTTTTCTTTGAATTTTTGCTTATTTTTATAATAGCTTTAATCTTTAGATTTATTTTAGCAGGAATACAACTTGGAGGAGAGTTAGTTGGTATACAAATGGGTTTTGGAATTTCTCAAACTATGGATCCTATTTCTGGTTTTAGTTTACCTATTATTTCAGAATTTGTATATATTATATTTTTTCTTTTCTTTTTTACTTTTAATTTCCATCACTATTTAATTTACTTTCTTTTTGAGAGTTTTCAGAAAATCCCACCTGGTTCATTTCTGTTAACTGAAAATTTAGGAATCTTTTTAATGAAGAAAGGTGGACTAATTTTTACTATTAGTCTTAAATTTTTAGCTCCTCTTTTAGTTTTTATGTTTTTAATTTATATAACCTTAGGTATTTTAGGAAGAATAATTCCTCAAATGAATGTATTATTTGTTAGTTTCCCTTTAACTATCGGCTTAGGATTACTATTTTTTGGACTAATGTTAACCTTTTTTCCTAAGGTGATTACCCATTATATAGAACAATATTTTAAAATTTTAGGAGTAGTTTTTAAGTAAAAGTTTATGCCTGAAGAACCCTTAGAAGAGAAAACAGAACAGCCTACCCCACGAAGAAGAGAAGAGGCCCGCAGAAGGGGTCAAATTGTAAGGAGTAGAGAATTATCTTCTGTAGCTATTATAGCCTCTGCTACTTTTGTTTTTTTTCTTTTGAGTTCCTTTCTCTTTTATCAATTTTACTTTATCTTTTATCACTCCTTTAACTCTTTTAACTTAGAAATAAATCTTAATAATTTGATATATTTATTCAAAAGTTTATTTTCTTTAGTTGCTAAAATAATAATTCCCCTTTTTATTATTGTGTCTTTAGCTGCAATATTGATTTATCTTTTACAAAGTGGTGGTGGAGTATTAGCTACAGAAGTTATAAGGTTTGATTTTGATAGAATAAATCCTGTAGAAGGTTTTAAGAGAATGTTTTCTTTAGTTTCCCTATTTGAACTTCTTAAAGCTTTATTAAAACTTTTAATTATAATAGGAGTGGTTTATTTAATTGTCAGTAAAAATTTTGAAAATATTCTTAAGTTATTTGGAGCAGATGTAAAATATATTTCCTTTAGTATAAAGGTATTTACTAAGGACTTAATATTCAAATTTTTAGTTGTTTTAGCTATTTTAGCAATTTTAGACTGGCTTTACAATTGGTGGGATGTAGAAAGAAAGTTAAAACTTACCCGTCAAGAGTTAAAAGAAGAAATTAAACAAACCGAAGGGGATCCCAGAGTTAAGGCCAGAATTAGACAAAAACAGATAGAACTTAGTAGAAGAAGAATGTTAGCTGAAGTTCGTAGAGCCGATGTAGTGATTACTAACCCTGAACACTATGCCGTAGCCCTAAGGTATGAGGTAAAAACTATGCCTGCTCCCCAAGTAATAGCTAAAGGAAAGGACTTTTTGGCTTTAAAAATAAAGGAAATTGCTCAGGAAAATAAAATTCCTATTTATGAAGATCCACCTTTGGCTCGTCTTCTTTACGAAAAAGTAGAATTGGGAGCCTACATTCCTGAAGAACTCTATCAGGTTATAGCTAAAATTTTAGCTTATGTATATAAATTAAAAGGAAAAAAGTTGCTCTAAAAGATGGAAAAAACTACTACTTTTAAAAACTTTTTAGATCTTTTCAATCTTTCAGCTATTTTAGGAATTATCTTACTTTTGGGACTAATCATTTTTCCTTTACCAAGTCTTCTTATTGATTTAGGGCTTACCTTAAGTTTTTCTGTAGCCATTTTAATTTTAATTATGTCCATGCAGATCGTAAAACCCCTTGATTTTACTGCCTTTCCTTCTTTGCTTTTGATTACCACTCTTTTTAGACTTTCTATGAATATAGCTACTACCAGGGTGATACTTTTAAGAGGACATGAAGGGACTTTGGCTGCAGGACATCTTATCAAGAGTTTTGGAGAATTTGTGGTAGGAGGAAATTATATAGTAGGTTTTATTGTTTTTATTATTTTAGTTTTAATTAATTTTGTGGTAATTACTAAGGGAGCAGGAAGAATAGCTGAAGTGGCTGCCAGATTTACTTTAGATGCTATGCCAGGAAAACAGATGGCTATAGATGCGGACCTAAATGCTGGACTTATTGACGAAAATGAAGCTCGAAGGAGAAGAGAAACTATAGCTAAGGAAGCAGAATTTTATGGAGCTATGGATGGAGCTTCTAAATTTATCAGAGGGGAGGCTATTGCAGGTTTAGTAATTACTTTTGTTAATATTATCGGTGGAATTCTAATAGGGACTCTGCAAAAGGGTTTAGACTTAGCTACCTCAGCTAAGACCTATACTATTTTAACCATAGGAGATGGTTTGGTTTCTCAGATTCCTGCTTTAATTGTTTCCACCTCTGCAGGAATTATTATAAGTAGAGCTGCCTCAGAGGCTGGAATGGGGAGAGACATTGCTCGTCAGTTTATGGTAAGACCTGAAGTGTTAATGTTTAGTGGAGGAATACTTTTCATTATCGGGCTCTTGCCAGGACTTCCCTTTTTCCCTTTTTTTCTCCTAACTTTAACCTTTTTAGGCTTAGGATATCTGGCCTATTCTTTTCAGAAAAAAGTAGAGGTTGAAAAGGAGCCTGAAAAGGTAGCCCCCCCTCCTGAGATAGAAGAAGTAAGACCTGTAGAACTCTTAGCCTTAGAGTTGGGATATGGACTTATATACTTAGCAGATGAAGCCAGAGGAGGAGATCTGTTGGTCAAAATTAAAAATTTAAGAAAGCAGTTAGCTTTAGAAATAGGTATAGTGGTTCCTCCTGTTCATGTGCGAGATAATTTATCTTTAAAACCAGGAGAATATTCTATTTTGATTAAAGGAGTGGAAGTGGCTCAAGGAGAACTTCTTCCTGGTTATCTCTTAGCTATACCCTCTTCTCCAGAACTTACTCCTCCTCAAGGAGCCCTTCCTACTAAAGAGCCAACCTTTGGGATGACAGCCTATTTTATTCCTGAAACTGTAAGAGAGGAGGCTGAACTGGCAGGTTTTACCGTAGTTAATCTTACTACCGTAATTACCACCCATCTTTCTGAAGTGATAAAACGTCATGCCGAGGAAATCCTCACTAAACAGGAAGTTCAAAAAATAATTGATACCATGAACAGATATTATCCTAAAATTGTAGAAGAATGTTTAAATAATGTATCCCTAAGTATTATCCAAAAGGTCTTACAGAATTTAGTCAAAGAAGGTATCCCTTTAAAGGATTTGGTTACCATATTTGAAACTTTAAGTGATTATGGAGCCACTATAAAGGATCCTGAGATTCTTACTGAGTATGTAAGGCAGAAACTATCTCGTTTTATAGTAAAACCCTATTTGGTAGAGCATAAACTTTCGGCCATTTTGATAGGAGAAGATATAGAAGAGTTGATCAAAAAGGCTTTACAGAGAACAGAGCAAGGTGTTTTTTTGATTATAGATCCTAAGATAGGTGGAAAAATTGTGGCTAGTTTAACCCAAGCTGTGGAAAGGGCAGGACAAAAAAATATCTTACCTGTTATTCTCTGTAGTCCTACTATCAGAAGACATTTAAGAAAACTTATAGAAAGATCCTTACCCTATATTCCAGTTATTTCTCAAGTTGAAATCCCCTTAGAAATTAAGGTAGAAATTTTAGAAGTAGTAAAATTGGTAAGGGAATAGGCAAATGAAAATTAAAAGATTTAGAGGAAAAAATATTACTGAAGCCTTAAGTAAAGTAAAGGAAGAATTTGGGGAAGAGGCTGTGATTTTAAATTCTGAAAGGATCACTGAGGATAAGGAGACCTATTACGAAATTACCGCAGCTATAGAGGAAAAAGAAATTAACCTCTCTGAAAGGGAAAAAAGAGAGGGAGAATACTCTTTTCAAGAGGACTTAAAGAAAGAGCTTATGGAAATTAAAACTCTTTTAAAAAAAGCTTTGAACTTAAATCAACCTGAAAATTATGAATACCTTAAGTGGATAGAAAGAGGAATTCCTCCTTTTATAGCTAAGGAGGTTATAGAAGAAAAAATTTCCTGGTCTGAGTATGTATTTAAAAAGTTAAAGGAAAAGGGAGTGGTTCCTCACTCTAAGGTTCAGATTTATATTGGTGAAGCAGGAGTAGGTAAGACCTCTAACATCTTTAAAATAGCTACTTGGTATAAAAGTCAAAGAAAAGCCAAGGTGTTAATAATTAGCTTAGATAATTACAAGATAGAAGCTATTTTTCAAGTAAAAAGGATTGCCGAGCTTTTAGAATTTGACTTTAAAATTGTAGACTTAGATGAATTTCCACCAATTTTAAAGTTAGGCACGAATTATGATTATATTTTAGTAGATGCACCTGCCTTAGGGAGAGGAATTTTGATAGAGGAATTGGAAGAACTTTACTATAAAATGCCTTTTTTGAGGTTTCAATGGGTGGTTAAAGCTACAGAACACTATTTTTGGGGTTTAAAAACTTGGGAAAAAATTAAAAAACTTCCTGTGGAGGGAATTTTACTTACCTTTGCCGATAAGATTGTGTTAAGTTATCCTATTTTATGGCTCTTAGATTCTCAAGTTCCTCCTATTAATTTTATTTCTACGGGAGAAAGACTTCCTGAAGACCTTATTAGAGCCGAAAATAGTTATCTTTTAAAGTTTTTTTTAAGAGGACTGGAAGAAACTTAAGAAGGAGGAGAAAGGGATGAGGGTATTTGCTGTTTCCAGTGGTAAGGGTGGGGTAGGGAAAACAAGTTTAGTTATAAATTTAGCTTTAGCTCTCTCTGAACAGGGAGAAAGGGTAGTAGTTTTTGATGCTGATCTGGGATTAGCTAATGTGGATGTCATGTTGGGCCTTTCTCCACCCTTTGACATAAGATATGTTCTAAAAGGTGAAAAAACTTTAAGTGAGATTTTATATAAAACAGAATATAATTTTAGCCTTATTCCAGCAAGTTCTGGAAATTTGGAATTGACTCAATTAAACCTTTCTCAGAAGCTTTTACTCAAGGCTCAATTAGAAGAAATCTTAAAAAAGCAAGACTTTTTAATTTTTGACATCTCAGCTGGAATTTCGGAAAATGTATTGTTCTTTAATTTTTTGGCTGAAGAGCGAATAGTAATTGCCACCTCTGAACCTACTTCCTTAGCTGATGCTTATGCTTTGATAAAGGTGGCTTTTAAAAAATATAAAATTAAAGATTTTTATCTTCTTTTAAATATGGTTAAAGAAGAACGGGAGGGAAAAAAGATTTATCAACAATTGATTTATGTCTTAGAAAAGTTTTTGCCTGAGATAAAACTTTCCTATTTAGGAGCTATACCTTTTGATGAATGTGTAAGTAAAGCAGTGAAACTCCAAATTCCCTTTTTAAAACTTTGCCCTTTAGCTTCAGTTAGTCAAAAGGTAAGAGAAGTAGCTTTAAAATTAATTAAGGTTTCGCCTAAAGGGGAAGATCATTTAGAGGTTTTTTTGGAAAAATGGCTCAGTTTATAAATTTTTAATCTCAGTTTATAAATTTTTAAATAGATTTATAATATTTGTATGATAAACAAAATTTTAGAGAAAAAGCCCTCTTTAGAAGAAGTAGTAGAGGAATTTTTACCTCTTATAAATTATTGGGCTTCTAAATATGTCAATCCCTTAAATCCTATTTTAAGTAAAGAGGACTTAATTTCTGCAGGTATCATAGGTCTTATTGAGGCCTACAGAAGATACGATCCCTCCAAAAGGGTAAAATTTAGAACCTATGCAGAGTATAGAATTAAAGGAGCTATTCTTGATGAAATAAGAAAAGTAGGTATAATACCAAGAAGTATTAAGGAAAAGGCTAACCAATTAGAAGAAAAAATTAAGGAGCTTTTTTCTCAATTAGGAAGAATGCCAGAGGAAGAGGAAATAGCTCAAGAAATGAATATAAGTTTAGATGATTATTATAAAATGTTAGAAAATATAAAGGGTATCACTTTTATAGATTTAGAAACCCTTAAGCAAAGGGTTTCTGATATAAGTGAAGAAGATGTTTTAAATTTTTTAGCTGGTAGTGAAAAGGATAGTCCCCATGAAATATATGCTCTTAAAGAACTTCAAGAACAATTAGAAAAAGCCTTAGAACTTCTTTCAGAAAAAGAAAGATTGGTTTTAGCTTTATATTATTATGAAGATTTAACCATGAAAGAAATATCTAAAATCTTAGGCTATACGGAAAGTAGAATTTCTCAAATTCATAATCAAGCGATTTTGAAATTGAGAAGTTTACTAAATAAGTAAGGAAAGGAGGTTTTGTAAAATGGCTTTAGACTCAAATATAAAGGTTTTGATTGTGGATGATTTTTCTACTATGCGAAAGATTATTAGAAATATTTTGGTTCAATTGGGATTTAAAAACATTTTAGAAGCAGATGACGGAACCACAGCTTTAGAAGTTTTATCTAAAGAAAAAGTTGATCTTATATTAGCAGATTGGAATATGCCTAAGATGAGTGGCTTAGAACTTCTTAAAGCCGTTCGCTCTAACGAAAAATTAAAAGATATTCCCTTTATTATGATTACAGCTGAGGCTCAAAAGGAAAATGTATTAGAGGCTATTAAGCACGGAGTTAATCAATATGTAGTAAAACCCTTTACTCCAGAGGTTTTAAAAGAGAAGTTAGAAAAGGTTTTTGGAGGTTAATTTGGACGAAAAAACTAAAAAAGAAATTGAGGAATTGGAAAGGGATCTTAAAGAGGAATCCAAGGAGCTTTCCCCCAGTTCTGAGATTCAAAAAAAGAAGATCCCCCCCTTTTTCTCTCAGAATTTCTTAATCCTTTTAGGAATAGGAATGAGTTTGATTTTAATCTTAGCCGGTATAGTTTTTTTTTATCAAATCTTTATAGCTAAGGAGAGGCCCTCAGAAAATATAGCTTCTAAAGAAAAAAGAGAGAATTTGGAAGTTAAACCTGCTTTAGAAGAGCAAAGAGCAAATCAAACCTTAGTTTATTCTAAGGAGAAAATAGATTTTTTAACTTCTCAACCTAATTATCCCTATAAGCTTGAATTTAAAAATTTTTTAGTTTCCTTAGATGCCAAAAATTTTTTGAAATTAGATGTGATTTTTTATTTTGATAGAGATTCAGACTACAAAGAAGCTATGCATCATGAAATAATTTATAGGGATTTCATCTTTAAATTTTTAGGAAGTATAGAGACTAAAAATTGGAAAGAGGAAAGATATGTAAAGGAATTAGAAAAAAGAATTCTTCATGAGATGGAAAAGAGGGGGTTAAAACCTTTACCTAAGGCTGTTCAGTTGGATGGTTTCCTTTTAAGGGCTTAAATGGGTGAAGTTTTAATTTGGAATTTTTTGATTATTTTTCTAATTTTAGATATTATTATTATTTTAATCTTAATAGTTTTTTATTTAAAGTTTAAAAGGGTTTATGAACTTCCTTGGGAGGAAATTAAGGAAAGCATAGAAAGGGCTCAAGAGTTAGTTAAAAAGTTAAAAGAGTTGGAGAAAGAAAAAAAATTTTCTGAAAGTGAGGTAAAGACGGATATAAAAGAAAGGGTATGGGTGTTAGCCAGTCAAGGCTATACCCCTAAGGATATTGCTAAAAGATTAAGAATAACTGAGGCAGAGGTAGAATTAATTTTAGCTTCTAAAAGATAAATAAAGGAATAAAAATTATGCAAATAACAGCTCCAGCCCCTATTATATATCTTCCTGAAAATTTGTGGTCCCTTTTTAGCAGACCTGGGCGAGAATTATTAGTCAGAGTAATAGGAATAGAGGGGAAAACCCTTAGTTTAGAGTTAGGAGGAGATAGGTTTCAAGCCCGTATAGGAGGAACCCTAAATCCTGAAGATTTTAGGGTAGGAGAAAATATAAGAATTAGGGTAATGAAAAATGAAGGTCCTATAATTTTACAGGTTCTTTCTCCACGCCCTTCTAAGATCTCTCCGGAATTAAACTTACTTTACCTAATAACTTCCTTTAAAACTAAACCTTCTGGGTCTGAGGTAGAACTTAAGGAAATAAATTTAATGGTAGACTTTGTAAGAGATCTCCTTTGGAATATAATCAGAAGAGAAAAGGGGGAGATAAGAAGGGAAAAAGAAGAATTTTTTTTAGGGAAAGACCTTAAAACTTTGAAAATTCTTTATGAAGAAAACAAAATTATCTTACCTTTTCTTTTTTCGGATGAAAAATCTTGGGGATATTTAGAGTTGGGTCTTCCTGAAGAAATAGAGCATAGAGTTAAAATTTTTTCTTTTAGACTTTTTTTAGAATACTTAGGTTTAGTAGAAGGAATTTTAAGTTATTTAGATCAAAAGGTTTTCGTGGATCTATATTTTTATAATTCTCAGGCTTTAGAACTTGCTAAAAAAGAGTTTAAGGAGCTTCACCAGATGTTTTTAGCTAAGGATATTTTAGCTAAAATAAATTTAGAAGAGAAAAAACTTGCTCCAGGTTATTTGCTTGAAAAGGAGGGATAGAGATGGGAGTTTATTTTTCTAAGCCCGGTCCTGAAAACACTGAAAAATGTTTAGAAATTGCTAAAAAGGCTGTTTTAGAAAGGGGAATAAAACATATAGTAGTAGCTTCAACCTATGGAGATACGGCCTTAAAGGCCGTAAAGGTGTTTAAAGACTTAGAGGTTAACTTAGTGGTAGTTACCCATAACTATGGATTTAAAGAGCCAGGAAGTATAGAAATGACTCCTGAAGTAAGAAGGGAACTTGAAAGCTTAGGGGCTAAGGTTTACACCGGTAGTTTAGTATTTAGAAATGTAGGAACAGCCATAAGATCTCAATTTGGGTATTCAGAGGAGGCACTCATAGCTTCAGTTTTAAGACTATTTGGACAGGGAATGAAGGTGTGTGTAGAAATTACTCTTATGGCCTCTGATGCGGGTCTTATTCCACCAGAAGATGTAATAGCTATAGCAGGGACAGCCAGAGGAGCCGACACGGTAGTTATTCTTAAAGCAGTTCCTTCTAACATGTTTTTTAATTTAAAAATTAGGGAGATATTAGCTAAACCGAGGGATTGGTAAAATGATAAAAGTTTTAGTAGTAGACGACTCTAAAGCCATAAGGGAAATTGAAAAAAAATATTTAGAGGAGATGAATTTTAAAGTTTTAGAAGCTGAAAATGGAGAAGAAGCCTTAAGGGTGTTAGAAGAAAATCCAGATATAAAATTGATTTTACTTGACTGGTATATGCCGGTTATGAACGGTTTTGAATTTTTAAAAAAGGTAAGGGAAAATTCTAAGTGGAATGAAGTTAAGATTATGATGGTTACCACGGAAAATCAGCAAAAAAATATTCTTGAAGCTATTATGAATGGAGCCAATGAATACTTAATGAAACCCTTTGATAAAGAAATGCTTAAAGTTAAAATTCAATATCTTTTAGAAGGTTTGGAATTATGAAAAAAATAAGGGTTTTAGTAGTTGATGATTCATCTCTTATTAGAAAGGTAATTACAGATATTTTAAGCAAGAATTCTGAAATAGAAGTTGTAGGAACTGCTAAGGATGGAAAAGAGGCTATAGAAAAGGCTGAAGAGCTTCAACCTGATGTGATAACTTTGGATGTTGAGATGCCTGTGATGGATGGGCTTTCAGCTCTAAAAATTTTAAGACAAAGAATGCCTCGGGTAAAAGTTATCATGTTTTCCTCTTTAACTCAAGAAGGAGCTAAAGCTACCATTGAAGCTCTGTCCTTAGGAGCCTATGATTTTGTTCCTAAACCTTCTACTCGTTCTTTCTTAGAAAGCATAAAAAAGATAGAATCGGACCTACTTCCTAAAATAAAGAGCGTAATCCCTCTAAAAGAGATTAAGCCTATTTTAAAGGCTAAAAGTTCTATTTTAGAAAATAAAAAGGGAGCTTTTAAAATTTGTGGAATTGGAGTTTCAACTGGTGGGCCTCAAACTTTAATGCAAATTTTTCCCAAACTACCTAAGGATTTTCCTGTTCCCATATTAATTGTTCAACATATGCCTCCTATTTTTACTCAACATTTAGCAGAAAGGTTAAATTCTATTTCCACCTTAGAGGTTAAAGAGGCAGAACAGGGAGAATTAGTGAGAGATGGAGTGGTTTATATAGCTCCAGGTGATTATCATATGGAAGTTAAAAAGGAAGGCACCAAGGTAAAAATTTTCTTACATCAGGGGCCTTTAAGAAACTATTGTAGACCATCGGTAGATGAACTTTTTGAGTCCTTAGCAGAAGTTTATAATGGGTATGCCTTAGGTTTAATTTTAACCGGAATGGGGTATGATGGCAAAGAGGGATCTCAAAAGATTAAAGAAAAGGGTGGAATAATTTTAGCTCAGGATGCTCAAAGTTCGGTTGTTTTTGGTATGCCTAAGGTGGTAATTGAGGCAGGTTTGGTAGATGAAGTACTTAATCTTTCAGAAATTCCTCAAAGATTAATAGAAATTTTTAAAGGAAGAAGCAATGGATAGGGAGATTTTTGATTTTTTTACTACTTTAGTGGAAAAGGTAAGTGGTATTTCCTACGGAGCTGGTAAGGAGTATTTGGTAGAAAGTAGACTTTTGGAATTAGCCCAAACTCTCGGATATAGAGATCTAAATGAATTTTACTTAAAGATTAAAAATCAACTTTCTTCACAACTTTTAAATAGTATTGTAGATGCCTTAACTATTAATGAAACCTATTTTTTTAGAGATACCCATCCTTTTGAAACCCTTAAAAATTATCTTTTACCTGAACTTTTTAAAAGAAAAAACGGTAAAAAAATTTCTATATGGTCTGCAGCTTGTTCTACTGGACAGGAACCCTATAGCGTGGCTATACTTCTTTTGGAATATTTTAATCAATATTTAAGCAACTATGAGATAAAGATCTGGGCTACCGACATTTCCCTCAGTAGTTTAAAAAAGGCTAAAGAGGGAGTTTATAATCAAATAGAGGTAAACCGAGGATTACCTATCCACTTTTTACTTAAATATTTTAAACAAAAAGGGTCGGTTTGGGAAATAGATGAAAGGGTAAAAGAATTGGTGAAGTTTGATTTTTTAAATTTGCTTGAAATTAATAAAAGGGTACGAGAAAATTTTGATCTAATTTTATGTAGATATGTGTTAATTTATTTTTCAAATTCAACTAAAAAAAGAGTTTGGCAAAACTTATGTCAGTTGCTTAAACCTGGTGGTTACATAATTTTAGGAGGAACAGAACTTGCTCCTTCGGAATTGCCAGACATAGAAAGAAAGGTTATAGGAAAAACTACAGTTTTTTATAAAAAAGAATAGGGGAGAGGAGCCATGGAAGAAGACATTTTACAAGATTTTTTAGTAGAAGCTAAGGAAGGAATTTCTAAATTAGAGGAAGAATTTGTAGAACTTGAAAAGGATAAAGAAAATTTAGAAATAATAAAGAGTCTTTTTAGAACTATGCACTCTTTGAAAGGTGCAGCTGGCTTTTTTGGTTTTAAAACCTTAGAGGCTATAGCTCATTTTTCAGAGGATATCCTTTCTAAACTTAGAGATAGACTAATTGAACCTGAACCTGAGATTGTGGACCTTCTTCTTAAAGCAGTAGATAACATAAAGTATGTAGTAAATTACTTAGAAAAAAATAAGACCGAACCTTTAGAAGATAGACTTTTAGATTTTGTAGTAGAACTTTCTAATTTTAATGAAAGACTAAAAAAGCGTTTAGAAAAAAAGGAACCTTCTATCAAAGAAGAGATATCTGAGGTTTTTGAAGAGGCTCCTAAAAAGGAAGCTTCTAAAGAAGAGGTTTCTAAAGAAGAGGTTAGTAAAGAAGAAGTTCCTAAGGAAGATCTTACCAAGGAAGTTTTAGAACCTAAAAGGGTAGAGCCAGAGAGTTTTAAAGAAGAGGTTTTGGAACCTAAAAAGGAAAAACCTGTTAAAGAGGCTTCTCTTACTCCTCAGGTAATATTAACTGAAACCCACATAAAGGTGGATGTGAAACTTTTAGATACTTTAATGAATTTAGCAGGGGAGTTGGTTTTAGCAAGAAACAGAGTGGTTCAGCTTGCTTCCCGAATAGCAGATCCAGAATTAGTAAGGAGTGTTCAAAATCTATCCTTAGTTACTACTGAACTTCAAGAAACTATTATGAAAACCAGAATGCAACCTATAGGGGTGGTTTTTAATAAGTTTCCCAGAATAGTAAGAGATCTTTCTCGGGCTTTAAACAAAAAAGTAAACTTACACTTAGAAGGAACGGATACCGAACTTGATAGATCCCTTATAGAAGCTATTAAAGATCCCCTTACCCATCTAATTAGAAACGCTATAGATCATGGAATAGAACCATGGGAGGAGAGAGTGCTCTTAGGTAAGTCCCCTGAAGGGAATCTTGTTTTAAGAGCCTTTCACGAGGGAGGTCAGGTTGTTATTGAGGTAGAAGACGATGGAAAGGGTATTGATATAGAAAAAATTAGAAAAAAGGCTATTGAGAAGGGATTTATGAGTTTTGAAGAAGCCCAAACAGCTTCTGAAAAGGAACTTCTTTCCCTTATTTTTAAACCGGGATTTTCTACCGCTGAAAACGTTACTCAAGTTTCTGGTCGCGGCGTGGGAATGGACGTAGTTAAAACTAATATAGAAAAATTAGGAGGTTCTATAGATATAAATACTATCTTAGGTAAGGGAACTACCATAAGGATAAAAATTCCTTTAACCTTAGCTATTATTCCTGCTTTGATTGTAACCTCAGGAGAAGGCCGTTATGCCATTCCTCAGGTTAGTTTAAGAGAATTAGTAAGAATTGATCCTGAAAGAGATATTTTAAAATTAGGAGATACTGAATTTTATAGATTAAGAGGAGAGATTATTCCTGTTTTAAGATTATCCCGTATTTTACAAGGTAATGGAAAGTTAGAGGAGAAAAACTTAGTTATTTTAACTACCGGCGAAAAGTTTATTGGCTTATTGGTAGATCAGATTTTTGCTTCCGAAGAAATTGTGGTTAAGCCCTTAGGGAAGTGGTTTAAAAATATTCCTATTTACAGTGGTGCAACTATTATGGGAGATGGCAAACTGGCCCTTATCCTTGATGTGGTAGGGCTTTCAACTTATACAGGTTTTAGGTTAGAAGAGTTTGAAAAAACCTATGAAACTACTGTAACTAAAAAGACTTCTTCAGAAGAAACCCAGTTTATAATTCTTTTTAAAATAGGAGAAGAGATTTTAAGCTTACCCTTAGCATTGGTTTCAAGACTTGATAAAATTAAGGCTTCAGACTTAAGCATAGTGGGAGGAAAGGAAGTTATTATTTATCAAAATAAAGTGATTCCCATAGTACGTTTAGAAAATTATTTACCAATTCAAGGAAATCCGCCTTTAGAGGAATACCATGCTTTATTTTTTGCTGAAAGAGGAAAAACTTGTGCCTTTTTGTGTACCCAAATTGTGGATACCTTAGAGACCACTTTAGATGTGGAAGAGGGACTTTATAACATCCCTGGGATTTTAGGGCATAGAATCATTAACGATCGAACCGTTTTGTTTATTGATATCTATAAAATAATAGAAATGTATGATCCTGAATGGTTTATAGTGAAGAGAAAACTTGAGGAGGAAAAAAGGGTTTATAAGCTTTTACTAGCTGAAGATTCTCCCTTCTTTAGAAATTTAGTTTCAAATTATCTTCGCTCTGCAGGTTATGAAGTAGAAACTGCAGAAAATGGTAAAGTAGCCTTAGAAAAACTTAATTCAGATTTAGAAATTGATTTACTTATTACGGATATTGAAATGCCTGAAATGGACGGTATTGAATTAGTAAAAGTTCTAAGAGAAAATCCTAAATTTATAGAACTTCCTATTATAGTGTTGACCTCTTTAACAGGAGAGGACATAAGAAGGAAAGTTATGGAGGCGGGGGCTAATGCCTATGAGGTTAAATTATCCCGTGAAAGGGTGCTTGCTATTATAGAAAATTTACTAAGTTCAAGAGGAAAATATAAAAAGGCTGTTTAATTAAAATGAAGGATTTAAATAATTTTTCTTCCCTTCAAGAATTAAAGCATTATTTTAGAGAAAGGATAAAATCCCTACATCCTGATAGAGGTGGAAATAAGGAAGAATTTTTAGAATTTATGAACTGGTACGAAAAGGTCTCTAAATATTTGAAAAATCACTCCTGTTTTCAAAGGGTAGAGGTAAAGGATACCTGTTCCTTTAAGGGAAAATATCTTTTTTCTATTTTAGAATTTACGGTAGAGGAGATAGCTTTAGGAGGGTTTAAAAAGATAAAAATTCCTGTTGAGGAAAAGACTTGTGAAGCTTGTAAGGGTAGTGGAAAAAATAAAGAGGGTAAGAAAAATTACTGCGGTTTTTGTAAAGGAGATAGATATGTTAAAATTTATGATAAAAGAAAGGAAGGAGAAACCTTTTTAAAGTGTCCCTATTGTAAGGGAGAGGGATTTTTGATAGCAGAAGTTTGTAGTCTATGCCGAGGGAAAGGAAAAATAAGGGAAGAGAGGGAGATTTTTATTGAAATACCCTTAGGTTTGAAAGAAGGAAAAATACTTTTTTTAGATAAGAACTTGGTAGATTCTTTATACGATTTATACTTTGAGGTAACTATTTTACCCCATCCTTTTTTTGAGCTAAGGGAGAATTATATACTTTACAAATGTAAGATTCCTTTCTGGGAAGTGATTTTAAAGAAAGAAATAACTGTGGTTACCTTAGAAGGGGAAGAAAAAATTGATTCTAAATATTTTATTCAAGACTCTCCTATAATTCTTAAGGGAAGAGGTCCTTTTTTGTCTCATGGAAAAAGGGGAGATTTTTACATAGATTTTCGTATCGTGGTTCCTTTAGAAATACCAGAAGAAAGCAAAACTTTGATTGCTAAGGCAGTGGAAAATTTATTAGAAAAACATAGGGGAGGAATAAATGGAAATAGCTAAAAGTGAAGAGAGTTTTTTAGTAAAACCTGAAGAAAAAAAGACTTTTGCTTTTAGGGAAACTTTAACTTTAGTAACCTTTTATTTGGGCCCTTTTCTTTTTGGAATCCCTGCGGAAAAGGTGGTAGAAATTAATAAAGATTTAGATATTACTCCTGTTCCTTTGGCTGAAAATTATATTTTAGGAATTATGAATTTAAGAGGAGAAATTCTTACTGTGATAGATCTTACTAAAAAACTTGAGTTAAAAGCTCAAGTTCAACCTAAGTTGAATTTGATTATCAAAGCTGAGGAAGAAACTCCTGTCTCTTTTGTTATAGAAAAAATAGGAGATATTTTAGAGGTGCCCCTTTCTAAACTTGAACCTCCTCCTGAAAGGGTAGAGGGTTTGAAAAAGGAATATATAGATAGGGTCTACCAATTGCCGGATAGATTACTTATTTTGTTAAAAATTGAAAAAATTTTTGAAAATTAGTCACTAAGAATTCCTGCAAAGTTAAGAAAAACTTTCCAACTTTCTTTTTTATGTTTAGGGAAATCTTCCAAAATAAGAGCTTGCCATTTGGGAGATTTGGGGATTTTTAAAAGTTTAAGACCTGCTTCTTCAGGTGTTCTATCTCCCTTTTTTAAGTTGCATTTTTTACAGCATAGAACCACATTAGTCCAAACTGTTTTTCCTCCTCTACTTCTGGGTATTATATGATCTATGGTTCGATCTTTAGGATTTTTTAGTGATTTACCACAATACTGACAGGTATATTTATCTCTTAAGAATAAATTCTGCCGAGAAAAAATGACTTCTGTTTTGGGTAGACTCTCATAATAGGGAAGATAGATAGCTTCTGGAATAATAATAGCTATAGATGGACTTCTAATCAATTTAGTTTCTCCATTTTCATAAAACTTACTAATTTTAATCCATTCTTCTAAGGAGTGGGTAGTCCAATCTGGGGTTATCACCTTAGCTGTTCCTTTTACTAAGTGACATATAGCCTTTTGAACAGTTGTTATCTGAACAGCTTGATAGTACTTATTCAGAATAAGAACTTTCTCTTGTAAAAGAGAATTTTGTCCCACTTTAAGCTCACCTTTGGGAAAAGGTTAAATTAAAATTTTAAAATTGCAAGACTAATTTTAAAATTCCAAGATTAATTATACTTTTTTAAGCGATACCGGTTTAAAAAAAGCTCAATCTTTTTTTCCTCTGAATAAAGAGCTTTTAGCTCTTTTCTTTTAAAAATTTCTCAAACCTTGAATTAGGGGATTAGAAGGTAGCTTCCAAAGCTTAAATAGCTTTAACCGTGTTTTATTTAATTATCAAGCTCTGAGGGGTTCCAAATTTCATGAACTTTTCCTGCCAGTGCAGGCATAGGTTTTAAAGTACTTTTTCCAGGTTTCCAATTGGCAGGACAGGCTTCAGAACCTTGAGTAGCTTTAACATGTTGAGCTGCTTCTATCATTCTTATCATTTCATCAAAATTTCTTCCTATAGGAGCATCATAAATCTGGACTATTTTCACAATTCCTTCAGGATCGATAAGATAGGTACCTCTTAAATTTATACCAGCTTTTTCATCATATACTCCATAAAGAGTTCCTATTTTTCCAGCAGGGTCTGAAGCCATAGGAAAGGGAAATCCACCTGGTATAAGTTTACTAAGTTCTATCTCTTGCCAAACCTTATGTACAAATACAGTATCAATACTTATGGCCAATAAATCAGCGTTTAATCTTTTAAGTTCATTAGCTTTAGCAGCTACTGCTGCCATCTCAGTGGGTCAAACAAAAGTAAAGTCTGCAGGATAAAAAAATAGAACTAACCATTTTCCTTTATAATCTGAAAGTTTAACGATATTAACCTGTCCATCAGGAAAATAAGCTATTATTTCAAACTCAGGAGCTTTTAATCCAGGTCTTAAACACATAATCTACCTCCTTATTTAGAAATTTTATTAATTTTAGTATATCCTCTCTAAATAATTTTTCAAGATTAAAAGAAACTTTAAAATAAAATATTTTTAAAATTGAATTTATTTTTGAGAGATGGAGCGAAAAGTTCCCAAAAATTATTGTAAAGTAAAAAGTATCCTTTATAATCTAACTTGGTATGAGTTTTTCTTGTGGACTAGTTGGTTTAACTAATGTAGGAAAGTCAACTTTATTTAATGTTTTAATAAAAAAATTTCAAGCTGAGGTAGCTAATTATCCTTTTTGCACCATAGAACCAAACTTAGGAATTATAGAAATTCCAGATGAAAGATTAGAAGTCATTGCTAAAAAAGAAAAGATTTCCAAGATAGTTCCTTCCTACTTAAAACTTATAGATATAGCTGGATTAGTAAGGGGAGCAAGTAAGGGAGAAGGCTTAGGCAATCAATTTTTGGCTCACATAAGGGAAGTGGATGTAATAGTTTTTGTTTTAAGAGCCTTTGAAGATCCTCACATAGTAAATGTTCTTTCTAAAGTTGATCCTTTAGAAGAATTAGAAATTCTCAAATTAGAATTAATTTTAAAGGATTTAGAAACTGTGGAAAAAAGATTAAATAGGGTTTTAAAACTGGCCAAAGCTTGTCATTCTCAAGCTAAAGAGGAACTTAAACTCTTGGAAAAAATTAAAAATCTTTTAGAAAGTGAAAAAATGAGCTACCTTTTACTTAAAGAAGATCCCCTAGCTTACGAATACGCTAAAAAGGAACTTTTTTTACTTACAGCTAAACCTTTTATTTATGTCCTAAATATGGGAGAGGAAAACTTAAAAGAAGAAAGAAAGTACATAAAGCTTTTTGAGGAAAGGATTAAAAATGAGGCTCCAGTAATAAAGATATGTTCTAAATTGGAATACGAACTTTTATCTCTTTCTCCTGAAGAAGTAGAGGAATTTAAAGAACTTTACTGTCTCCAAGAAAGTCCCTTTAAAAAGTTAATAAGGGCTATTATTAAACTTTTGGATTTAATTTTCTTTTTTACCTTCAATGAAGAAGAGGTAAGGGCTTGGCAAATAAAAAAGGGCACTCCAGTAGTAAAAGCTGCTGGAAAAATCCATTCCGATTTTGAAAAATATTTCGTGGTAGCCGAAGTTATAAACTTTGAAAGATATAAAAACTTTTTAAACCTTTCTCAAGCTAAGGAAAAAGGAGAGGTAAGATTAGAGGGAAAATCTTACATAGTAGAGGATGGAGATATAATTTATTTAAGAATAGGAAAATAGTTTGGTATTTAGATTATTTAAAAGGAAAAAAACCAAGGTAAAACCTTAGCTACGAAATAGATAGAACCTGTAATTAAAATTTTATTATAGTTTCGATTTAGAGCTTCCTCTAAAGCCTTTTTAGGATTTTCCCAAAAAGAGATTTTTTTATTAAAAGAAAAATTTTTTAAAGCCTCTTTCCATTCTTTTATAGTCACTACTTTTCTGGGAGAGGGAAATTCACAGATAAAAATTTCTGAAGCTAAGGGAACTAAGATTTCCAACATTTTTACAAAGGGTTTATCTCCCTCTTCATTTGAGACCCCTATAATAAGTAAAAAATCAGTAAAATTATCTTTAAGTAGATTTTCCCTTAAAGTCTCTATTCCTGAAGGATTGTGAGCAACATCTATAAGAAATTCTTTACCTTTTAAAGAGAAAAGCTGATATCTTCCGAGCCACCTAACTTCCTTTAAAGCTTTCCTTAATAGGGATTCTTTAATTTTTAAAACCCCCCTTTCTTCTAAAATTTCTAAAGCTTTTAAAGCACAGGCTAAGTTTTCTCCTTGAAAAGCTCCCTTTAAACTAAGTTCTAAATTTTTAAAGCTGTAAGTTCCAGAGTAATTCCACTTTGAGTCTTCTTGATTAATAGTAAAATCCTTTCTCAACCAAAATAAAGGAATTTTTAATTTTTGAGCTTTATTTTCAAAAACATGTTTTATAGAATTTTCTATATTTCCAAGGACACAAGGGACACCCCTTTTCATAATACCTGCTTTTTCAAAGGCTATCTTTTCCAAAGTATTTCCTAAGTAGTGCATGTGATCCCATCCTATATTGGTAATAATAGAAACCTCAGGTTTAATTACATTGGTAGCATCTAAACGACCTCCCAGTCCACATTCTATCACTGCTAAGTCTACTTTTTTTTCATAAAAATATAAAAAAGCTAAAGCTGTGGTAATTTCAAAATAGGTAATTAGAAAATCCTTAGGAATAATTTTTTTAAGAATTTTTAAGCAATCCTCTAAGTCTTCATTTTCTATTTCTTTTTCATTTATTTGATAGCGTTCATTTAATCTAAAAAGATGGGGAGAGGTATAAAGACCGGTTTTAAAGCCCTGTTCTTTTAAAACTTTAGCCAAAATAGAAGAAGTAGAACCTTTCCCATTGGTTCCTGCTATATGGAGAGTTTTAATCTTTTTATGAGGATTTCCCAAAAGCTTTAAAACTTTAGTAATTCTTCCTAAACCAGGTTTAATTCCGTGAAGTTGATAACTATTTAACCACTGAATGAGTTCTTCTAACATAGGAATTAGAACTTAGGGTCAAGTTTTTTGTATATAAAGCAACAAAGTAGGGCTTTCTCCTCTGGGAAGGAGGTTTTCTAAGAAGTCTTTTACACCTTTTAAAATTTCTTCCATGATTAGGTTTTCAAAGCTTTTCTTAAAAACTTCTTTTTCAAGGCTTTTCTTCTGGTTGTGGTTTTGAGATGGATGGGATATTAGGAGGGCAGTCTGATAGATAATTCAATTTTTTAAAACTCCTATCTTTCCTTTTTACCCCAAACTCCAAGTTCCTACACAATTTTTATTATACTACTTAAAACTCAAATTTATAGATTATTAAGACCACATATATTATATAAGAAAAACCTGAAAGGAAAAGCACATAAGGTGAAATTTTGTTAAAGGTTTTTAAAAACCATAGGTAAAAAAGATTAAGAAGAATGGTAATTATGGCTGCCACTAATGCTAATCCCTTTATTTCCCAGGGAGTAAAGATAAGTCCTATACTTACAGGAAAGGTAGTTTGAAATACCATAGCTCCCACTATGTTTCCAAAAGCTAAAATATCTTTCCCTTTTAAAGTCCAAAGGAGACTGTTAAATTTTTCAGGAAGTTCAGTAGCTATGGGTGCTATAAGTAAAGAAAAAAGCAAAGGATCTAAACCCCACTTTAAAGAAAGAGTTTCTAAGTTTTCTACAAACAGATCTGCTCCCTTTAATAATAAAATTAAGGCTAAAATAGTTTGAAAACAGGCTAAACTTAGAAATAAAGATTTAGAATTAAGTTTCTTAGAAAAAAGAAAGTTTAAGAACTTTAGAAAGTGTAATTCTTCTTCTAATTCCAAGTTAGAACTTTTGGCTCTAAAGGTCTGTCTTAGGTAGAAAAGGTAAGTAAAAATTAAAAACAGGGCTAAAAGATAATTCAAAAAAAAGATCTTAGGAAAAAGTAAGGGCAAGAAAATAGCTAAGGAGTAGCTAAAAAGAAAAAAGGAGAAGTTTCTCTTAAAGGTAGTAAATTCTAAGTGAACTTCGAATTTTTTTCTTGTTTTTAAAAAATATCCTGTAATAACTCCTAAGCTTATCAAAAAAAAGCCTATGGTAGAGAGCATAAAAGGAGCACCTAAGATAGCACCCGTTCCGATTTCTGTTCCTCTTTCTCCTTCGTGAAAAAGAATAGCCACTAAGGGGATGACTGTTTCTGGAAGCGCAGTTCCTAAGGAGGCTAAAATACTTCCCACTACTGCTTGAGAAAGGGATAGTTTTTCTCCCAAGTTCTCTATACCATTAGTGAAAAGCTCAGAAGAAATAAAAATTAAAAAGAGAGAAAGAATTAAAAGGAGAAATTCCATAGAAAGTTATTTTTCTCTGGACCAATAAACTCTAACTAATTTATCTCCCTTAGACCACTTAAATTCTAATTCACCCTTATAGGCTCTGTAAAGAGCCCGTCCAAATCTTTGGGCTAATTGATCGGTAGTGGTTTCTATAACTGTAGTTTCGGCTTCCTCATATATACTGATAATTTGATGTAAAGGATTTAAACCTCGTGCTTTTTCATATTCATTGTTAATAAGTTTCATGATTTCTTCTTTATGGGTTTTCCAAAAATTTCCGGAAAGATATAAATACCCCATAGCATATTGTTCTAAAGCTTTTCTACATCCTGGACAAATGATATGAGGAACATTTTCAGTTTCCTTTAGTTCTTCATAAAGTTCTTCATCGGTAAACCATCTTTTATCTTTGAAAATAGCTTTACATCTTGGACATATAGCTTCGCCTGAGGGTGCAGATTTCATAGCATAGGGATCTTCACTGGTTTCAAACTCCCAAGTATGACGAATCCATTTATCTCCCTTTTTAGCCATAAAACCCCCTTTAAAATTTCTTTCTTTTTAAATTAAAGTATAATTCCTTTTTAAATCCTTGTCAAAATTTTCTCACCTAATAATTTTTGTTTTTTCCAGTCTCCATAAAGCAACCCTTTCCCTAAGAGTTTATTTATAGTTTTTAAAAGTTGGGTATCCAATTCCTTAGGTCTTTGAGAAGAGAAGGGGGTTTGAGGAAGAGGCATAAAGGTGTGAGCATGAATGATAGCACCTATTTTAGTTAAATCTTCCATAGTTTTTATGGTAAGTTCCACATCTTCTTTAGTTTCTCCTGGTAATCCAAAGATAAAGTCAACTTTCGGCTTTAGACCAGCTTTAACACTTAGCTTAACCGCTCTATAAATATCCTCAACTGTATGTTCCCTTTGACAAATTTTTAGAATTCTATCACTTCCGGATTGAGCTCCTATGACCAGATTGTCATTATCGGCGTACTTTCTGATTAATTCTACCGTTTCTTCATTTACATGTTCAGGCCTTACCTCTGAAGGAAAGGTTCCAAAAAAGATTCTTCCTCCCTTAGGTTTTATTAATTTTTTTAAGCCCTTTAATAATTCCTCTAAGGAGGAAAGATTTAAAGACCTTCCATCTAAAGAACCATAACTAAAAGCATTAGGGGTAATAAATCTAAAATCTCTAATCCCTCTTTTTAGTAAAAGCTCTACATATTTAAGAATTACTTCTATGGATCGATGTTTTACTTTATTTCCAAAAATTCTGGGAGTCTGACAAAAGGCACACTTATAAGGACATCCTCGGGTAATTTCTATAGGACCAATTCTATTATATTTTAAAGAAAAGGGAGGATAATTGTTTAAATCAACCTCTTCAGGGATTCCAGTAAAAATTAGCTTTTCCTCTTTTAAAAAGGCTATACCTTTAATTTTTTCCCAGGGTTCTTCTTTTAAAAAGGCTCTTAAGAAATCTACCCAGCTTTTTTCTCCCTCCCTAATAAATACCAAGTCAAATCCCATTTTTAAAGTGCTTCTAATTTTTCCTGTAGGATGGGCTCCTCCTGCCACAAGAAGGGGCCTTTTTTTTAGAATTTTAAAATAATGGTTCAACCTTTCTAAGAGATCTTTAATCTCTAAAACCTGAGTGGTGAAAAAGGAAAAGGCTATGATAACTTTCTGAAATTCTTCTAAAAGTTCTGAGAGTTTTGAAAAAAGTTCTGACTCGCTTTTTAAAAAGTAAATAGGAGTCTCATTTAAAAATTCCTCTTTTTCTAAGGCCCCCAAAAGGGCATTAAAACTATAACGGTTGGTTTTAGAGTCCAAAATTACTAAACCAATTTTTTTCATAACCTTAGAAGTTCAGCAAGTCTTTGATGAAAAATGGGTCTAAAGGCTTTTATTTTTTGATTGTTTCTTTCTGGATGAACTCGATTGGTTAAAAGTATTACTATCAAATCTTTTTCCAAATCTATAAAAAAAGAACAACCTGTAAATCCAAGATGACCTATAGTTTTTTTAGAGAAAGCTTTTCCTAAAGCAGAATAGCCCTCTAAACTTTTATACATAAAACCTAAGGAAAAATTAGAGACCTCCTCTTTAAATTCCATAAAGAATTTTACCACCTCCGATGAAAGTCCTAGTTTTTCTCCTTTATAAATCTTAAGTAAAAATTCTAAAATTTCTAAAACTCCATAAAGGTTTCCAAAAAGTCCAGAAACTCCTGAAACTCCATCAAGAATTCTGGTATTTTCATCTTCTACCCATCCTCTCAAAATTTTTTTAGTCCAAGGACAAACAGAGGTGGGAACAATTTTTTCTTGAGAAACTCCCCTTTTTAAAGGATTAAAATTTAAAAAGGCTTTGGAACTACAAGGGATAATCCTTTTAGCTTCCTCAAAGAGCTTGTCTAAGCTTTTCTCATATAAAATCTCTAAGAGATAGGTTAGAACTAAGTATCCAAGGTCAGAATAAAGACATCCTTTTCCTGGTGTATACTGTAAAGGTTCCCTTTCTATTTCTTGAATTATTTTTTTAAGTTTAAAAGACCTTTCTTGATTTAAAAGTTCTACATTATCAATAAAACTTTTATAAAAGGGATGCCAAGCTTTCAATCCCGAAGTATGATTTAAGAATCTAAAAATAGAAATTTTTTTAAGTGGATTTTTTAGGTCTAAATAATTTTCAAGAGGAGCCAAGGGATCTATTTTAGATTCCCGAGAAATTAAATACATTAGGATAAAGCTTAGAGCTAATGGCTTAGTAAGAGAAGCTAAATCAAAAATATCTGTTTCTTCAAGAGGTTCTAAAAAAGGAGTAAGAGACCTATATCCCCTTCCTATGATATATCTTTTTTCTTGATAAGATATACCTGCTAAAGCACAAGGAAAAACTCCCTCTTTTATTGCAGAATCAAGTAAGGAACTTAAAGAATTAAAAAGCATATCAAAAATATAATTAATAAAAAATTTTTATAAAGAAGCTCTACCTAAATTTATCTTTTTTGGAAAGGGTAGGGTATTTGGGGGTTTTTATAAGTTCTTTCTCTTTTGGGAAAATTAAAAAGTTTCAACTAATCTGAAAAAGATGAATAACCAATACGGCACTTTTTAAGCCCAACTAAGAACTCTCAAGAAAAAAGGGAAGGAAAGTGGAAGCCTTGAACTTATGTACTATTTGATATGGTATAAAGGGTAACATGCAGTTCCAAATCCTATGGTTTCATACAAACCGCTTGACAAAAGGCATTTTTAAGGTATTTTTAAAGCAAAAAGTTTTTTTAAAAAAATTCTGTAAAGGGAGGTCTTTGTGTTAGCTGTTATTCAAACAGGTGGGAAACAGTATGTAGTTAAACCTGGTCAGCGTATTAAAGTAGAAAAATTAGAGGGAGAAATAGGAGATTCTATAGAGTTGTCCAAGGTTCTCTTAATAAAAAAAGAGGGGGAAATAAAAATAGGCCAACCCTATTTAAACCATTCTAAGGTATTAGCAACTATTTTAGAACAAGGAAAGGCTCCTAAGGTAATAGTTTTCAAGAAAAAACCTAAAAAGGGTTATAAAAGAAAAAAGGGGCATAGACAACTTTATACTCTTCTTGAAATTAAGGAAATTATAGAAGAATAAATCTTTAAGAAGAGGAGGGCAAACCAACTATGGCTCATAAAAAATCAGGAGGGGCTTCAAGAAACGGTAGAGATTCCCATTCTAAACGTTTGGGAGTTAAAAGATACGGTGGACAATATGTAAAAGCTGGAGAAATCATAGCCCGTCAAAGGGGAACCAAATTTCACCCAGGTTTTAATGTAGGAGTAGGTAAAGATTATACCCTTTTTGCTAAGGTTAGTGGAATAGTAAAATTTGAAACCCTAAGAGGAAGAAAAGTAGTAAGTGTTTATCCTTCCTTATAATTCCTTTTAAGCTTTTCATTTCTTATATTTGTTTTAAAATATTTTTGTGGATTTTTTAAAACTTTCTTTATTATTTTTAGGAGCCTACCTTTTAGGATCTATTCCTTTTGCTCTTATTATAGCCTTACCTCAAGGAGTAAATCCCCAAAAAGAAGGAAGTAAGAATCCAGGAGCTACCAATGTAGCAAGACTCTTAGGCAAAAAATGGGGAATTTTAACTTTTATAGGAGACAGTGGTAAAGGTATTTTAGCCCTTTTAGGAGCCTTTTTCTTAGCTCCAAACTTACCTTTTCCTAAGGAATTAATTTATGCAGGAACAGGATTTTTTGCCATTTTAGGGCATCTTTTTTCTATCTTTCTGAAATTTAAAGGAGGTAAAGGGGTTGCAACTACTATAGGAGTTTTTTTAATTTTAACTCCGAAGGCTATTCTTTTATCCTTTCTATTTTTCTTTTTAGGAGTTGCCTTGTCAGGCTTTGTTTCCGTAGGTTCACTTTTAGCTACCGCTTTACTACCTCTATTTATTTATTTCTTTAATTATTCCGAATATTATTTATATATTAGTATATTTTTAGGTCTGTTAATATGGTTTAAACATCAGGAAAATATAAAAAGACTTTTAAGGGGAGAAGAAAAATCCTGGAAAAAAACTTTAAATCGTGAACCATAAAACTAAAAAAAAAGAAATTTTAATAGATAATTTTTTAATAAAGATTTCTGAAGACTCAATGTTAGCTTATGTAGAAATATCTTCTTATATGAAGATAAAAGAGAGTTTACTAATTAATTGGGAAAATCTTAAAACTAAATTAGAACAAGAAGGACTTTCAGGAATTCTTTCCCAGCCAGAGGTCGAATCTAATAGAATTATTGTAGCTCGAGGAATCCCTCCTAAGGAGGGTTTTCCTGAAAGAATTGAACTTTTTGAAAATTTCTCCTCCTATTGCTACTTAGAAGACATTTCCCCAGAGGATTTAAGAGAAAAGTCTAAAATTATTTGTGTAAAAAAGGGAGAGGCTATAGGTAAGTGGATCCCTTCTATTCCAGGTATTCCGGGAATAAATATCTGGGGTGAACCAGTAGAAAGTCCAATTCAAACTCCTTCTGAAATTTATCAGTTAGGAAATAACTTATACATAGAAGAAAATACTAATTTAATTAAGGCTAAAGAAAGTGGAGTCTTTTTTTGTAGTAGAAATCTAATAGAAATTTTTCCAGAATTTACTATTAAAGGAGATATAGATTTTACTACTGGGAATGTAAATTTTATAGGAAAAAAATTAACTATTGAAGGAGACATAAAATTTGGTTTTAAGGTAAAATGTAAAGGAGATTTAGAATTAAAGGGGGGCACAGAAAATAAAGTTTATATTGAGGTGGAAGGAAATTTTTTATGTTCTGAATTTATAAGAGGAGAGGAAACTAAAATAAGGGTAAAGGGGAATAGCCAAATCAGTGGAGTGGAATATGCCTATTTAGAAGTAGAAGGTAATTTGGAAATTAAAAATTACTTAATTTTTGCAGAGGTTATAGTTAAGGGAGATTTGAAATGTACTGCAGGTAAGGGAATAATTTATGGTGGTAAAATAATGGTTGGGAAAAATATAGAGGCTAAAATTTTAGGGCATCCCGCCCAAACCTTAACTCAAATTTTTGCCGGTTATCCTTTAGAACTTATAGACTCTTATTCCAAACTTAAACAGGAAAAAATTTTACTTAACGAGGTTATTGAAAAAATTTCCTATGGAATAATGTTAGGAGAAAGATTACAGAGGGAGGGAAAGTTAACCCCAGAAAAAGAAAAAATCTGGATAAATCTCCAAGAAGAATTTGAAATGAAAATGAAAGATTTAGAAGAATTAGACTGTAAAATTAACGAGCTTGAGGAAAGGATAGCAAATTTTAAGAAACAATTTATTAAAGTTTTAGATAAAGTATATCCTGGAGTTATTTTAGGAATTACTAATTTAACTTACACAGTATCAGAAGAAAAGAAAGGTCCTTTAGTGTTTCATATAGAGGGTAATTTTATTAAAGAATTTTCTTCTAAGGAAAAAGAAATTAGAAAGCTAAAATGAGTAAAGACTGGGAAAATTTAGCTGAAAGTTTAAGTATAGAGATAAAAAGAGAAATTGCTGAAAATTATTTTAACGAAAAAAATTATTTAGAAGAGGAGTGGGAACATTATCAGAAGGATCTTTTTAAAAAACTTCAGAAAAAAGAAGAAAGAGTGATTCTTAATGGTTGTAGAATGTTGATTCTTTTAGGAGAAAAAGAGCTTTGGGATGAATTTGAAAAAATTACAGGATTCTCTTTAAAAAATTTTTATGATAGTCAAATTTTAAAATCCTATGGAATTAAAAAGAGTCTTTTTAAAAAGTTAAAAGCTCCTTTTGGTTTTAGTTCTAAAAATAAATTTGTTAAACTTTTTATAAATATTTATCGGGATTTAGAGACAGCTATTAGAGACTTTTTAAAAGAGTTAAATGAAATTAAAAAATATTATGAAAGATTAAAAGGAGAAACCCAAGCCTTTTATCAGAGATTTGATCTTTCTGCTATTTTAGGATTTTTTAGAAGACTTGAGGGAGGAAGTTTTAATATAGGTCCTATTGAACCTATGGAAAAAACTTATGAAACCTTAGCAGAAACTTTAAAGATAAAAATTCCTCCTTCTCCTGAAGAAATGGTTGAAAAGGTAAAACCTATTCCTCCTTTTTCAGAAGTTTCCTCGGAGATTATAAGATTAGCTAAAAAAGCCTTTGAAAAACATCAAAAAGAGGCCAGGGAGATTATTGAATTGGTTTCTAAGAAAACTTAGAAATTACATAGAAAATTTTGGTCTTTTTAGAGAAGGGGAAAGAATTTTAGTTGGGGTTTCTGGGGGAATAGATTCTATATCTCTCTTAGAAGCCCTATTTCTTTTACAAAAATATTACCATTTTAAACTTTTTGTTTCTCACTATGATCATAAACTTAGAAAATCTTCCCTTGAAGATGCTTTTTTTGTATATCAATTTTGTAAAAATAAGGGAATTTCCTTTTTATATACTGCTTGTTGTGTTTCAAAATATGCTAAAAAGGAAAAAATAAGTTTAGAAATGGCCGGAAGAGAATTAAGGTACAATCTTTGGTACGATTTAGCCAAAAAATATGATTTTCAAAAAATTGCTTTAGCCCACCATTTAGATGATCTGATAGAAGAAATTTTTTTAAAATTAATAAGAGGAACTGGTAAAAGAGGATTGGCTGGTATTCCTGTAAAAAGAGAGGATTTAATTGTAAGACCCTTTCTGTTTTTTACTAAGGAAGAAATTAAAAAATTCGCTTTAGAAAGGAATCTTAGCTGGAAAGAGGATCTAACCAATAGGGATATAAGGTTTTTGAGAAATAGAATTAGACATCTTCTTATCCCCTTTTTAGAAAAAAAATTTAGTAAGACTATAAAGGAAAATATTAAGAAAACCGCTTTTATTATTGCTGAGGAAGAAGAATTAATTGAAGAATTGGCTCAAAGGGAATTTGAAAAATTAAAGTTTTATTTAGAAGAAGATTTGGCTCTAAAGTTAACTGAATTAAAGTTACTTTCTCCAGTATTAAGAAAAAGAGTTTATTTTTTAGCCTTTAAAGAGGCTCAGATACCTCTTTTTAGAATTACTTACCCTCACTTAGAAAGTTTGGAAAATTTAATTACTAAAAGTAGTAAAGGACCTGTATACTTGCCAGGTAATTTCTTAGTTTATAGAGGACCTGGATATTTAAGATTTACTAAGAAACTTTTTACCTTACCCTATTTTGAAATGGTAATAGATAGAGAAAAGGAAATTGAACTACCTTCTAAGCAAAAAATTAAAATTTATAAAACCTTTTTAGAAAAATCGGAAGACCTTTTTAAAACCAAGACCAAAATCATGTATTTTCTGGCTAAGAGATTGTCCTTTCCCTTTTTAATAAGAAAGAGAAAACCGGGAGATACCCTATTTATCCCTTCTGTTGGTCATAAAAAATTGAAAAAATTTTTATGGGAAAAAAGTATTCCTTCCTATGAAAGAGATAGAATCATAATTATTGAACATCAAAATGAGATTGTAGGAGTATGGAATTTATATATCCATCCAGAATATGAAGTTAAAAACTTTCCTGAAGAGGTTTTAATTCTTGAAATTATTAGTTGACTGAGTATTTTTCCGAATTATAATAAAAGGTAAGATTCAAAGAGGAGAAACAGGATTTTAAATTTTTTCTGGAAAGGTTTTTTCTTAATCTTTTTTTTAAATTTGTTAATTAAAATAGGGTTAGCTTATGAAGATTCTATTGAAAAAAGAGTAAATCTTTGGCCTTTTTTGGTTTTAAATAAAAATAAACTTTCTTCCTATCAAAGATTAGAAATTTTAGGTCCCCTTTTTTATAAATATTCAGGTTCTAAGGAAAATGGAACTTCTATAAGGCCTTTTATATCTTGGGTTTCAACTCCTCAAGAAAAAAAAACCTTTTTTCTTTCTCCACTTGGACTTTACAGGTCAGACTCTGAGAGAAGAACTCTAAGGTTAATTCCTCTTATTTCTAAATCCTCAGAAAAAAGACCTTCTTCAGAAGTAAAAAAAGGAGAACATTTCGATTTTTTTCCTATTTTTATAGGTAAGACTTCTGAAGGTAAACTCTATGGAGGTTTTTTTCCCTTTTATGGAAAATTTAAAGAGAGATTTGGAAAGGAGGAAATTACTTTTATTCTGTGGCCCTTTTATACTAAGGTAAGATATGAAGAGTATACTTCTCAAAACTATCTCTGGCCCATTTTTAAAACTATTAAAGGAGAAAAGCATAGGGGTTTTAAAATTTGGCCTCTTTACGGAAGCTTCCAAGAAAAAGAAAGAAAAAGAAGCTTTTTTCTTTGGCCTTTTTATATAAGAGAGAGTGCCTATTATTCTGAGGGAGACTTTGAGGAAAAGTGGATGTTTTTTCCTTTTTACATAAAAGAGGAGAGACCTGAATTCCGTAGAAGAATTGTGCTTTGGCCCTTTTTCCAAAAGGTTCAAGCAGAAAAGCCTGATTATAAACAGATAGATGCTCCTTGGCCTTTTTATAGGAAAATAGAGGGGGAAAATATTCAAGGATGGAGATTTTGGCCCTTTTATGGATATCTTAAGAGGGAAGAAAGTTTAGAAAGGTTCATTCTTTGGCCCTTTTACTTTTATAATGAAAATATTTTTTCTAAAGGACATAGTTCTTACTATGAAAAACAGCATAGATTTTTACTTTTTTCTAAGAAATATTCTCAGTATGAAAAGGAAACCCTCCTTCAAACTGAAACCCGTCTTTGGCCCTTTTATCACTCCCATGAGGAATTATCTCAAAATTTATATTTATTCTATTTTCCAGCCCTTTTACCCTTTTATGACGAAGGAGTGGAAAGGAATTATGCACCTTTTCTAAAATTAATTGAATATTATAAAAAGGGAAATTATTCTTTTTTAAAACTTTTATGGGGACTTTACCGATATGAAAAGGAGGGAGAAAGAAGGGTTCAGGAGTTAGCTTTCTTAATAAGATTAGTTAGAGATATAAATACTAATTATTTAGAAATTGGGGAAGGCTTTTTAGGTTTTGGAAAAATAGAGGGAAAACCTGTGGTAAAGATATTTTTTATTAAAATTAAATAAAGGTGTCAGTGGGGAGGAGACTTTATGAGGTCCGCTAAAAAAGCTATTTATCCAGGAACTTTTGATCCCGTTACTAATGGGCACTTAGACCTGATTAGAAGAGCTTTAAATCTTTTTGACTATCTAATTGTAGCTATTGGAGAAAATCCTGTTAAAAAACCTCTTTTTACTGTAGAAGAAAGAATTTTTATGATTAAAGAAGCTATTAAAGAAATTCCTGAACATCACAGAATAGAAGTTGACTCCTTTTCAGGGCTTTTAGTAGATTTTGCTAAAAAAAAATCGGTCTGTGTAATTATAAGAGGACTTAGGGCTGTTTCAGATTTTGAATATGAAATGCAATTAGCCTTAATGAATAGAAAATTATCTAATAGCATAGATACCATATTTTTAATGCCCAGTCTAAGATGGATCTTTTTAAGTTCCTCTATTGTTAAAGAAGCAGCTCAGTTTGGAGGAAACATAGAAGATCTGGTTCCTCCTGTGGTAGTTAAAAAACTTAAAGAAAAATTCTTAATTTAGAGACCTTTGCAAAATTCAATGGTCTAACACAAAGATTTTAAGATAAAGTGAAAGAAAAAATAAGAGGGTTTCTCAAGGGTATAGAAAAAAGACTTCTCAATTATCAATAGGAGAAAATCTTCTCTATCACAGGAGCTTCCTTAAGAGCTTCATCTAAGCTATAGCAAAGAGAGAGGCTCTTAGGTAGTGAAATTAGACCGAATTTTTTAAAGTTCTCAATTTAATTGGTACACAATAGGAAGTTTAATTTTTACATCTACAGGAGGAAGGGGAAAAAGCTTAGCACACCTTTTAACAGTTTCTAAAGCATTCTGGTCTAAAATTTCATAAGAAGAAGTTTTTTCAATAGTAAAATTAGTGACCTTTCCCTCCTTAGTTAAAAGGAAAGAAATGATTACCTTACCCTCCCAACCCATTTTTCTGGCTAAATAGGGATAGGAGATATGATTTTGCACAATTTTAGAAATAATTCCTAATTTAGAATGAAGGTAGAGTTCTTCTGGCTTCATTTCTGTTCCTGTGCCACCCCCTTTACCTACTCCCTCTCCCTTTTCACCTCTTCTACTTCCTACTTCACCCTCCCTTACTCCCATTCCCTTAGCTAAACCTTCCTCAATACCTCTTTTATTTATATCTTCATTCTTTACCATTGCATCTTCTATTTTGTTTTCCTCTGTTTTAACCTTAGGAACATTTTCAGGATAATAGACCCTTTCAGGAGATAAAACCTTTTGAGAACTAAGGGTTTTAGAAAAAGTTTTTTTAACTTCCGGAAGTTCCTTTCTTCCTCCCCCTTCTTCTCTTAAATTATATAAACTCAAATCAATTTCTAAGTATTTTTGATTAGGGATACCCATGGAAGAAGATAAAAAATAAGAAAATGGCAAAATAAAAAGAAGGTGAATAAGGATGGAGAGACTATAGGCTTTAACTTTCTCACTCATCTTATAAGCTCAGTTCTAAGATAGGTCTTTTTAAAATCGTATTCCTTTAAGAGATCAAGCACTTTAACTAGGTTTTGAATTTGAGCTGACCGATCTGCTAAAATAGCTATTTGGGAGTTTTTGTTAATACTTTTAACAATTTCTCTTAGTTCAGAAAATTCAACTTTTTTTCCCTCAAAGAGAAAATCTCCGTTTTGCTGAATAACAATTTGATAGGACCTCATTTCTAAAGGTTGAACTTGGGAAGCCTTAGGCAAATCGACAGGAAGACTACCTTGAACGATAAAAGTAGCTGCCGTCAAAACTATAGTTAACAGCACTAACATTATGTCTACCAAAGGAATCACATTAATACTATCAAATTCTTTCTCTTCCATTTTCTATTTCCCAAAGAGCAAGTTTTTCTCTAACTTTTCTTAATAGAAAGTTATAAATAGCAGAGGCTGGAATAGCAACCAAAAGTCCTATGGCTGTAGCTTTTAGAGCTAAAGCTAAACCAATCATAACCTTTTTACTCTCAATTAGTCCCTCCTGTCCTATGCTATAAAAGGTCAACATAATTCCTAAAACTGTTCCTAAAAGGCCTATGTAAGGAGCATTAGAAGCAATAGTGGCTATAAGATAAAGATTTTTAGTTAAATCTATTTCCAGTTCTTTTTTGTCTCTGAAATCTTGCAATTTTATTTTTTTATAGTAAAAAAAACGCTCTATTCCTATCCCTAAGGCAATTACACTAAGAAATAAGAGAATTCCAATGATTCCATAATCTATAATTAGAGCCAAATGTTCCATAAAATTTGTTTTTTTATTTTTTAAATCTTAATGTGCTAAAATTTTAGTAAAAGTAATACTAATGCTTTTTTCATTTTTGTCAAGTATGGTGTTTAAGGCCTCTAATCCCCTAACAGCTCCTTCTTCCTACACTCTATAAAATCCTACTCTATGTCCTCTCAAGCTTTTCACCTAACTTTCCCTCCTTTAAAATATTTTTGTTTAAAATTTCAGAAACTTTATAACTTTAAGCCTAAAGAGGACCTCTTCTTTAAAAGAGGTTTTTTATAGAGTTTACCTTTTCTACCCTTTAGGTTCTTTAATAAGATTAGGAAGAATAGAAAGCATCAATAGATCCTTTCTTAAGTTTTTAATTTTTTCTAAGGAGACTAAACTTATGCAAGGGGATTTTTACAAAGAAATTTTCTTACTTTTTAAAAAGTTCAAGGTAAGTTTTATTAACTAAGCTAAGTTCTTAAACTTAAAATTATAAATTTTTTTAAAAATAAATAAAATTTCATTGACAAAAATAATTTTTAAGTTATAAAAAATGAAAAAAAATTTTAAAAATATTATAAAAGGAGGGGATATGAAAAAGAAATTTTTTATAAGTTCTACAATTTTAGGATTGATAACAGGTTTAGTATTAAGTTCTTCAGTTTTAGCAGAGGAACTTAAAAGAAGTGAAGAATTTAGGAAGGCTGAAGAACTTCCTGAGATCGTAGTAAAGGGAGAACGAATTCTTGTTCCTACTAAGGAAACTGCAGAGACAGTGTATACAGGAACTGAGATCACCCCAAAGGGAATAGAAATTAGGGGACAACAGGGAAGTAGCACCATTTGGTCTATTCTTAGTATTTTACCGGGAATTATGTTTGAGTCTCCTGATTTTGCTAATCTTGCTTCCACTTATACTACCATTCGGGTAAGAGGTGTTAGTGGGGGACTGGGAACTATGTCTGTTGAAGGTATCCCTATCTATGGAGGAAATCCCATAGGACCCAGACACTACCTTCTGGATTCTGAAAATTTGGAAAATATAGGAGTATATAAAGGGATTGCACCTGTTGAACTTGGAACAGGAGCTGGAACAAGAGGTGGGGTAGTAGAATTACGACCCAAATGGGCTAAGGATAAATTGGGAATAGAGTTTAACCAAGCTTTGGGAATGTTTGACTACCTTAAAAGCTATGTTAGAGTTGATTCAGGGAAAATAACTCCCTATGGAACTAAGCTTTCACTTTCCTATTCTTATACTGAAGCAGATAAATGGAGAGGAAAAGGAAAGATGGGACCTCGAAATAATGTGAATTTTACTTTAGTTCAACCTATCGGTGAATCTATAAATATAAAACTTTGGGTTAATTATAATGATATTTCCCATCATAAATATAGAAGTCTTTCCTATGCTCAAGCAGATAATTTAAGTGAGTATAGAAGGTGGGATTATAATACCTATCTTACAGGGAACTCTTCCGTGGATTGGCAGTATTACAAGTTTTTTAAAGTAGAATGGAGTAATTGGGACTTTCTGGGGTTTTTGAATTTCAAGATTTCTCCTTACATAGGATTAGAGCTAAAACCTTATTATAGAGAAGAAGAGAAAGACGATTGGGAGGGAAGTAGTAGAATTTCGGGCTTTAAAGGATCTAAGCCTGGTGTTACCTATAGTGGGTGGACGGTTAAAAGGTATGGCCTAATCTCGCAAATAGTCTTTAATTATAAAACTTTGGAGGGACTATTAGGGTATCATTATCAAGATTCCGAATGGATAGATGTTCCTGGTAAAAATTATTGGCTTAATCCTGATGGAAGTTTAAACTTTGTGGGATGGGGAAGAGTTCTTAAAAGTAAGGGTAAATCTCCTATAAAAAGTCCTTTTGTCAAACTTTCTGGAAGGTTTAATAAATTCAACTGGCAAATAGGCCTTAAATATTTAGAAACTAAGGATAGTAAAAACATAGGGTATATCACTAAGTATACTCCTAATGGAACACCTTACTTAGAAAGAGAACCTCTACTTGATCATGGTGGAAAAAGCTATTCAGTTTGGCTTCCCTCTTTGGGATTGTCTTATAATCTAAATCCAAACTTAGAAGTTTATCTCAGTGCTGGAAGGACCTTTCAAACACCCTATATGTATATGCCTATTGTTAGTCTTTATTATAGGCTATACGATAAATTTAGAAAGCTTGGGATAACCCTTAATGATTTATTTAAAGACTTTAATCCTGAAAAGACAGATAATATAGATTTAGGTTTAAGAGTAAGAACTTCAAGGTTAGAACTTTATCCTACTATTTATTTTTCCAAACATAAAAATTTAAACACTCCTATTACACCAGGATGGAAAGATCCCGACCATCCTACTCAGCTTTTACTTGATCCTACCACTAATCGTCCAGTAAGTTTTAACACCTTTGTTGGAAAAGCAAAGGGATATGGTTTTGAGCTTAGTACAATTTATCATTTTACAAATAAAGTTTCTTTCTTTTTTAATCCCTCTTATGTAAGGTTAAAATATGACGGAAATATTACCAGTCAAGGAATTACTTATAGGGTTGATGGAAAACAGGTAGTGAATGTTCCCAAGAGAATGCTTGTTTCAGGAATAATAATGAGTTGGAAGGGTTTAGAAGTTGTTCCCATGCTTAGATATGTAAGTAAAGCTTATGGAGACCTCAGGTTTACCGAAAAAATTCCTGAATATACACTGATAGATTTAAAACTTTCTTATACCATACCTGAGTTTAAAACTTTAAAAATAAGGGATTTCAAAATCGGATTAGAACTTTATAATCTTTTGGATAAAAAATATTTTATACCAGGCTATTATCCAGGGCCCCCTTTTACCCTGTTTAGCTCTTTATCCTTTAAGTTTTAAAAAGATATTTAAAGGAGGTAAAAGTTTTATGAAAAAGATAATAGTAAGCAATCAAACCTTATACAAACTCTTTGGTTTTAAGGAGCCCCCTTTAGATTTTATGGAATTTTTAGGGAAAAGGAAACTAAGATAAATTCTATATACTATAATAGCAGTAGCTAAGCCTTATCTTGACTCTATGGAAGTTGCTGTATATTACGCTTCCTTAGAAGGGAAAGTTTACTTTGAAGGTAAAGTTTATTATTTTTAAATATTATTTAAAAAACTGGAGGGTAGGAGATGAGAAAAATTTTTTTAAGTATCATCTTTTTTGTTTTAGCTATAGGTTTAAGTTTGGCTCAGACTCCGGAAGGAAAACTTTATCTTGTTAGCACAGGAGTAGGAGATAAAGATGAGCTGGATAATTTAACTCTTAAAGCCTTAAAGGTTATTGAAAAGGCGGAGATAATTTTTTGTAGTCCTTGGACTTGTGAAAGAATGAAGGAACTTATTCAAGGAAAAAAGGTTTATGATGCTGGTTTTGGAATTTATTGGGTTTATTATAAAAAGCCAGACCCAAGGTTTAACTTAGAGGAAAAACAAAGGGAATTTGAAAGGATAAACCAAATTATAAGAGAAGCCATAAAGCAGGGTAAAACGGTGGTAGTTTTAGAAGATGGAGATCCTACTATTTTTGGACCCCATATTTGGTATATGGATGCCTTTAAAGATTTAAATCCTAAAATTATTCCTGGGGTTAGTTCTTTTAATGCTGCCAATGCAGCCATAAAGAGTAGGGTTACTGGAGGAAAGGCAGGTGGGGTAGCTTTAGTTTCTGGATTTTCCGACCTTGAAAATCTTGCTAAAACAGGAATTAATCTGGTGCTTTTTACTATGAGAATAAAAGATATAACTGAGGTTTTAAAAAAGATTGAAAAATACTATTCTCCTAAAACTCAAGTGATCTTTGTGCTTTATGCCGGTTTTAGAGAAAAGGAAAGGGTAATAGCTGGAACTTTTGAAGACATATACGAAAAAATAAAGGATGTAAAACTTCCTTTTGAATATTTAGTATATATAGGCGATTTTTCTTATGGAAACTAAATCTTTTTCTACGAGTCTTCAAAGAGATCTTGGGCTTATTCCTGCAGTTATGTTAGTTATAGGAAATACCATTGGCACAGGAATTTTTACAACTTCTGGCTTTATTCTTAAAGAAGTTGGAGATCCTGGAGCTCTTCTTTTAGTTTGGCTTTTAGGAGGAATTATCTCCCTTTTTGGTGCTTTATCTTATGCTGAACTTGGAAAAATGTTTCCCCGTGCTGGAGGAGAATATACTTTTTTAAAGGAAAGCTTGGGAGAAGCCTTTGGATTTATAGCGGGTTGGATTTCTCTTATAGTTGGCTTTTCAGCACCTATTGCAGCCACAGCTATAGCTTTCTCTAAATACCTTTTAGAACTTTTTCACTTCAAAGATTTTGGATTAAATCTCAAAATTAATCAAATTCCTTTGTTAACCCTATCTTACTCAACTATTTTAAGCATCTTGGCGATTTTAATTTTATCCTTTATTCATCTTCAAAGAGTCAAAATAGGAGCTAATTTTCAAACTGGAATTACAATTTTTAAAATACTCTTTATTCTTGTGTTTTTAACTTTGGGATTTTTAGGTGCTAAGGATAGTTTTACTCAGTTTGAGCTTGCCGATTTAATTCCTCAAAGGGAATCAGTTTTTAGTTTAGGTTTTCCTGTTTCTTTTATATATGTAATGTATGCTTATAGTGGATGGAATGCAGCAACCTATGTAGGGGAAGAAATCAAAAATCCTGAAAAAAATATTCCTCTTTCTCTTTTATTTGGAACTTTAACGGTGATAGGTTTTTATATGGGATTAAATCTTCTTTATCTAAGGGTCCTTTCGGTTAATGAAATGTCTGGGGTTTTGGAAATTGGAGCTAAAACCGCAGAGAAACTCTTTGGAGAAGGTATTTCCTTTCTTTTTACCTTAGGGATAACCTTAGGACTACTTTCAGTTTTAAGCGCTATGATTTTAGCAGGACCGAGAGTTTATTATGCTATGGCCAGGGATAAAGTCTTTTTTAAGATTTTTTCTCAAGTAGATCCTAAAACTAAGACTCCTGTTTTTTCCATTCTTCTTCAGGCAATCATAGCTATTTTTATGGTTTTAACTTCCTCCTTTGAAGCCCTTCTTCTTTATATTGGTTTTACCTTATCTCTGTGTGCAAGTCTTACAGCTTTTGGGCTTATAAAGCTAAAAAGAAAATTAGTGCTCAGTGCAGGGCTCTTTATCTTAGCCAATCTTTGGATCGTTTTTTTTAGCATAATAACTAAACCTTTGACTCTTTTAGCAGGATTTTTAACTATTTTAGTAGGTATTTTTTTATATAGATTTAGATTTAAAAATAATTTTTAGGGAGGGAAAAGGTTATGAAGGAATTTTTTAAACCCTGGGTTTTAGCTATTTTATTAGTATTTTTAAAGTTCCACCTAGGATTTTCCCATATGCTTTGGATAGAAGAAGAAAAGGGGGAGTTTAAAATTTTTTGGGGACATAAGGGAAAGGTTGAGCCTTATAATCCTGAAAGAATTAAAGAAATTAAAGTGTTTGATGAAAGGGAAAGATCTCTTAAATTTAATAAAAAAACTGAAGATAAAGCTTTGGTCTTATTAGTAAATAGGAAACCTTCTATTATTATAGCTTCTATGGAAGAGGTCTATCTTGTAAATACTTCAGAAGGTAGAAAAAGAATGAATAAAATTGAGGCCCAAAAACAGGGCTTACAGGTTACGGAAAGTTTTATGGTTATTCAAGCCACGAAGGGAATTTTTTCTGATACCCCTATCTTAAAAAAGCCTTTAGGAATTAGGCTTGAACCCTTATTTATGGATAATCCTTTTGAAAAGAGAGATTTGATAGAGGTTAAAATTTTGTATGAGGGAAAACCGGTGGAAGGGGTTTCTGTTCTTAACGCCTTTCATAAAGAACTTGCTAAGACAGATTCTCAAGGAATGGTTAAATTAAAAGTAGAAGATCTGAAGTTAAAGGAAGGATATTATACTTTAGTTACTTCCTACAAGGTAAAAATTTCAGACCCTAAAGCTGACTATATTTGGTTAATTACCTCTTTAACTTGGCAAAAATAAAAGTTTTTGTGGCAGACTTTCCCTTCCATTATTTTTGGAAAACCTAAATTTAGAGTTTAATGTTATTGTAGAGGCTTTTTCCCCTATTTTTTCTAAAAATTTAATTTTATGATAAAGGAAAAGCTAAACTTTATAAATTCAAAAATATAAGTTTTTATAAATTCCCATAATTTAATTAGTAAATAATAAATTAAATAAAGAATGGCTATTAATAGGGTAAATAGTATTAATCCTAAAATTAAAAAAAACGAAATAAGGAAGATAAGAAGTTTTTTTCTTAAACTCTTTCCAAAGAAAACACCTTTTTTAAAAAATTCCTCTACGAATTCAAAAAAGAGCTTTTCTGTCCACTTATATAGTACTTTTTTAATTAATTTTTTAATCATAAAATCTAATTTTTGGGTATTAGTTTCTAAGATTTTTAGACTGAAACTGGTTTTTTTTAAATTTTTCCAATATATACTTAAACTAGGTAACCCCTTTAATAGGATGTCCAATCAGATAATCTATAAACACACTGTTAAATCTTATTATACTTTTAAAAAATCTATTACTTTGTTAACCTTTATCTTACACCATAATATTAAATTTGAAAACTTAATGTATGAGACCATAGGATTTGGGACTGTGTATTAACTCTTTATACCATATCAAGTAGTTTATAAGTTCAAGGTTTCCACTTTACTTTCCTTTTTTCTTGAGAGTTCTTAGTTAGGCTTTAAAAAGTGCCGTATTGGTTATTCGTTTTAAAAAGCTACCTATTGGAAGAAAGAGTTTTGAGAAGATTCGAACTGAAGAGTATTACTAATGTGGATAAGACCTTTTTGTAAAAAAAACTTGTAGATGAAGGAAAGTATTATTTTTCCTTTCCGTCCCAGAAGATTTGGGAATTCTTCATTTTCGGATATTCTTAAACAAGCTTTTTGGGAAGAAGAGAGCCTTTGAAGGACTTTATCTTAAGAAAGACTGGAACTGGGAAAGAAGTTATCCAGTTATTCATATTGAGTTTGGAAAGGCTAAGACCGAAACTCTAAAATTATTCCAGAGATATGAGATAGGTCTAACTGAAGAACTCTTTAGAAAGGAAACTTATAGAATTAGTAGAAAAACTTTATGAAAAATATCAAAAGAAGGTGGTGGTTCTTATTGATGAATATGACAAGTCTATTTGGGATAAAATTGAAGGGAAAAAAGAGTTATTTTTCCAACAGGGATTTCTAAATTTTTTAAGGTCTCCCTTTTTCAAGACCTAATCAGCTTCAAAATATTACTTTAAGTCTCAGATAGGCTACTTCTTGTGGATATACTCAAGAAGAGCTTGAGAGGGTTTTTGATTATGCGCTTAAAAGCAAAGATTTATCCGCTATTAGGGAGTGATATAACATATAATCCTTGTATCTTCTTGATACCTTTGATGTGGGACTATGGAGCCACTGTTAAAGGATATGAAGCAAGCAGAGAAGGAGTTTTTATAAGCGAATTTATCCTAATAAAGAGGTTAAGAAAGGCTTTAAATAAATAGGAAAAATGAGCTTGAGCTGATATGAGGGGGTTATTATGTCAGTGTGGTTTATAATTTTCTTTGTGAGGCAGGATTGCCTGTAATAGGGGAGGATTTTACAAACAAAGGAAGGCTTGATTCAAGTATTCTCCTTTCTGATAGGGCTATTATTCTTGATTTTAAGGCTGTGGAAGATGGGGGTAAAACTCCAAAGGTTATAAAGGTTTTAAAGAGCAAAAATTGTCAAGAAAAGTATAAGGAGGATTATCGGGAAATCTACTTAATAGGTATTGATCTTAGCAAGGGGAATAAAAATATTTCTAACTTTAATTGGGAAAGATATAAGGCCATAAAGATAATAGGTTTAAAATGTAGCTAATCTTATGAACTTATACATCCTTCAAATCTATCAATTTTTTGTTATATTTTTTAATTATGTTAATAGAAGAACTTACTTCTGAAGAGTTTAAGGAGCTTTCTAAGGAAATAAAAACTATAATTATTCCCATAGGTTCTATTGAATCTCACGGCCCCCATTTACCTTTAGCTACAGATCTTTATACTATTTACGAGGTATGTAAAAAACTTATCCAGGAAGTAAAGGTCTTTATTGCTCCCCCTATCTATTATGGACTTTGTCGGAGTACCAAGCCTCTTTATGGAACTATAAGTTTAAAAGGTGAGGTTTTAAAAAATCTTCTTTTGAATCTTCTTTCAGAATTTTATCGACAGGGGTTTAAAAACTTTTTTATTCTTTCAGGGCATGCTGGAAAAACACATTTAGCCTATATTATAGATACCGCAGAAACCTTTTTAGAAGAGGCTAAAGAGGTTAAATTTTTTGTAGCAGATATTTATCAACTTTTAAAAAAAGTTTTAACTGAACTTAAAATTTCTGAGAGTGATTCGCATGCAGGAGAGTGGGAAACTTCGTTAATTATGTATTTAAAACCTGAACTGGTCAAAAAAGGAGGATTTGAGGATTATCCCTGTTTTCCTAAGTTTAGGGTGGTCCATGAAAAAGAGAAGTACTGGTCTTCAGGAATTTGGGGAAATCCTGAAAAAGCTTCTTTTGAAAAAGGGAAAAGAATGGTAGAGGCTTTAATTGAGATTTTAAAAAGAGAAATTCAGGAAATGGAAAGTTAATTTAAAAAGGATCTCTTAAAATTCTTGTTTTTCTTAAGGTAGATAAAGTTAGGTAGGTGGTATATAAATTAAATTTTTGAAATTTGTTTTTAGTTTTAAGGATTTAGCTCAAGAGGTAAAAGGTATTTGATATCCTTGGAGATAACGAAGTTTTAAAATATTTTTAAAAAGAGAGACCTTTAATTTTTCCCATCTGTAAAAAGTTGTTTTTTAGATACTATATTTTCTTCAAAAAATGGAGGGAAAAATTCACTTTTCCCCAAAATAATAGCTTAAGTTTTTTTAAATGTTTTGGAAGTTAAGGTAAGATAAAAGTTGTATAGCAAGGGGAGGGTATCTGCTAAGTATAGGGAAAAGAAATTGAGTCAGTTTAAAGAATTTTTTCTCCTTTTCATAAGAAAAAATGGAGATGAGGGGAATTGAACCCCCGACCTCCGGAGTGCGATTCCGGCGCTCTCCCTCTGAGCTACATCCCCTTCAAATTTTAAAATCTATATTAAGAAGCTACTTGACCTTTAACTTTATTAAACTTATAAAATAATTTAGAGAGTTTATTCCCAGCCTTTTTCCAATGAAGAATGCCCTTACTTACTCCTTTATGGAGCAAACTTTGAGCTAATCTAAGTTGAGCTTCAGCTTTTTCCAATTCTCCTTTGTCCAAATAACTAAAAAACTTTTTAATTTCAGTTTTAACTCTACTTTTGAACATTCTATTTCTTAATCTTCTTTTTTCACTTTGAATTAGGGCTTTTTTAGCAGATTTATGATGTGGCACAGATAACTACCCTCCTTCTTTTTTGATTTACAATTTAAAGAAAAAATCGATTTTGTCAAGGTACTGTATGAGTCCATATGATTGGGGACTGAGTAGAATTTTTGACCTAATTTTCGCAACACCATCTTAACAGCGATTGATTACTCAATCCATAAGGCTCCTCTCCACATTATACCACAACAAATAACTTCATCATCTCCCTGTTAAACCCCTCTATATCATAGCCCAACTCCTCCTCCATATAATCTATCAAATCCGCATCTAACCTCCTATTAAATTGCTCAAACATAACTATCCCCCTTAGGATTTCTCGAATCATTAAAATAGTGCTCTATCCCCTCCTCCTCTAAATACCTCTCAATTTCCCCCCAAAACTCAACTCCCCTTATCCCTCTGCACCCCTCTTCATAATATCCTTCCCACTCCTACTTGATAAATTCCTATACTCAGGTGCAAATCCAAATCTCCTATGGGTATCTATCCCAGCTATTATATACCTCTTTATCCCATTCAAAAAAATACACTAAGCTATCTATCTGCACTAGCTCCCCAGGCGCTTTCCCCCCTCTTGCCTCTATATCTCCTCTTATTCCTCTTCTTTTTCAATATCTTCACAAGCTTTTCTATCCTTGCATAAAGCTTAATCTCACTCCTTCCTCCCCTCAAATTAACCCCCTTTCTTTCAAATACCTTATTATTCTCCCTATCGTTGATACCGACACCTTTCCTCATTCCCCTCTTACCAAAATCTATCCACAAAAGGCTTAAGCTTTTCCTTACCTATTTCTGCTCTCCACTTCTTTTGAGCCTTCCTCTTTGGTGTTCTCGGTCTGGATACCCACACCTGTAAACAGTGCTTTTAGATACTCCATAAGCTTCTTTAGTAGCTTGAGTGCCATATTTGTTATGAAATTCTATGACTTTTAACCTTAAAGAGAACTTCCTCTTGGGAAGAGGCTTCTTTAATAGAGTTGAGTATTTCAAGCATTTTTTGTATCTTGAATAATATTTGGAGAGATAGTAAAAGAATACATGGAGAGGCGCTTCTGGGATTGATTTTTTGATTTTTAATTTTACCACTTTCTTACATTCCAATAAGAGGTGGAACTTATGCAGGAGGGGGGAGAGAGAGGTTGTAAAAAAGGGGATAAATTTTTTGAGAATCCAAATAGCGAGAACAAGGCTTTCCTCATAAATGGGAATGCACCTTCATCCTAAATAACTTTCAAACAGTTTCAAAGATTGAAGAAAAAATCTAAAAACTTAAAAAATTAGAAAGGTAATTCCTTCATTGATAAATGGAGCTATTTGAAAATTTAGGTAAAAGATTATAATTTTTAAAATATAATTGAACTATTTTAGGAATGAAAATTCTTTTAGTAGAGCCTTTTGAGGGTTTTAAAAAAATCTTAAAATCCTTACTAAAGGATTTTACTCAAGATATAATTGATACTACTTCCTTAAAAGAAACCCTTTTTTATTTAGAAAATCTGGTAGATGAAAAGGAAATACCTAATTTACTCATTTCTTCTTACATATTACCTGATGGTAATGCTATAGAGCTTTTTAAAGAGATAAGGAAAAAAGAAAAATTCGCCTCTATGAGTTTAATAATG
>JANXAD010000069.1 GCA_025062245.1 Thermodesulfobacteriaceae bacterium | reverse complement strand
GCAGGTCCCATAGAGGCAAGCCTGAGATCTGAAACCTACCCTACGGTGATACCGCTAAGGCCTAATTACACGGGGCAGAGTTGTAAATCACCCTGTGGCATCCACGCCCTGGCCGAGCCCTGCCCTGAGGCTAAACTGAAGAATCAGTTTTATAGCCCTTGCTTAGAGAGTATCCCTCCTAAGGTGGTCTACTTAGCCTTAAAGGACGCTCTCCTTGCCTCAGAAAAAAATTATCCCCTGCCAGAAAGTTGTCCCCTCTGTCAACATTCTGGCTCATTTGCACTCTTTGAGGTTATAAATCAGCATCGGGTCTTTGAATGCCCTTCCTGTGGCCTTCAGTTTACCTATCCGGTAAAGGCTATGGATTATGATCAGGCTTACCAGGGAGATTATCAAGGATTGTTTAATTACACCGCTTGCTTTCGATATGATATTGTGTACAAACATGTGGAAAAGGATGAGGCCAAACAGAGGGAGAAATGGAAAAGGGTTCCAAGGTTTAACGTGCTTTTACCTCTATTATCCCTACTTCCTAAGGGAAAACTCTTAGACATAGGGTGCTCAACGGGCAACTTTCTGTTAATTGCTAAATCCTTTGGCTTTGAGGTCTATGGAACAGAGGCCAGCAAAGAAGCCTGTAAGATAGGCACCTCTCGCTACGGCTTAAAAATAGCTAATGTTCTTACTCTAAAGGAATTGCCTGCAGACTTTAAAGGTCCCTATAAAGTTATCACTGCCTTTGAGGTCACAGAGCATGTGGAGGAACC
>JANXAD010000068.1 GCA_025062245.1 Thermodesulfobacteriaceae bacterium | reverse complement strand
TCTTATTCCCTTTCAATCCCACATTTGGCGGCTAAAACAAGTTTGCCACCTGAAGTGAAAACAAAGCTTACAGACTTTCAATCCCACATTTGGCGGCTAAAACCTTGGTGCCAACGCTTACGGAGTCGTAGATTTAGACCTTTCAATCCCACATTTGGCGGCTAAAACATTCCTCAGGAAAACTAAGTTTCCCGTAGGACCTTTCTTTCAATCCCACATTTGGCGGCTAAAACCTTCCTCAGGAAAACAAAGTTTCCCGTAGGACCTTTCTTTCAATCCCACATTTGGCGGCTAAAACCCTCATGATAGGAGAATTTTTGCAAAGGGTATTCCTCTTTCAATCCCACATTTGGCGGCTAAAACTGGAACACGCCCGAGTGGAAATGGAAGTAGCCTTTACTTTCAATCCCACATTTGGCGGCTAAAACTGTAGGTAGACTCCCTAAAGATCTCCAGGGTGAGCTCTTTCAATCCCACATTTGGCGGCTAAAACCTGCAATAAACACAGCTGACACATTTGTATTATACCACTTTCAATCCCACATTTGGCGGCTAAAACAGGTAGTGGGAAGAAGTATAGGAAAGACGATTTACTCTTTCAATCCCACATTTGGCGGCTAAAACTTTATTGGTTTAGATAATTTTTTACTTACCCCCTCTCTTTCAATCCCACATTTGGCGGCTAAAACCAGGTGCCCAAGTTCAATCCAATTGTATACCGTTTTGCTTTCAATCCCACATTTGGCGGCTAAAACACAAAATGGCGAAATAGCAGTCACAACG
>JANXAD010000067.1 GCA_025062245.1 Thermodesulfobacteriaceae bacterium | reverse complement strand
TAAGATTTGATTTTAAGATCATCGACAAGGAGTTTTACCAAGAGGTTGCATCTGTCAACTATCCAAATAATTATGATTTTACAAGGATAACAGAGTTTAAGCATATTCATCCCGTAGATACGAGAAAGACTACAATAGCCATAGAATATCCAGAGGACTACTCAGTGGGTAAAACACCATACTATCCATTATTTACTGAAGACGCTCGCAAGAAGTATGAGATATATTATGAGATGTCAAAGGGTTTTGATAATTTGGTGTTAGTAGGTAGACTTGCAGAGTATAGATATTATGATATGGATGATGTAGTTAAAAGAGCTTTAGAAGTTTTTGAGGAGGAAGTAAAATGAATGAGGATAGAGAAACAGTATGCGCGGTTGTCGTGACATATAACAGGAAGAAACTACTACTTGAATGCTTAGAAGCAATAAGAAGGCAAACAAGTCCCGTGCAGGGAATTTACATAATTGACAATGCTTCTACTGACGGCACCCCAGAGTTTCTAAGAGAAAATGGTTATATTAGGGAATTACCACCTGAGAATTTAGCGGAGCCCTGGGAAAGAGAGTTCACGATAGAAAATCTTGTAGATGGTCAAGAGATAAGGGTCCACTATGTTCGTATGCACGAGAATACAGGAAGTTCTGGTGGTTACCACGAGGGAGTAAAGCGAGCCTACGAAAAAGGCTACGATTGGTTATGGCTTATGGATGATGATGTTGAACCTACAAGTCATACCCTACATAAGCTTATACATAGTAGTAGGAAATACGGAGTACTAGTGATATGTCCACTAGTGGTATCACCGAATG
>JANXAD010000066.1 GCA_025062245.1 Thermodesulfobacteriaceae bacterium | reverse complement strand
CAATTTCCAGGCCTTCAAAGCTCAGGACATCTTTGATTTTCCCAGTGGAGATCTCTACATGTTTAACCCTGCCTTTGGTATGTATATGCCAGCAAGCATGAAGCCAAGAACCAATCTTGGCGACATTTACGAAATTGGCTTAACCTGGACTCACAAAAAGGTCAACTTCTTTGGATTAAGAGATACAGACTACTTCCTCTCCTTAGGCATGAGCATTGCAGAACCAAAAGCCATTGGAAAGATGCCCATGGACATTTACTTCTCGAATGGAACAGGAACTTTCTATCATGCGCGCATGAACATGTATTACACCCTTCTAAATGGTATGTCTATGGATCCTACTCAAATAAAGAAAAAAACTCGCACGGGGTATGCCCTCTATGCGGGCGTAAGATTTCCTGTGCCCCAAGTGAATGGCGCCAAGCTTGGATTAGAATATAACTATGGTTCCAAGTGGTGGATGCCCTTCCATGTGGGAAGTGACGATCCCTACATGAATAAACTTTCCACCCGCGGACACGTGGCGGAAATCTACTGGCAACAGGATCTTCCCGTTGGACAAAAACTTACTAAAAACGGAAGAGCCATGCTGAGAGTGGGCTTCCAACACTATTGGTTTAACTACTACGGCTCTGCTAACTGGTTAGAAACCCCAAGAAAGATAAAAGACATTGAAAAGTGGGTAAAGCAAGCTCAACAATTAATGTCTACTGATCGTGATGCAGCAATGGAATTAATGAGTCAATCCATGACCATGTTTGTGCCAATACACAAGATGTGGAACCTATATGGCTCTCTGGAATTATTCTTTTAATACCTAATATTCTAATATTTAGACCATCTCACCT
>JANXAD010000065.1 GCA_025062245.1 Thermodesulfobacteriaceae bacterium | reverse complement strand
AATAAGAGGCCTTCTCAGTTTCTAAACTTCTACCTCCAAAGTCAATATGAATCACAGGATAGCGTTTTTCCCAATCCCAGTGTTTTTCAAGATAAAGTCCAGTGAAAAGTTCTCTTCTTCCAAAAAAGGCCTCCTTCAAAGTATCCAAAAAAGGGACTTTCCAAACCTTCTGGGCCGCAAAAGAAAGTAATAGGTTCCCCCATCTAAAAGCTTCTTGACAAAATAGGTTTTATCTACATAATAATACCCCTCTTTTCTAATCTTCTAAAAACTTTGAATCCCAATAGGAAGCTTCATGTCTCTTTCATGAGAATTTAACCTTTCATAAATTCAAGCCAACATATGAGTCCATATGATTTGGGACTACATGGTATTTTTTATATATTCTTCACCATACCATCTTAAAGGTGGCTTATTATTTAAGTCATGGGGTTTATCTCACCATTATAACATATCAAATCATTTATCAATCCATTGTGTTAAAGTCCTCTCAATCCTTAAAAGAACTTCTCCTCCTTATACTCTATAAAATCCTCCTCTGAGCTTTTTTTCTAACTCTTTACCTAACTTTTTCCTTAAGATGCTCTTTTCATTCAATGCCATATTTATCGCGAAGCTCTATAACTTTAAGCCTAAGGAAAACCTCTTCTCTTGAGAAAGCTTCTTTGATAGGCCTTAAGTTTTTTTCTAACCTCTTAGCTTCTTTAGTGAGATTAGGAGAGGTAGAAAAAACATGAACATCTCCTTTTTAATTTTTTAGAAAGACCAAACATATACATTTTTTTATTTTTTATAATTTTTATATAAATATTTTTTTTGATATTTTTAATACTACTTTTTTATTGGTACTTTAACTAAATTTTGAAATTGATTAA
>JANXAD010000064.1 GCA_025062245.1 Thermodesulfobacteriaceae bacterium | reverse complement strand
CAATAGTTTTTCCATCCACTGTTTTTCGAAGATTAATTAATGTTGTTAAAATTCGCTCCCAACTTGATATTGCGGAAACAAGAAGGCCACAAGATGGAAGAATGAGCTTTACTTTTCTTGAAAGTAAATATGATCTTCGTATAGCCACTGCTCCAACTTCCTTTGGGGAAACTGTCGTGATTAGATATTTACCTACTGGAGCCCAGGTTCAAAATTTAGAATATTTGGGATTTGATCCACCGGAAATTCAACTCATTGATGAAATTATTAATCAGCCCTACGGAATGTTTTTAATCACAGGTCCCACTGGCTCTGGAAAATCCACTACTCTTTTCGCTTCTCTAAGAAGACTAAATCTTTTGGAGAAAAACGTCTTAACTGCGGAAGATCCTATAGAATACCTATTACCCCTGGCAAGACAAACTCAAGTCAACGAAGAAATAGGTTACAACTTTGCAAGAGCTATAAGGTCCTTTTTAAGATTAGACCCTGATGTTATCTTAGTTGGAGAGGTTAGAGATGAAGAGACTGCCTCTATGGCGGTAAGGGCAGCACTTACCGGGCATCTTTTTTTATCAACTCTACACACCAATGATGCGGTCTCCTCTATATTTAGACTAAAAGATATGGGTATTAAGAGTGACCTGTTAGCCTCTGCATTAAAAGGGGTTATTGCTCAGAGATTAGTCCGAAAAATCTGCCCCCATTGTAAAGAACCTTATCAACCACCGAGAGAATTACTTGAATACTACGGACTTGAAAAAGAAAAAACCTATTACAAAGGAAAGGGTTGTTACCAGTGTTCTTATAAGGGTTATCTTGGAAGAACAGTTGTATGTGAAATAATCTATTTTGACGAAGAATTATCCAAACTTG
>JANXAD010000063.1 GCA_025062245.1 Thermodesulfobacteriaceae bacterium | reverse complement strand
ATTTTGAAATTGCCTCTTTAAAGTAGTTGGTGCTTTCTGCTTCCTCCATAAAACTCTTGCCTATAGCCTCTTCCTTTGGAAGTTCCAAGGAAACATTCTCTACTGCGGTGTTATTTGAAGAAGCAACTACTATAATGAACTCCTTTATTTTTTCGTCAAGCTTATAGGCATAAATATCTTTAAATTTCACAGATGCTTTCTCTTCAAAGGGATTATTTTCACAAAGATACTTTGCCCTTTCTACGATAATTGCTGAAACCAAATCCCTTAGTAAAGTAGTCTTTCCTGTTCCGGGAGGTCCATTTACGGAGAAAATTCCCCTTTCCCACTGCCCATCAACATTAAATCTTTTCCAAATCTCGTTTATTGCCAATTGTTGACTAAAACTTGGAGCTCTATCAGGCTCAGAGGGCCAGCAACCTTCTGGAAAATACCTTGGCTCAAGACTCTCTAAAGCATAATCTAATCCCTCTTTCGTTCTAACATCAATTCTTTTTCCCGAAAAACCCTTGAGATAGGCCTCTAAGGCCTTCCCTCCTTTTCCCTTTGACCAACCCTCTTTGACGCGATTTAAATCCTCAATGAAAAAGCTATTTAGCATACTATCTTCAGTTACCCTACCTACCCAGAACTTATCTAAATCACCTTTAATGTCATAGATTTTTACATAACAAAAACCATACTCATCTTCCTTAGGTGGCTCTAAACCATACTCTCTCTTAACTTTTTCGTAAGCATATTGGAGGTTTTCATCCTTCAACCCAAAGAGTCCTCTAATAAGCGAAACTAAGGCTTTAATCCACTCGTAATCAATACATTGTCCTATTTTCTTTAAGTAGCTTTTCTCTAATTTTAGCGCCTTCCTTAGTGCCCGACTTAT
>JANXAD010000062.1 GCA_025062245.1 Thermodesulfobacteriaceae bacterium | reverse complement strand
CGCAGTGGTCGACTACCTGCCGTCGCCCATCGATATCGGCGCAGTGCGCGGCATCCACCCCGACACGCACGCTGAAATATGGCGCCAACCTTCCGACTCGGAGCCGCTCTGCGCCCTCGCCTTCAAGATCCAAAACGACCCCTATGTCGGCAAGCTGACCTATGTGCGCATCTATTCTGGCAGCCTAAGCAAGGGGTCGTATGTGTATAACGCGACCAAGGATGTGCGTGAGCGGGTTGGGCGCGTGCTGCAGATGCATGCGAACCGCCGTGAGGATATCGATGAGGCGTTCGCCGGCGATATTATCGGCGTGATCGGCTTCCAGCAGACCACCACCGGCGACACCCTCTGCGACCAAAGTCATCCCATCCTGCTGGAGCCACCCCAGTTCCCCGAACCCGTCATCTCCCTTGCTGTTGAACCCAAAACCAAAGCTGATCAGGATAAATTGCTCACTGCGCTCCAGCGGCTCGTTGCCGAAGACCCAACTCTCCGACTCTCTACGGACCCCGAAACGGGACAGACGATCCTTTCGGGCATGGGCGAGCTGCATTTAGAAATTATCCTCGATCGGCTGCAGCGCGAGTTCGGTGTGAGCGCGAACCAGGGGCGTCCGCAGGTCGCCTATAAAGAGACCATCCGCACCACCGCCCGCGCCGAGGGCAAGTTCATTCGCCAAACGGGCGGACGCGGACAGTACGGACACTGCGTCCTTCAGGTAGAGCCAGCGGAACCCGGTTCGGGCATTATCTTTGAGAACAAGATTGTGGGTGGCGCGATTCCGCGCGAGTTTATCCCAGCTGTCGAAGCAGGCGTGCGCGAAGCCGCCGATAGCGGCGTGCTGGCGGGCTACCCCGTCGTCGATGTGAAGGTCACCCTGCTCGACGGCTCCTTCCACG
>JANXAD010000061.1 GCA_025062245.1 Thermodesulfobacteriaceae bacterium | reverse complement strand
GCTAAAACGAGTAAATTAGCATTTGATGTTCTGGAGTTACACAACTTTCAATCCCACATTTGGCGGCTAAAACGAGTAAATTAGCATTTGATGTTCTGGAGTTACACAACTTTCAATCCCACATTTGGCGGCTAAAACGAGTAAATTAGCATTTGATGTTCTGGAGTTACACAACTTTCAATCCCACATTTGGCGGCTAAAACGAGTGACAACAACCCTATCACAACTACTCAAAGACATCTTTCAATCCCACATTTGGCGGCTAAAACAGTTCTAACAAGCGAAAGTTTTCCGCTTCCTCTAAGCTTTCAATCCCACATTTGGCGGCTAAAACTACTAAAAACACAACACATATAAGGAGGTGGTCTTACTTTCAATCCCACATTTGGCGGCTAAAACGATCATCTTCCTTGTAAATGTATTTTAACCGTTTCCGCTTTCAATCCCACATTTGGCGGCTAAAACCAGACCAGAAGCAAAAAATTATGAGCAAGACTACTCCTTTCAATCCCACATTTGGCGGCTAAAACATTGTTATGAACAGAATCAGTTATCGCCGGAGGTTATCCCTTTCAATCCCACATTTGGCGGCTAAAACTCAATCAAAGCAAGGGCTTGTCTCATTTTAGCTTCCTTTCAATCCCACATTTGGCGGCTAAAACAGTTTGAAACGCTTCCTCAAGTCCATCATAGAGACTCTTTCAATCCCACATTTGGCGGCTAAAACCACCTGTCAGTATCTTTTTGTCTTGCCACCTGAACACTTTCAATCCCACATTTGGCGGCTAAAACAAAGACAGGCACGTATGGAAATCCGTTAAATCCCGTCTTTCAATCCCACATTTGGCGGCTAAAACCCCGCTTAAGCCGTTACAAAGCATTTTAACTTTACCCTTTCAATCCCACATTTGGCGGCTAAAACTCGAGCGCAACTCCATCTACTAACCTTTCTTTTAGTCTTTCAATCCCA
>JANXAD010000060.1 GCA_025062245.1 Thermodesulfobacteriaceae bacterium | reverse complement strand
TGAAAGAAATAACACAGGAAGAGTTAGAAGAAATAATAAAAGGTTTTAGCCGCCAAATGTGGGATTGAAAGAGACGGAGAGAGAGTGGTTGAGTTAGCTTGGAACAAAGTTTTAGCCGCCAAATGTGGGATTGAAAGTTCTTTTCTGCATATAACTTCAGATCACCAATACTGGTTTTAGCCGCCAAATGTGGGATTGAAAGACCTTACCCTTTAAATCCAACTTGTCATACAACTCAGGTTTTAGCCGCCAAATGTGGGATTGAAAGGATGAAGAACAAAAGCGCAGCGATTCTTGCTCTCGGGTTTTAGCCGCCAAATGTGGGATTGAAAGACTAAAAGAAAGGTTAGTAGATGGAGTTGCGCTCGAGTTTTAGCCGCCAAATGTGGGATTGAAAGCCTTTATATGCAACTTGTATACCTTTCAACTTTTGATCTGGTTTTAGCCGCCAAATGTGGGATTGAAAGGCATTATGAACCTCCGATCTATCCACAGAGGTTACTAGTTTTAGCCGCCAAATGTGGGATTGAAAGTTAATATTACTCTCAAAAACTGTTCTACTGAACAATGTTTTAGCCGCCAAATGTGGGATTGAAAGGCAAAAACGGATGGCGGAACAACTCTTGGTATGATTGTTTTAGCCGCCAAATGTGGGATTGAAAGTGTTTTTTTGCCCAATTTTGTTATTTTTGTAAAATTGTTTTAGCCGCCAAATGTGGGATTGAAAGATAAATGGACATAATTCCCAATTCTCAAAATACTCTTGTTTTAGCCGCCAAATGTGGGATTGAAAGTGGTAAAAATCGTCCACCAATTGGTTTAGGGTAAAAAGTTTTAGCCGCCAAATGTGGGATTGAAAGCTTTAGGAGGAACAGTCCCATACCCGATAAACACAAGTTTTAGCCGCCAAATGTGGGATTGAAAGCTTTAGGAGGAACAGTCCCATACCCGATAAACACAAGTTTTAGCCGCCAAATGTGGGATTGAAAGCTTTAGGAGGAACAGTCCCATACCCGATAAACACAAGTTTTAGCCG
>JANXAD010000005.1 GCA_025062245.1 Thermodesulfobacteriaceae bacterium | reverse complement strand
TTTTAAATGGAGAAAGCCCAAATTTTAGAAGCTATTAAAGCTGAACTAACTCATATTGAAAAAACCCTTAAATTTTACTTAAATTCCCACTACCCTTTTATTAACCAAGTAAGTGAATACATAATTTTTTCCGGTGGTAAAAGAATAAGACCCCTTTTAAGTGTCCTTTCAGCTAAGCTTTTTTTAGATTCAAAAAAAGACCTTAAAAATGAAGCTTTAATTTATCAAACTTCTATAATTTTTGAATATCTTCATGCTGCCACTCTTCTTCACGATGATGTAGTAGATTCTGCTGAATTCAGAAGAGGAAGAAAGGCAGCCAGAAATCTCTGGGGTAATCAAGCTACCATTTTAGTAGGAGACTATCTCTACGCTAAGTCTCTAAGAATAGCCAGCTCTCTTAAAAACTCCGAACTCATGGAAGTTATTACCGAAACCACTCTTCTTATGAGTGAGGGAGAAATTTTACAACTTCTAAACTTAGATAATACTTCCTTAACTGTAAAAGATTATGAAGAGGTAATTTTTAGAAAAACTGCTGTTCTTATCTCTGCTTGTTGTGAAGTAGGAAGTATCCTGGGAGGAGCTAATTTAAAAGAAAGAAAGGCTCTTAAAGAATACGGTAAAGCCTTAGGAATGGCTTTTCAAATTATAGATGACCTTTTAGATTATACCAGCTTGGAAACCGGAAAAGAATTGGGTAAAGACTTTAAAGAGGGAAAGGTTACCCTTCCATTAATTTATGCTTTAGAAAATGCACTTCCAGAAGAAAAGAAAAGACTTCTCTATCTTTTAAAAAATCAAAATACCTCTGAAAAGGATTTCTTAGAAGCTAAATTTTTGATAGAAAAAAATAAAGGTTTTTTAGAAACTCTAAAAAGGGCTAAATACTATGTAAATAAGGCTAAAGAATCTTTACATCCGATTCCCGAAAACTTTTACAAAACACTTCTCCTATTCATCTCAGATTATCTTTTAGAAAGAAAAAAATGAGTTTTTTGAAACTTCTCATTTTTGATTGTGATGGGGTAATCTTTGATTCTAAATTGGCTAATATTCAATTTTATAATTATATTTTAGAAAGGGTTAACCGCAAGCCTCTTTTACTCCAAGAAGTAGAATATGTGCATATGCACACCGTTTGGGAAGCCTTAGAGTATCTTTTAAAAGACTTTCCCGAAAAATTAAGCCAAGCTAAAAAAATTGCTAAAGAAACCTCTTACAGCTTATTTTTTGATTACTTAGTTTTAGAAGAAGGTATAAGGGAATTTTTAAAATGGGCTAAAAATTACTTTTACCTTGCTATTTGCACTAACCGAACCACTTCCACCGAACCGGTTTTGGAACACTTTTCCTTAAAGACCTTTTTTGATTATATAATGTGTGCCCTTCATACCCCTAAGTCAGATCCTAAAGCCTTACTTTCTATTCTTGAAACCTTAAAAGTTAAAAACGATGAAGCTCTTTACATAGGAGATTCGGAAGTAGATCAAAGGCTTTGTGAAAGCTGTAAAGTAAAATTAGTAGCTTACAAGAATCCCCATCTTAAAGCAGATTTTTATGTCCATAGCTATTTAGAATTAAAGGAAATCATAGAAAAAAATTTCAAATTTAGCCCAAGGCCTTCCTAAAGTTTTAAAGGTGAATCCTTTGAAAGCTGGAGAAAGGTTCTTTTTTGACTTTGAAGAAGAAGAAGGATTTCTCTCTCAAGAAGAGGCCTTTCATTTAGTAAAAGTTTTAAGAAAAAAACCGGGAGAAAAAATAAAACTTATCAATGGAAAGGGAAAAGAATTTGAGGGAGAAATCTTAGAAACAAAAGAAAAGGGTAAAAAACTTCTGGTCAAAATCAGACTCTTAAAAATTCTTCGCTGTGAAGAAAAACCTCCCTTTACTTTAAAAGCTTTAATTCCTATGTTAAAGGGAAATAAAACGGAATTTCTGATTGAAAAAGCCACAGAATTAGGTTTTACCCATCTTATTCCTTTTTATAGCACCTACTCTGTCAAAAAACCCTCTTCAAATTTTCTAAAAAAAGCCCATCTTAAAGTCCTTTCTGCTTTAAAACAGTCAGGAAGATTATTTCTTCCCGAAATTGTAGCTCCAGTTTACTTATCCAATTTTCTAAGCTCCCTTTCTTCTCCAAACATTCTTAAAATATTAGCCTATCCTAAAGGAGAAATCTCAGTTGAAGATTTACTTGAGCAAATTAAAAAAACTAAAGAAATTTTAATTCTTTCGGGTCCTGAGGGAGATTTTAGTCCGGAAGAAAAGGAACTTTTAGAAAAACTTGAGTTTAAAAAGCTTTCCCTTTCTCCCTATATTTTAAAAGCAGAAACAGCTTCCTTAGTGTTAATGGGAATTATAAGTTCCTTACTTTATAATCGGCTCCCCTTAATATATTTCCACACCTAAAAAGAAAGTAATAACATCTTTTAAGCCTTCTATCTTAGGCATATTTAAAATAAAAAGGGAAAATCTTTTATCTTGACAAAATTTAAGTTGAGATTAATTTTTATTTTAAAAGAATTAAATATTTATATTAGCGGGGGTAAAAAATGAATTGTGAAAAATGTGGAGTAGTAATTGAAAAAAAGGAAGATTCTTATGAGTATGAAGGTAAACATCTCTGTGAAAATTGTTATTTAGAATTAATGAGTGCTCCTAAAACTTGCGATCCTTGGGCTACCTTTACAGCTAAATTTCATACTAAGGAATCCGTAACCTTAACTCCTCTACAAGAAAAGATTTTAGCTTTACTTAAAGAAAAGGGAACCCTAACCGAAGAAGAATTAATCTCAGCTCTGGGAGTTACCTCAGAAGAACTAAAAAATAATATCATTCCTCTCTTCCACATGGAATTAGTAAATCTTTGTAAGGTAGAGGACAAAGACTGTTATTCTTTAAGATAATTATCTTTTACTTTGAAAAAACTTTTTTAAAAGAAAGCTAGCTTCTTCTTTGAAAAGTCCTTTTTTAACCTTTATTTGATGATTTAATCTTTGGTCATTAGTTATATGGTAGATACTTTCACAAGCTCCAGTTTTGGGATCTTGAGTAGCAAAGATTAGTTCCTCTATCCGGGCAAGAACCATGGCATAGGCACACATAGGGCAGGGTTCTAAGGTAACATAAAGTTTACATCCCAAAAGACGATAATTACCCATTTTTAAAGCTGCTAAACGAAGAGCTAAAATTTCTGCATGGGCGGTAGGATCCTTTAACTTAAGGATTTGATTATGAGCTTGAGATAAAAGTTCACCTTGACTACTTACCACTACGGCACCTACAGGGACTTCTTCTTCTTTAAAAGCTTTTTCAGCCTCCTCTAAGGCAATTTTCATAAAATAAAAGTCCTTCTCAGTAAACATTGTTTCCTCTTAAAAAAGAGTTTTAAAAATTATACTTAAAATAAAAAGAGAAACAGAGGGAACAAAAAGTAAAAACTCTAAGTAAAAGATTTGTCCTAAAGGTTTTTTAGTTAAGAGAAAAAGTATAAAATAGGCTAAAAACCAAGTTAGGAAGTTTGAAAAGAAGAAGGGATTCTCTAAGATAAGAAGAAAGTTTAAAAGAATTCCTAACCCTAAAAAAATTTTTAATCCCTTTAAAATCTTTTTTTCGTCAAAAGAAAAAAAACCTATCCAAAATTCCTTAGGTAAAAAACCATCGGTCTGTAAGTAAACTAATTCTAAGTATAATCTTAAAAAAATTAAAATAAGAATAAGTTGTAATAACAAATTAAAACTTAAAAGATTATAATTTATAGGAAAACTAAAAAATAAAAGGAAAAGGAGGAGGATTTCCAAAAGAAAATAAGCAAAATTTTTAAGAAAAAGTTTTTCTAAAATTAAACAGCATAAAAAGAAAAAGACCCATTTAGGTTCTACCAAAAATCCTGTAAGAAGGATTAAAAAAAGTAAAAAAATTAAAAAAGCTTTAATAAGAGGGGAATTTTCCAAAAAAAAGGTTTGTTTAGAAGGATAGTAAAATAGGAAAGAGAAATTATTTTGTAAGGCATAAAAGTTATAATGAAAGAGTAATAAAAAACCTGAGAACAAAATTAAAAGAAAGGTATTTTTATCAGGATTAGAAATTAGAAAATTTACTAAACTTAAAATTAAAAGGAGAAAACTTAAGACCTGAGTAAAGGAAAGAAAGGAAAGGATCTGAAAAATTCTAAAAAGTAGATGTTGAGTTTTAATTTTATTAACTACTTCATTAATTAACCAATTGGGGGTTGAGGCTCCAGCTGTAATTCCTACTTTAGAAAGCTTTTCAATTTGGGAAAGAGGTAATTCTTCTGGTTTTTCTATCAAGTAGACTTTAGCTCCTTCTTCTTCTGCAATTTGAGCCAATCTTTTAGTATTAGCACTAAATTTTCCTCCGATTACTATAATGGTAGAACATTCTTTACAAAGGCGTCTTACTTCTCTTTGACGAACTTCTGTGGCTTTACAAATAGTGTTGATTACTTCACCTTGGGGATATTTAGCTTTTAAGGCAGAGGCTAAGGTATTAAAAAGTTCTTGGTCTTGAGTAGTCTGAGAAAGAATTAAATACTCCTTTAAAGGAGGCAATTTTTCAAGATCTTCCCAGGAACTAACTACATAACCTTTACCCTTACAAAATCCAAGAATTCCTTTTACTTCAGCATGGTCTTTATCTCCAACAATAACCACCTCTTTTCCTTGTTCTACGGCATTTTTAGCTAAAGCCTGAACTTTCAATACTCGAGGACAGGTCCCATCTACCAGAAGGTGTTTTTTTTTCAAAAGTTCCCTTTCTTCAGGAGGTATTCCGTGGGCCCTTATAATACAGATTCCAGAGGGAACTTCCTCTTCAGGTTTTTTTAAAATTTCTACTCCCAATTTTTTTAAGAGTTCCAAAGTTTGGGGATTATGAATAAGTGGTCCAAAGGTATAAATAGGTTTTTTTTCCTCCTTTAAAGCCTTCAAAACCAAATTTAAAGCCCTTCTTACTCCCATACAAAAACCAGCTTTTTTAGCAATTTTTATTTCCATAATCCTTCAGCTTCAAGTTCTCTCTCTAACTTTTCCATAATTCCTTCTTCAGCCATACTGAAATATCCCTCTTTACTTATAATTAAATGGTCAAGAATCTTAAATTGTAAAAGATTTCCTGCTAAAATTAATTTTTTAGTAATAGCTAAATCTGCTTTAGAGGGCTTCAAATTTCCAGAGGGATGATTGTGAACCAAAATTAAGCTTACAGCTCTTTTTTCAAGAACCTTGGCAAAAATTTCACGAGGATAAACTACACTTTCCGTTAAGGTGCCTTCAAATAGAGTTTCTATTCCTAAAACTCTGGAAAGGGCATCTAAAAAGATTACTTTAAAAACTTCCTTGGAAAGATTTTTCATCTCATACTGTAAGTACTGATAAACTTCTTGAGGAGAACGAAGGTATTCACTTTGTAAAGCCTTAGATTTTAGATATCTTTTAGCTACTTCGTGAATTACCTTTAAGGGTAAAACCGCCTTGGATCCTAAACCTTTAATTTTTACCAATTCTTCAAAGCTGGCATCTAAGACTTTATCTAAACTTTTAAAATTTTGTAAAAGCTCTCGAGCTAATTTTCTGGTATCTCTAAAAGGTAAGTTAAAAAAAAGAAGAAGCTCTAAAAGGTCTTCATCGGTAAAACTTTGAGGTCCCTCTTCTAAAAATCTCTTTTTAACCCTTTCTCTATGTCCCTTAGCTTTTTCATAAAAAGAAATTAACTTCCTATTATCCATTGGTGTTATATTAAAATATTCTTAACCACCTTGCAAGCTTAAAAGTTTGACCTTACCTTTTATATGGTGTAAACCTTTATGAAACCTATCCGATTCTTTGTTAAGACCTTAGGTTGTAAGGTTAATCAAGTAGAAAGTGCCTTTATGGTGGAAACTCTTTCTAAGGAGGGTTTCATCTTAAGTGAAGAAAGGACTGCTCAAATATTCATTTTAAATAGTTGTGCAGTAACTCATAAGGCTACTCAGGAAAGTAGGAAACTTGTGAAAAGATGGAAAAAATTTAATCCCCAGCTTATAGTTATTACGGGATGCTATGCCCAAGTTTATCCTCAAGAAATCTTAAACTGGGCTAAAAAAGAAGAAATCGAAAATTTGGTTATTTTAGGGCATAAAGAAAAATTTGAAATAGCCTACCTTCTTAGGAACTTTTTTGATTTAGAAAGCGAAAATAGATCTTTTATCAAAATTTCAAATCCTAAGGAATTTACTAAGTTTGAAGACCTCTTTATAGAAGACTTTTTTCAACATTCAAGGGCTTTTGTAAAAATTCAAGACGGATGTAATCAGTTTTGCAGTTACTGCCTAGTTCCTTATGCCAGAGGAAAATCGCGAAGTTTGCCTATAAAGCAAGTACTTAAGCAAATAGAAACTTTTATCGAAAAGGGCTACGAAGAAATCCTTCTTACAGGTATCCACTTAGGAAATTGGGGAGAAGATCTGGTTCCCCGTCAAAAACTGGTAGAGCTTCTCTGGCAAGTAGAAAAATTTTTAAGTCAATTTAAAGGGGAGTTTATTTTAAGACTTTCTTCCTTAGAGGTAACAGAAATAGGGGAAGACTTTTTAGAATTTGCTAAACATAGTCACTTCTTAGCTCCCCATTTTCACATACCCCTTCAAAGTGGTTCAAATAAAATTTTAAAGCTTATGAATAGAACTTATACCTCTGAATTTTATCTTAGAGTTTTGGAAAAACTTTATCAATTATTTCCTCAGGCTACCTTCGGAGCAGATGTAATAGTAGGTTTTCCTGAAGAGGAAGAAAAAGATTTTGAAGATACTGTAAAAGTAGTTAAAAATTCACCTCTAAATTGGTTACATATTTTCCCCTTTTCTTTTCGTCCTGGCACTTTAGCTGAAAAAAAATGGTCTCCAAAAGTGCCCTCTTGGATAGTTGAAAATAGAAAAAAAATTCTTCAAAATTTAATTTTAAACAAAAGAAAAGCCTTCTTGGAAAGTGAAAAAGGAAAAATTAGAAAAGCAGTTATAGAAAGTTTAGAAAATCAAAATCTTTTAAAGGGGCTTACAGAAAACTATATTGAAGTAAAAACAAAAACAGAAAATCCCAATTCAAATTTTTTAATTAAAAAGGTTGTAAAAATAAAACTTTTAGAAGTTAAAGATCTTTATTTTACCGGAGATTTAATCCACACCCTTACAAAAAGCCAACCATAATGTAGTCCAGATAAAAAAGTCAAAAACAAGGTTAAATGGATTACCATACTAACAAAAATAGGATTTAAAGAAATTAAGTAAAAATGAAGATAGAGAGTAAGTAGAGTTATGAGTTGAGAGACAGTAGAGGCTTTACCTAAGATAGAAGGAGAGAGCATAATTTTAACTTTCTGTATAAGTAGAAAAGAACCAATTAAAATAAAAAGATCTCTAAATAAAATTAGGAAAAAAAAGTAGGCCGAAAATTTTTTCTGTAAGTAAAGAAGAAAAAAAAGCATATTTATAAAACACTTGTCTGCCAAAGGATCCAAAAATTTTCCCAGAGAGGTCTTTTGTTTAAGAATTCTAGCTAAATTTCCATCTAAGGTATCACTCAAAACTCCTGAAATAATTAAATATAAAATAGCTGAACTTTTAGGATTCTTAATCCAAAGCCCTGGTATAATAAAGGAAATAATAAGTCTGTAAAAACTTAAAAGATTAGGAATTTTTAAAAGGTCTTTAAGATTTATATCCTTCATTCTTCCTTAAAATATAACATTCTGCTAAAATTTATAAAAGTTTAGAGAAAGAAAAAAATTTTTATGATTTTAATGCACCTTTGCTGTGGCCCCTGTAGTTTATATCCTATAAAAGTTTTGAGGGCAAGAAGAATTTCCTTTAAAGGGTTTTTTTACAATCCTAACCTTCATCCCTATAGGGAATTTAGGGAACGAATTAAAGCCTTAGAAACGGTACAAAAAATTAAGGAACTGGAAATTATCTGGGATAAAGGTTATGGGCTTAGAGATTTTTTAGAGAAGACCTTTGAGTTTAAGGATAAACCGGAAAAAAGGTGCGAAATTTGTTATACTTGGAGATTAAAAGCTACAGTTAAAAAGGCTTTAGAAATAAAGGCTGAAGCCTTCACTACCACTCTCCTTTATAGTATTTATCAGAAACATGAACTTATAAAAGAAATAGCAGAAGATTTAAGTAATCACTATAAAATTCCTTTTTTTTATGAAGATTTTAGAAAGGGTTTTAAAGAGGGTTTAGAGGAAGCTAAAAAATTAGGCCTTTACCTTCAAGGATATTGCGGATGTATCTTTAGCGAAGAAGAAAGATATTACAAAAAACTCAAATAGAATTTTAAAAATTAATGATACTTTTTCATTTCTTCAATAATAAACTTTATAGCTTCAAAGGCTTCCCATCTGTGTTTAGCTAAAATGGCTATAGAGGCTATCCTTTCCCCAATACCTAAGAAACCTACATTGTGATAAATAACTACTTCAATAAGCTCATAATTTTTTATAGCCTTCTCTCTTATATCTTGTAATTTTTCCAAAATCATTTCTTCTATTTTTAAACCTACCGCAGGAACCTTTTTCCCCTCTTTAAGATCGTATTCTCTTACAAAACCGTTAAATTCAACTATACAGCCCATCTTGCCTTTATACTCTTGAGTTATTTTTTTTAATTCTTGAAAATACTCTTCGTAATTTCTAAAAATCACCCCTTACCTCCCTTTTTAAAGATTTTTTAGCATCCTATTAAAGTAGTTTTTATAAACTTCTCTTAGTCTTTCCATTTCTTTATCAAAGATATCTTTTTTTAATCCTTTGGTCTGAGTAATCTCAATATTTATCCCTGTTGCTTTATCTTCTTCTTTTTTAATTCTTATATACATATAAAATTCTGCTCCAAAATGGGGTACAAAAGTCCTTTTAACAAAAGAGGTAAGGTCTATCGGTGGTTTGGTGCATATACTTCCTGCTTCTGGATCAAACCTGTAGTAAAGTGTTATTAACCCTCTTTCTTTGCTTGTTCCAATGGAAACTATATTTGGAAAATTAAAAGGATTAATTCTTTTACATTCTTCCAACATTTTTTCTGCACTCTTAAGAGCAACCTCAAAGGTATATTCGTAGGGCATAGGTTTTAAAGTTTCCTGTGCGATTATACCCCTTCCAACCCCTAAACAAGATGAAAGAAAAACTAAAAATCCGATAATAGAAAAAAGTTTAAATTTCCGATTCATACAGATACCTCCTTCTTCCTAAAAAATAAAAAATTTTAAGTTTAATTAATTTTTATCAACTTAAGTTTTAAAACTTTCCAGTAAAGATAATTATATAGAATAGCAAAAAATATACAACACAAGACTAAAATTAAAGTACTATTCCAAAAAAGTAAAGCAGGAACCATGCCTATGGCATTTAAAACCCACATAAAAACTGAGGTTAAAGGATTTCTTAGATAAGAAGAATGGATATTAAAAAACCTCTTAATAAAGATTTGATAAATGAGGCTATGTAAGTGAAGAGCATCTGGACTCATAGCTGGTCTTTTTCTAAGAAATTTTCTTCTATAAATAGAAAAAAGAGTTTCATAAACTGGATAAATATTTACCATAAGGGCAAACCAAGCAGAGACTTGAGGATGTTTCTTAACCAAAAGAATACTTGCTATTCCTATCAAAAAGCCTGAAAGATAGGCTCCTCCATCTCCTAAAAAAATCAGTCCAAAGGGATAATTAAGTAAAAAAAATCCAAGCAAAGCAAAGGCTGAGATAACACACAAGCTGGTAATTTCATAATCTCCCAACTTATAAGCTACATAGGCTATAGCCATAAGAATCATCATAGAAACCATGCTAGCTAGCCCATTAAAACCATCTATAATATTTATAGCATTAGAAATACCCACCAAAGCAAAAAGAGTAAAAAATAGGGAAAAAATTTTTATCTGAAAAAGAGGATCTACCAAAGGTAAATCTAATCTTATTACTCTTACCTCTAATATAAAAAAAGCTAAGATCCCAGAACCACTTAAAAGTAGCATGCGAAGCTTGGGATTAAGTTTTCCTGTTAGGTCTTCAAGAAAACCTGCTAAAAAGACCGGAAAGGAAAAAAAAGCTATATAAAGGAAAGAAGAGGAAAAGGGTTCACCTATTAAAAAAGCTATAATAAGAGAACAAAAAATTCCTAAGAAAATAGCTAAGCCTCCCGTTCTTGGAGTTGGAGTACTATGAAAGGTCTGAGGTCCTAAATGTAAGTGGTCAGTGATAAAAAAAGTTATTTTTTTAGAAAGTTTTATAATAAGTATACATATTAAAAAAGATAAAAAAAAGGCTAAGGAGGCGTATTTTAACATTTTTTATTTTTCAAGCCTTCCGTAAAGGTCTTCCAATCTTACTATGTCGTCCTCTTCTACATACTCTCCTACTTGAACCTCTATGATTTCTAAGGGAATCTTTCCTGGATTTTCTAAACGATGGGGAGTACTTTTGGGAACATAGATAGACTCATTCTCGTGTAAAAAGATTTCTCTATCCCCAATTCTCACCTTAGCTGTGCCCTTTACTACTACCCAATGTTCAGATCTATGATGATGAAGTTGAAGAGAAAGAGTCTCTCCAGGATTTACCGTGATACGTTTAATTTTGTATCTTTCTCCCCTTTCAAGAAGGGTATAACTTCCCCAGGGTCTATAAACTGTTAAATGCTCATCTGCTTCTATTCTTTTTCTCTTTTGAAGTTCCTTAACCAAGTCTTTAACTTTCTGAGACATACCTTTTTTGCTAATAAGAAGGGCATCTTCTGTTTCTACAACCACTAAATCTTCAACTCCTAAGAGAGAAATAAGTCTTTTACTGGAAAGAACAAAGGAATTGCGGGAATCTATGCTTAAAATATCTCCTAAAAAAAGATTTCCCTCTTTATCCTTAGGAAAATTTTCCAAAAGGGCCTCCCAAGATCCAATATCAGACCAAAAAAGATTAAGAGGTAAAACTACTGCTCTATCTGTTTTTTCCATTACAGCATAGTCTATAGAAATTTCTGGAAGCTCAAGAAATTTTTCTAAAACTTTGGTTAAGGGGAAGCTAAAAATTTCTACTACCTCAGGTAAAAATCTTTTGAACTCCTCTAAAATAGTTTCCCCCTTAAAGGCAAACATTCCTGAATTCCAAAAATAGTTTCCTTCTCTTAAATATCTTAGAGCCTTTTCTAAATCAGGTTTTTCAACAAAACTTTCCACTTCGAAATAAAGCCTTTCTTCCTTATCTACCTTAGCTTTTATGTATCCATAACCCGTTTCAGGGGAAGTAGGTTTTATTCCAAAGGTCACAATAAACCCTTGATTAGCCACTTTAACAGCTTGAGTTAAGTATTCTCTAAACTTTTCTTCTGGAAAAATAAGATGATCTGAAGGTAACACTATAAATACATCCTCTAAAGAGGCTCCCTTCTCCAGGGCATACCTTATACCTAAGGCAATAGCCGGGGCGGTATTTTTTATTACAGGTTCTAATACTATTTCTAAAGAAATTTTAGAAGAATTAATTTCTCTTGCTTGAGTTAAAACATAAAACTTATATCTTTCGTTAGTTAGGACTATAATTTTAGATTGCGGAAAATTTAAACATCTGCGAAGGGTTTTCTGAAAAAAGCTTTCTTCCCTTTCTGAGTCAGGAAGTTTTAGCTTAATAAATTGTTTAGGAAAATGTTTTCTGGAAAGGGGCCAAAGCCTGGTTCCAGAACCCCCTGCTAAAATAAGAAAATAAGTTTGAACCATAAAAAACCTCTCTTTAATTCTTTTGTTCAAATTCAATATAATATAAAATTTTTTATATAGCTATTCCTACTCCCTTTAGGTAGAAAGTTTCTTCTACAAAGGGATTTACTGGGTGATCCCCTGCTTGTCTTCCCTCAAAAATAATTCTTCCCTCCTTTTGAAGGTTTTGTAAAAGATCTTTGATCAAAGTTAAAAAAAGCTCTCTTTTTAAAAAATAGGAACAAGAAAAAAGGAACACTAAACCCCTTTCTATAGCTTTTAGACTTAAAAGATAAAGGGATTTATACTTTCTTATCCCACTTTCAAAATGCTTGTGGGATTTTATAAAAGCAGGAGGATCAACGACGATTAAATCCGCTTTAGGAGGATTTCTAAGAAGGTTTAGAGCTTCTCCTTGTAAAAAAACTACCCTGGGAGTGAAGTTATTAAGTTTAGCAATTTCTTTGGCTAAATTAAGAGCTTCTTCAGAGCTTTCTATGAGAAAAGCCCTTTGAGCTCCTCCTTTTAGGGCATAAAAGGAAAAAGCTCCGGTGTAAGAAAAAACATCTAAAACTATAGCCTCCTTGGCTAAATTACTAATCCATCTTCTATTTTCTCTTTGGTCTAAAAAAAAGCCTGTTTTTTGTCCTTTTAAGACAGAAACTAAAAACTTTATTTCATCTATTTCTACTACCAAAGGATCCTCTACTTTGCCATACCCAATCTCTACGTAAAGATCCAGAGCTTCTTCTCTTCTTTTTACAAAGTCATTTCTTAAGACTATAGCTTGAGGTTCTAAAAGTTCCTTTAGGGCAGAAATGATGTGCTCTTTGAGTTTTTCCATTCCTAAGGTTTGAATCTGAACTACCACCACCTTTCCAAAGACATCTACCATAAGACCAGGTAGAAGATCTCCTTCAGAAAAAATGAGTCTAAAAGTCTTTTCCCCAGGATAAAGCCGTTTTCTAAGTTCTAAAGCTTTAAGAAATTTCTTTTTAAAAAATTCTTTATCGATAGGAGTATCTTCCTTAGTTAAAATTTTTAAAGAATAATAGGTATTAGGATTGAAGTAGCCCTTTCCTAAAAAGTGTCCCTCCTCAGAATATATCTTTACCAAGCCTCCTGGTTCAAGGGAAACTTTCTGCGGATTTTTAATATCTTGTAAAGTAAACCAGAGGCTTGATTTTAAATATTTAGACAATCCCTTAGAATTAAGAATTATTCTTTCCATTCCCTTAACTTTTAGCTAAAGTTATGAAAATAATTCCCACAAACATAAGGGAAGAGGCTAAAATTCTAATCCAAAAATGTTTTTCTTTAAAGAAAAAATATCCTAATATTACTGCAAAAAGAATACTGGTTCTTTTTAAAGCTATCATGTAGGCTGTCTCTATTCCGCTTAGGGCTATCATTTGAAATATACACATAAGGGCATGGGTTAAGCCAACAGCTAAAAAGGCTTTAAAATTGTCTTTTATTAATTTAAAGAGGTTTATTGGGTATAAAAACTTTACCATCAAACTTCCTACTATTCCTAAAAGAGAAAATAAAAAGGAAGCAAACCACAGAGGATCGGTAAGCAAAAGTCCCTTTTTCCCTAAGACGGCAGTCAAAGAATAGATAAGGGCTACTTGGAGAAGCAAAAAACTTCCCTTTTCCCTAAAAATAGCCTTTATAGGAGCAGTAAAACCTTCTCTGATGATAGGTAGGTTTATAGTATAGCTTCCCATAACAATAAAGGCAATTCCAATACTTCCTAAAAGGGATATCTTTTCTCCCAAAATCAAATAACCTGTAAAGATAATGAAAATGGGAGTAAAAGACAAAAAGGGTAAACTTAAAGACAGGGGTGAGACTTGAATACCTTTCATGTAAAGAATGTTAGCTATAATTTCTAAAAACAAAAGAATTAAGGTAGTAAAGGCTAAGTCTAAGGTAAGGTAAGAGAAGGGTTTTTTAAAAAAGGTTAGATAGAGAAAAATTGGAAAAAGAAAGGGAAAACTTCCCAAGAGACGGGCTGTTAACATAGAGGGAAAACCTTCTGAAGAAAAATATTTTTTATTTAAAGCATCACTTAAGGCAATAAAAAAACCCGATAGGATAGCAAATAAAAACCAGATCATTGGCTTATCTTACCACCAGAACGGAACAGGAAGCACTATCTACTACTCTATCTGCAGTGCTTCCTAAAATTCGTCTCACCAGATAGGGGTGTTCCCCAGCACCTACTATTATCAAATCTACCTTTAATTCTTCAGCAGTATTTACGATGGCCTCTGCAGGTTTACCAAACCTAATCAAAGGGACTAATTTCAGATTTTCTTTACTTGCCCAATCAAGAATCTCTCTTTGAATTTTTTCATAGTAATTTAAGGCCTGTTCTTTAGCTTCTTCTATCTCAGAAATAGTTTCTGCATAAGCAGGTATAGTTCCTACTGAAAGAAGAATAAGTTCGGAATTACAAATTTTAGCTAATTCTATAGCCTTAGCTAAGGCTTTTTTAGCATGTTCTGAGCCATCATAGCCTAAAAGGATTTTTTTAAACATTTTTAAATCTCCCTTTTTGGATTTTGAAAGACAGGAAGTTCTTCTTCCTTGGGAGAGAAAAACTTTTGAGCTATAAGGGTGGGTATAATAGCTGTGGAAATTACAGCTACTACTAAAATGGAATACTGATCCTTAGTTATAATCCCCATATTAAATCCGTAAAGGGCTGAAATGGTTCCAAAGGTAAGTCCTGTGCACATAAGAAGAGTATTATACATATTGGCTTTAAAGGAAAACTTAAAAAGCATTCCTGCTGGAAAAAGTCCTATAAATTTACAAAGACATTTAGCTAAGAAAAAGAGGGCTAATAATCCAAAACTTTGCCAGACCACTCTTAGATCTACTAAGCTTCCTGCTTTAATAAAAAAAAAGGGGGTTAAGAGGGCTATGGTAGTGGCTCTCATTCGTTTAACTAATTCTCTATTGTGAATAAAGAGATTAGCTAAAACTGCTCCCGTTAAATAGGCAGGAAGGACAGCTTCACTTCCTGCTTTGGCTGCTAAATATCCTAAGAGAGCTAAAACTAAAAAGATAAACTTAACTTCCGGTTCACTGGGATGATTTTTAACATAACTAAAATATCTTTTAGTAAAAGAGGGAAGAATAAAAAGAACCACTAAGGTTAGGATTACAAAAAGCCAAAAGGCCAACCCTAATTCAGTAAAAAGAAGTCCCAAAAAGATAACTGTTCCTAAGTCAGTTATGAAGGTGGCTGCTAAGATTAACTTGCCGAAGGGTTTTTCATTAAGACCAGTTTCTATCATTACCGCATAGACTACGGCCACAGAGGTAGTTGAAAGAGCAAGACCTGCAATTTGAGCTTCTTTAATTTCCCATCCTAATAAAAACTGAGCTAAAAACCATACTCCTAAAAAGGGAGCTAAAAAACTAATGACCCCTAAAATTATGGCTTCTTTCCAAAAACTTCTTACTACCTCACTTTCTAATTCAGCTCCTGCCAAAAAAGTTAAAACCACTGCTCCAAAACTTGCCAAAAACTTTACCCAGGAGGTAATTTCCAATGAAATAGTATTACCAACTAAAATTCCTACTATTAATTCTACTAAAGCAGCGGTAAGTCCTAATCTTAAAGAAATAAGACTGGAAATTAAAATTATTACAAACCAGAGACTAACCTCTAACCAAAACTTTTCCACATTAGATCTTCCTTTAAAGTCTTATTTTTAAAAGATTTTACTTTTAAGTTGACAAAATTTCAAGCTTGCTTTATTTTTGTCTTGATACTCTTGCAAAGATTTCAAAAGAAAATAGGAGGAAAAGTATAAATGAAGTATGCTAATACAGGGTATGGTCCCAATTTTTTATTTTTAGAAATAGGAGCTAAGGATTATGTGGTTACAGTAGAACCAGATACAGCCTTTTGGGCTCTGGTTGAAAAAGATTCCCTTTCTGAAGTTTTAAAGGGAGAATTGATTGAAGAATTTGAAAAAAAGAAGGAAGACTTTCAAAAGGAAATAGATTATTTAAGATTTGGTCTAAAACCTTCAGCAGTTTATTTTAATCCTACAGAAAGGTGTAACTTTAATTGTCCCTATTGTTATATTCCTGAGGAAATTAGAAAAAACGGAAAAACTATGAAAAGAGAAGAAATTTTAGAAGCTTTAGGAAAATTAAAGTTTTACTTTTACGAAGAGCTGAAATTAACAAATTTTAAACCTCAGGTTATTTTTCATGGAAGCGAACCTTTACTTACTAAAGAAGAAGTTTTTTACGCTATAGAATGCTTTTCTAAAGATTTTATTTTTGGAATTCAGACTAATGGTACTTTACTTGAAAAGGATGATATAAAGTTTTTAAAGGAAAAAGGAGTAAGCCTTGGTCTTTCCTTAGATGCTCCTTTTAAAGAGGTGGCAGATCTTACCAGAAAAAACTGGGCTGGAAAGGGGGCCTTTGAAAAAATATCTAAGGTTCTTGGTGAATTAAGAGATTATCCAGCCTTTAATGTAATTGCTACCATAACTAAGGTTAATGTAAATTACTTGCCTGAAATGATAGATTTTAGTGAAAAGGAAGGCCTTTCCTTTATTATGTTAAACCCTGTTCGTTTAACCCAAAAGGGAGGACAGGAATTAAAACCTGAGGACGAAAAATTAACCTATTATTTCATAAAGGCTTTAGAAAAAATTTACGAAATTTTTGAAAAAAAAGGAAAAAAAATAGTAGTAACCAACTTTGCTAATCTCCTTGCAGGAATTATTGGCCCAACTACCAGAAAGCTTATGTGTGATATTTCACCCTGTGGAGGAGGCAGATGCTTTTTTGCAGTCTCTGCCAAAGGAGAGGTTTTTCCTTGCAGTGAATTCATAGGTTTTGAAGAGTTTAAAGGGGGAAATTTGTTTAAAGAAGATCTTTCAGAAATTTTAGAAAGTTTTCCCTTTAAAGAGGTTACTCAAAGAAAAGTAGAGGATATTATTCCCTGCTATAGATGCGCCCTTAGAAACTTTTGTGGAGCTCCTTGTCCTGCTGAAGTTTATGCTTTTAAAGGAAGCCTAAAAGCTCCCAGTCCCTATTGTGCCTTTTATGAAGAACTCATAAGATATGCCTTTAAGCTAATTGCTGAAGGTAAAGAAGAGATCTATTTGTGGAAAGATTGGGAAGTTGAAACTAAGGAAATTTTTAAATTGGCTATCTAAAAAAACTAAAAAGAGGTAAGAGATGAAGGTAAGTCCCTATATTTTTAGAGAATACGATATAAGAGGAAAGGTTGGGGTAGATTTTACACCAGAGGTAGTAAAGGAAATTGGTAGAGCCTATGGGACTCTGGTTAGAAGAAAGGGAGGAAAAAAGGTAGCCTGTGGAAGAGATGGAAGACTCTCAAGCCCTCTTCTGCAACAAAACCTGATAGAAGGAATTTTAGAAACCGGAATAGATGTAGTAGAAATAGGAATGTGTCCCACTCCGGTTATGTATTTTTCCCTCTTTACCTTAGAAGGATTAGATGGAGGTATTCAAGTAACAGGTTCTCATAATCCTCCTGAGTTTAATGGTTTAAAAATTTGTATTGGGAAGGATACCCTTTTTGGAGAACAAATTCAAGAAATAAGAAAGATTATAGAAAAGGAAGATTATGAAAAGGGAGAGGGATGTTTAGATCAAAAGGAAATCTTAAGTAGCTATATTGAATATGTTTCTCAGAATATAAAATTGAAAAGAAGTTTAAAAGTAGCTTTAGATCCTGGAAACGGAGTTTGTGCTTTAACGGCGCCAGAGATTTTTAAAAGATTGGGATGTGAAGTGGAATGTTTGTTTTGTGAAATAGATGGGAATTTTCCCCATCACTTTCCTGATCCTGTAGTTCCTGAAAATTTACGCTTTTTAAAAGAAAGGGTTTTAAGTAAGGGATATGAGGTAGGATTTGGATACGATGGAGATGGGGATAGACTGGGAGTGATTGACGAAAAGGGAAATATTATCTGGGGAGATGAGCTTTTAGTAATCTTTGCCAAAGAACTTCTTAAAAAACACCCTCAAGCTAAAATTATAGGAGAAGTGAAATGTTCTCGTATTCTTTATGAAAGCATTGCTAAGTTTGGCGGTATTCCTATTATGTGGAAAACAGGGCACTCCCTTATAAAAAACAAAATGAAGGAAGAAAAGGCTATTTTAGCTGGGGAGATGAGTGGACATATCTTTTTTGGAGATAGATGGTTTGGTTTTGACGACGGAGTTTATGCTTCTTTGAGGCTCTCTGAGATTCTCTCAGAAAGTGATAAACCCCTCTCTGCTTACTTAGAAGAACTTCCCAAAATGTATTCTACTCCTGAAATAAGAAAGGAATGCCCTGATGAAATAAAATTTCAAGTAGTCAATAAATTAGTTCAAACTTTTAAAAAAGAGGGGCTTCAAGTAATTGAGGTTGATGGAGCAAGAATTGAATTTAAAGAGGGATGGGCTTTGGTTAGAGCTTCTAATACCCAGCCAGTGTTAGTGCTTCGTTTTGAAGCAGAAAATGAAGCCTTCCTAAAAGAACTTCAAGATAGAGTATACTCAACCTTAGAAAAGGTGTTAAAGGAATTTTAAATTATGAAGCCTGTTAAGGATATTTTTTTAAGTCTGAATCTTTCTACTCAAATTAAAAAAAATCTCCTTTTATTAGAGTTTCTTCAAAAAAATTGGGAAAAAATTGTAGAAAAAGAGTTTAGTCCTAAAACCTTTCCCACCTTAATTCAGGAGGAAACCCTTTGGATTGAAGTTCCTAATCACTATGTGTTACAAAATCTTTCAGGAAAAACCTTAGTCCTTTTGGAAAAGATAAAGGAAGTTTTACCTGAAAAACTCAAAAATTCTATTAAAAATCTTCGCTTTAAAATTAATCCGTCCTTAGAAACTTTAAGTCATAAAAAGACCCTTAAAACTATTCCTTCTAATTCTCAAAACTTAAAAATTTTTTTAAGATTTTGTGAGGAAATTAGGGATCCTGAAATTAAAAAAGTTTTTGTAAAAATGTTTAAAAGTTATGTAAAATTGAAAAAATTCTAAATATTTTTTTATTTTAATGTTCCACGTGGAACATTATTTTTTCAAATCTAAAAATAATCTCATCTTATCCAAAATAGGTAACCGATACAGCACTTTAAGCTAATAAAAGGAAAAGGTCCTTTAAAAACCTTAAGTAATTGAATTTATTTGGCAGTTTAGAAGGAAAAGACTTATAAAGCTTTAAACCAAGAAAGTTGGAGTGTAAATTGAGATAAAGTAAAGGTTTTAGGGAAAATGGAGATTTGGATTTGTTTAATAGGTAACTAATGAACTACCTGATATAATACAAAATTCCTAATTCTATGGTTTCATCGTAATGCCTCATTTAAAATTCTAAAGGAAATCTCTTTCATGGCCTCATTTAATTTTCTAAAGATAATTATCCCTCCTATAAACATATCTGTAGTATGCACAACTAAATCAATTTCCAAAAAACTTACTCTATTCTCATCCCATTCATTAAAGCTTCTCACACCGTAATCTCCCTCTTTAATAAGCTCCCTGGTTTGGTCTTACTTCTACTTCTCAGCCTGCCTCTCTCTTCTTTAAGTAATCTATCCATAGTAGCTGGGCTTATACGGAGTTTGCTTTATAGATTAGTTGGAAAAGCATAGCTTTTAATCTTTTACCACAGGGAAAATAAGCCTATTTTCTTTCTTTTTCTTTTAAATTTTGTTTTAGCATTTAGTTCTATAACGAGTTAAGGGATTGAGGTAGATGATTTTAGCCTGTCGAGAGAGGGGAAAGTAAGCGTATGAGCGATTATAGGATGTGATGGGGAGGCTTTTTTGTAGCGTTTGGCAAGAGCTTTGGTAAGTTAGAGTAAATTTTTTTGGGGGATTAATTTTTATTTAGGATTTTAAATGGGGCAACCATAGGTTTTTCCCTTAGATTTTTAATGAGGCAATTCGTCATATATCTACTTAGCACAAAATGTGATATAATTAAAAATAAAAAGTTGAAAAACAATGAATCCCCATACAAACATCCAAATTAATAATCAGATTCCTCTTAAATTTTTTCATCTTTTACCTCAAAGTTTAACCCTTTTTAATAAAATAATTGTTATAACCGATAGTTATAGAAAAATAGTTTATGCTAACCCAGTTCTCTTTGAAATCACTAAATTTTCAGAGACAGAGGTTTTAAATAAGAGTTTTTCTATTTTAACAGGTCCTTTGGAGTTTGAGCCCTATTTTGAAGAAATGTGGAAAAGTTTAAAGGAAAGGAAAAGCTATAGTGGAGTTTTACCTTTAAGAAAAAAGGACTATACTACCTTTCGCTGCGAAATCACTGCCTTTCCCTTAATAGAAGGAGAAGCCCTAAAGGGCTACTTTTTTCTAATTATACCCTTAGGAATAAAAGAAAAACCCTTAAAGTTAGACCTCTTAGAAGAAGAGGATAAAGTTACAGGACTTAAAAGTTTAAAATACCTTTTAAAGATAGTTGATTTTCATATTTACCATTCTCCTGAAAATCCTATTATTTTTATGGTGTTAGACTTAGATAAGTTTTCACTTTATACTTCTTATTATGGATTAAAATGGACCGACCAATTACTTAAAAGAGTAGGAGAAAGACTTAGAGAAGCCTTTGAAAAGGAAGCCTTAATTGGAAGAAGTGGAACGGATGACTTTTTTCTAATCTTTTTAGACCAGGGAAAAAGCCAAATACCTAAAATTGTAGATACTATTTTTAGGATTTTTTCCATACCTTTTATTATCGAAGACAAAGTAGAAAAGGTTTCTATTAACTTAGGAGGTTCTACTTATCCAGAAGATGGAGCCTCTGCTGAGGAACTTTACAATAAAAGTTTTTTAGCTTTAGATTTATCTAAGAAAAGAGGACCTAATCACTTTTTGTTTTTTAATGAAGAGTGTAATCAACATTTACTTACTTTGTTTCAACTTAGAGATAGGTATTTTAGAGCCTTAAAAGAAAAAAGATTTATTTTTTATGTCCAACCTATTTATAAGCTCTCTTCTTTAAAGATAATGGGATTTGAAATTTTGTTAAGGCTTTTAGGAGAAAATGGTCAAATTGTTTCCCCTTCATTTTTTTTAAATATTTTAGAGGATCAAGGATTAATTAAGGAGGTAGAATTTTTTGTGTTGGAAAACCTTAAAAATTTAAAAAATAAGCTTCCTGAAAAGCTTCTTCCTTTTATAAACCTTTCTTATCAGAGTTTTTTAGATCCCTATTTATTAACCCTTTTAAGGGAAGTTAGAGAGGAACTAAATCGGCCTTTAGTCATAGAGGTTACTGAAAAGGTCTACTTAGAAGAAAGGGTTTTCGAAGTTTTAAAAGAGCTTGAAAAATTAGAGCTTCTTCTTGCTTTAGACGATTTTGGAACCGGATATTCTTCTTTAAGTTATTTAATAAAACTTTCGGCTAATTACCTTAAAATAGATAAAACCTTTGTTCAGGGAATTTTTGAAGATAAAATAAGAAAATTAGTAGAGGGAATTATTAAATTAGCTCAAAGTTTAAACTTAAGGATTATAGGAGAGGGGGTAGAAAATCAAGCCCAATTAAGTTTTTTAAAATCACTAAAGTGTGATTATGCCCAGGGTTTTTTATTTTGTAAACCCCTTCCTTTAGAAAGATTTTTAAACTTAGTAGTAGTCTAAATCACAGAATAAGTTTAAAAATTTCTTTTTAAGAGAATAAAAAACTCTTGATTACCTTTAGGTCCCAAAAGGGGACTTTGAACGACTCCTAAGGGATTAAGTCTTAAGTTTTTAGCAAATTCCCAAATCTCGTCTACCACCTTTTTATGTAAAAAGGAGTCCTTTACTACTCCTTTTTTTAAAAATTTAGGTCCTACTTCAAACTGAGGTTTAATCAAAGCTAAAATGTATCCTTCCTCTTTAAGAAGGAAAACCAGAGAAGGCAAGACTTTCTTTAAAGAAATAAAGGAAACATCCACAGTAATAAGGTCAAATTTTTCTGGAAACATGTCTTCTTTAAGGTATCTGGCATTGATACCTTCCATAGAAATAACTCTTGGGTCCTTTCTTAGGGAGTAATGGAGTTGTCCTTTTCCCACATCTAAAGCGTAGACTCTTTGAGCTCCTTTTAAGAGAAGACAATGGGTAAAACCACCTGTTGAAGCACCTACATCTAAACAAACCCAATCCTTTACCTTCAAATCAAATACCCTTAAGGCTTCTTCTAACTTTAAGCCTCCTCTTGAGACATAGGGAATTTCTTCTTGAATTTGTATCTTCACATTTTCAGGAACTAAGGTTCCTGGCTTTTGAGCTGTTTGAAAACTTTTTCCGTTAAAGGAAATTAAGACCTTTTTAGCTAAAATTAAAGCCCGAGCCTTTTCTCTACTTTCACAGAACTTTTTTTCCACTAAAAGTTGATCCAGTCTCTTTTTAGCGACTTTCAAGTTCCCGGTCTAAGCGAAGCACTAAAAATCGGCTTTGTTTGGTATTTTTAAGAAGATTAAGGCCTGAATTTAAAAGTTTTAGAATAATTTCTACTGAGGGTTCCTTTTTAGGATCTAAATGGGCAGAATCGTAGGTTAAGATACTTATAAAGGCAGACTTTTTTTCCTTAAAAACTTCCAGGTAGACGGTTTCTATAACTTTTAAAATTTTTCTGGCTACCACTACCGCACCTGAAGAAGGTGTCTCAGGCAAGATAATTCCTAAGAAAGAAGGATCCTTAAAATGGGCAATTATATCAACCCTTCTCAAATTCTTAAGAAGGTTTTGAGAAAGTTTTTTTAAAAAAGTATCCTCTACGGAAAAATCAAATTTTTTAATCAGTTCTTCTAAATCTTCAAGATTTACTAATAACACACTTAAGATTCTCTTATATCTTTTAGCTCTTAAAATTTCTTCTTTTAGTCTTTTTTTAAAATAACCTTCATTATAAAGTCCGGTTAATTCGTGAAAAGGGTTTACTTCTTTTAATTTTTTTTCTGTAATCTTTATTTGGTTAAGAAGATTTTCTTTTTCTTTCCAAAGCTTATAAATTTCCCTCTCATAACTTTTTAAAAGTTCTGCTCCCTTTTGAGCTTCCTTTTGAAGTTCTTCAGTTATTTTTTTTATTTCCCTTTCCTTTTCTTCAAGCCACTTACTATAGGGAATAAGAAAAAATTCTTCAAGTTTAAATATTTCAAAATATAGATTCCCTATAGCTGGTAAAGTTTCTATAAGTTTAAAATTTTCTCTTTCATCTAAGTTAAACCAAAGTTTAGCTAAATTTTTAAAATTTTCGTAATTTTCCTCTCTATCTTTACCAAAGTATGCCCCTACTCCATAGTCTATCAATTTTAAAATTTTTAAATCCTCTAAGATATAAAAAGGAACCTCCTCAGGCAAATCCTCTAAAGGATAATGATGATAGTAAAGATCTAAGATAAGTCTTCTGGGAAGAGAAAAATTTTCCAAATATTCTGCAGAAACCTCTGGATGGGTAAACCCAAAGACCTCTTTTTCAGCTGAGAGGGTATCTTTTCCCATACTTTTAAGACTTAAAACCTTTAAATAGCCTTCAGGAGAGATTAAATAAAGCACTACTATTCCAAAATCCATAAGAAAGGAGGCTACATGAAGATGAAAAGGATAGGGAGTAAGGAGGGAAGATAAAAGATGGGAAAGAGAAAGATTAAGAATAGCACGAGCCCAAAATTTGGGAAAGGAAAAACTGTCAAAGGTTTCTTTCCTTATTTTAAAAGTTATATAGCCTAAGAGTAAGTTTTTAATAAGATCATCTCCTAAAACTAAAAAAGCCTTTCTTAGGTCTTCTATAGGGGGTGAAGCCTTTCTAAACTTAGGTAAATTAGAAACAGAAATAATAAAATTCCAAAGTTCTTCTTCAGTATTTAAAAATTCAAAAAGTTCTCTTTCTTCCTTAAAAAGAAGATTTTGTAAAATCTTTACCCCTACCTCTGGAAAAGGGGGAAGTTCCCTATTTAAGTTTTTAAGAAGAGCTTCTATCTCTCCCATTTTTAAAGATTTAATTTAAAATATAGCTTTAATAATACCAGAACTTTTTATTTTTTGAAAATCTGTTGTAAGGAGGTTTTTTTATGAAAGATCAAGATTTGCGGGAACTTGTAGTGGAGATAGCTAAGAAAGCTAAAGAAGCAAGTTTTAAGTTAGCTAAACTTAGTTCTGAAGAAAAAAATGCCGTGCTTAGAAAGGTAGCTCAGAAATTAAGAGAAAGAAAAGAGGAACTCAAAAGAATTAATGCTCAAGAGGTAGAAGAGGCTTTAGCTCAGGGTCAAAGTAAAGCCTTTATAGACCGTTTAAGCTTAAGTGATAAAGTTATAGAGGGTATGGCTAAAGGGTTAGAAGAAGTAGCAGCCCTTCCGGATCCTGTAGGAGAAATAGTTAAAATGTGGAAAAGACCTAATGGGCTCTTGGTTGGAAAAATGAGAATTCCCTTAGGAGTTATTGCTATAATCTATGAAAGTAGACCTAATGTGACTATGGATGCTGCAGGTCTTTGTTTTAAAAGTGGAAATAGCACTATTTTGAGAGGGGGTAAAGAGGCTTTAAAATCTAATTTAGCCTTAGGAGAAATTTTCAGAGAAACTCTTAAAGAGTTTAATTTTCCGCCAGAAGCTGTTCAGGTCCTTCCTACCCCTGATAGAAGGGCTATGGAATATCTTTTAGAATTAGAGGACTATATAGACCTTGTTATTCCACGCGGAGGAGAAGGTTTAATTAGATTTGTAACTGAAAAGTCAAAAATTCCAGTTATTAAACACTATAAAGGAGTGTGTCATGTATATGTAGATGAAGAAGCGGATTTAGAGATGGCTAAAACTATTGCTATTAATGCCAAATGTCAAAGGCCTGGAGTCTGTAATGCTATGGAAACCCTTTTGGTGCATGAAAAAATAGCCCCCATTTTTTTACCCCAAATAGCTGAAGAATATAAAAAGTATGAGGTTGAGCTCAGAGGTTGTTCTGAAACTTTAAAATACCTTCCTTGGGCTAAAAGGGCTACCGAAGAGGACTGGTATGCAGAGTATTTAGATTTAATTTTAGCAGTTAAGGTGGTAAGAGATCTTGATGAAGCTATAGCCCATATAAGTAAATATGGAAGTAATCATACTGAAGCTATAGTTACTCAAAATTATTACAAAGCCTTAAGATTTTTAAAGGAAGTTGATGCCAGTTTGGTCTTAGTTAATGCTTCTACCAGATTTAACGATGGAGGGGAATTGGGATTAGGAGCTGAGATAGGCATTTCTACCACTAAAATTCACGCTTATGGACCTATGGGACTTGAAGAATTAACTACTACCAAATTTATTGCCTTTGGAAATGGACAAATTAGGACCTAAGATAGGAATTTTAGGAGGAACCTTTGATCCTCCTCACCTAGCTCACCTAAGAATTGCTGAAGAGGTAAGAGTAAATTTTTCCTTAGATGAAGTGTGGTTTATTCCTGCTGGATTTCCTCCTCATAAGAAAGAACTTTTAGCTTCCTTTGAAGATCGTTATCATATGCTTTTCCTTTCGATAAAAGACAATCCCTATTTTAAAGTTTTAGACTTAGAAAGGGAAGAAAAGCCTTCCTATACTTTAAAAACCTTAAAAAAATTAAAGGTTTCCTATCCCAATTATAAATTTTTTTTAATTATAGGATGGGATTCCTTTGAGGAATTTCAGACCTGGTGGCATTATGAAGAATTCTTAGACTTTACCCATCTCGTAGTAGTTTCACGAGGCTACAGAAATTGGGAAAATATTTATGAAAGCTTTTATCAAAAAGCTAAGGAGTTATGGCCTAAAGTTGAAAATCTTGATAAAAAGGTTTATTTCCTAAGGGTTTTTCCCTTAGAAATTTCCTCTACTAAGTTAAGAGAATTTAAAAAGAAAAAACAATCTATAAGATACTTGGTTCCGGAGGAAGTTTATTTTTATATTGAAAAAAAGGGGCTTTATAAGGAAGATGAGAGGCTCGGTTAAGACTGAAATTACTCCTATGTTTAAACAATATTTAGAGATCAAAAATAAATATCCTGAGGCCATACTTTTTTTTAGGTTAGGGGATTTTTACGAGATGTTTTTTGAAGATGCAGAAACTGTGGCTCCCCTTTTAGGTCTGGTTTTAACTAAAAGAGAAGCTGGAAAAAACCTGACTGCTCCTATGTGTGGAATTCCGGTTGATAGGAGTTCCTTTTATATAAAAAAGCTTATAGAAATGGGCTTTAAAGTGGCTATTTGTGAACAAGTTGAAGACCCAGCTCTTGTTAAGGGCTTAGTAAAAAGAGAGGTGGTAAAACTATATACCCCAGGGCTTTTTATAGAATCAGAAGCTCTTGGGGAGGGAGAAAAAAATTACCTATCCAGTCTCTATAAAGGTAAAAAGATAGGACTGGCCTTTCTTGAACTTTCTTGTGGAGAGTTTCTCTTTACTGAATTAGAAAAAGAACTCTTTTTAAATGAAATCTTAAAAAAGGAACCTAAGGAAGTAATTCTTAGCCAAGAACTTTCTGATTCAGAGATAGCTAAACAATTAAAGCAAAGTCTTCCTAAGATTCATTTAAGCTGGGTTGAAGAGACTTTTTTTAAAGAAGAATTGGAAAATCTAAAATCAAGCTATTCCGAACTTTATCCCTATGGAATCAAGGCTGTTTCAGCTATTTTAAAATACATAAGTGAGTATCAACCCTTTTTAAAAGAAAGACTTTCTCAACCTAAATTTTACTTTCCTCAAGATTTTCTTTTTTTAGAGGCAGGAACTAAAAGAAACCTTGAATTAATTAGAAATCTTTGGGATGGAACTGAGAAGTATTCTCTTTACTGGGTTTTAAATAAAACTGTAACTCCTATGGGAGCGCGTCTACTTAAGGAATGGATTCTTTATCCTTTAAGGAAAATAAATCAGATAAAACTTCGTCAAGAAGCAATAAAATTTTTGGTAGAAAAAAAAGAATTAAGAGAGGCTTTAAAAGAAATTTTAAAAAAGGTTTCAGATCTTGAAAGATTAAGTGTGCGCTGTAGTTTAAATTTGGCAACTCCCAGGGAATTAGCTCTTTTAAGAGATTCTTTATCCTATCTTCCTCAAATTAAAAATTTACTAAAAGAAGAAAGTTTTGGCTTCCCAGAGTACTTAAAAAATTTACTTTCTCAGATTAACACCTTTGAAACTCTTTATGAAGAACTTAAAAAGGCTTTGGTTGAAAGTCCTCCTCCTACTTTAAAGGAGGGGGGAATTTTTAAAAAGGGTTTTTTTTCTCAACTTGATGAACTAAGGGACTTAAAGGAAAATGCTCTCAAATACCTTTTAGAACTTGAAAAAAGGGAAAAGACTAAAACAGGCATCCCTACTTTAAAGCTTGGTTACAATAAAGTTTTCGGTTATTATCTTGAGGTGTCTAAAAGTTATCTCAAACAGGTGCCTTCTTATTTTGAAAGAAAACAAACCTTAGTTAATGCTGAAAGATATGTAACTCAGGAATTAAAGGAATTAGAAACTAAAATTCTTTCAGCTGAAACTAAGATAAGAGAGTTAGAGTACGAGTTATTTTTAGAGCTTAGAAATAGGGTTTCCTCTTATGGAGAAACTTTAAAGGAGACTGCTCAAAGCATAGCTATTTTAGATGTCCTTTTAGCCTTAGCTCAGACTGCTTCAGAAAATAATTATGTTTGTCCAGAAATAGTTGATGAGCCTCTAATTTACATAGAAAAGGGAAGACATCCTGTTTTAGAGAAGGTGCAGGGGCAAGAAAATTTTGTTCCTAATTCTTTAAAGCTTGATAAGGAAGAAAATGTTTTACTGATTATCACTGGTCCTAATATGGGAGGCAAGTCAACCTATCTTAGACAAAATGCCTTAATAGTTATTTTAGCCCATATGGGAAGTTTTGTTCCAGCAAGTTTTGCCAAAATAGGAATTTTAGACCAAATTTTTACCCGCATAGGTGCCAGTGATGAATTAGTGAGAGGAAGAAGCACCTTCATGGTTGAGATGGGAGAATGTGCCTATATTTTAAAGCATGCTACTTCAAGAAGTTTAGTAATCTTAGATGAAATAGGAAGAGGAACCAGCACCTATGATGGGCTATCCTTAGCCTGGGCTATAGCTGAATACCTTTATTCTAAAAAAATTTTTACCCTCTTAGCTACCCATTATTTTGAATTAACAGAGCTTTCTAAAAATTATTCAGGAGTAAAGAATTTTCATGTAGCTGTAAAGGAATGGAAAGAAGAAATTCTCTTTTTGTATAAGGTATTACCTGGTGCTATTAATGAATCCTATGGAATAGAGGTTGCTAAATTAGCTGGAATCCCTAAGGAAGTTCTTGACAGAGCTAAAGAAATCCTTTATAAATTAGAAAAAAGAGATTTAGAAAAACCAACTGAACTTTGTTTATCTCCCAAAAAAAGGGTTTTTCAGTTGTCTATATTTGAAAATCTTCATCCCATCTTAGAAAGGCTAAAGAGTTTAAAATTGGAAGAAATGACTCCCCTTTCTGCCCTTAATCTTCTTTGGGAGTTTCAGAGGGAATTGAAAAAGGAATCCTATAAATGAAAAAAAATTATTTTTTAGAAATTTTTATATCTCTATGGGTAGTTTGTTTCATTATTACCCTATCCTCAGCTTGGGCTAAAGAAAAGGTATTTCATACTGTAAAAAAGGGAGAAACCTTAGAAAGTATAGCCAAGAGTTATAATACTACGGTAGAGGAAATTAAAAAACTTAACAACTTAAAGACCAATCGCTTAAAAATAGGACAAAAATTAGTCGTAGAATCTCGGGAACGAGCTAAAGAAAGTCCAAAGGAAAGATCTTCTCAAAATTTTATTTCTCACACTGTCAAGAAAGGAGAAACCTTAGAAAGAATAGCTAAAACTTATGGTGTTACCGTAGAGGAAATAAAGGAAGCTAACCGTTTGAAAAAAAATCAAATCCAAGTAGGGCAAAAAATTTTAATTCCAGAAAAAACTAAAAAAGAGGAAACCCCGAGAAAAAGAGGAAAACTCGGAGAAAAAAGGGATGAAGGAGAAGAAAGGGAAGAAGCTCTTTCGGATATTGAAAAATCCCTAAAAAGCTTAGAAGAGCGAGTTAAAAAGTTAGAAGCCCAATCTTCTAAAAATAAAAAAGCTTGGTTAGAAATAATTAGTGAGTATAGAAGACTCTATCTTTTGTATCCAGGAAGTAAACAAGCTCCTAAATGTTTATTAAAGATTGCGGAATTACACTACAAACTCTATAAAGATTTTGGTAGTAAAAGAGACTTAAATGAAGCTATTCAAAGATATGAAATGCTTGTTAATAGGTATCCTAAGGCTGAAGAGGTAGAACAGGTTTACTTTCAGTTAGCCCAAATTTATAAAAAGGATTTAAATAATTTAGAAAGGGCTAAATACTGGGCAGAAAAATTAGAAAAAGAATTTCCTAAAAGTAGGTATTTAGTTAGTTTAAAGGAATCTCCCAAAATTACTTCTAAAAAAACTACTTTTAAGCTTGAAGAACCAAGAAAGGAAGGAATAAGGAAGGAGGAAGCCAAAAGAGAGGAAACACAAAGGCTTAAAGAAGTTCCGAAAAAAGAAATTGCAAAAGAGGAAGTTAAAAAATCCTTAGAAGTGGTTTCTAATCAAACTTCTCAAATACCAAGCCCAAAAGAACCCTCCTTAGTTGCAGATAAAAAAAGGATTACTAACATAAAGCCTATTTCTGGAGAGGATTATACCCGGGTTATCATTGAAAGTTCAGGAAAACTTGAGTATCAAGCTAATATTTTGAAAGAAAGTAAGGGAAAACCCCCTCGAATATATATTGACCTTTTTCCTGCCTCTGTAGACTCTTCCTTTCCTAAGGAATTAGAGATCAAAGATGCCCATCTTACTAAAATAAGGGTGGGACAATTTGACAAAAATACCGTAAGAGTAGTTTTAGACTTAAATAGTCTTACCTCTTATAAGATTTTCTCCTTAGAGGAACCCTATCAACTTATTTTAGACTTAGTAGGAAAAGAAGAGGTTAAAATTTCTAAGGTTGTCCCGAAGGATAGACTAAAAACCCATAAAGGAAGTAGAGTTGTCAGAGGAGACTCACAAAAATTAGATTCTCAAAGGTATATCAATTTAGCCCGTCAATTGGGTTTAGGAGTAAAAAGGGTGGTTATAGATCCTGGCCATGGAGGAGAAGACCCTGGAGCTGTAAATTCCTCTAATGGATTAAAGGAAAAGGAAGTAACTCTAAGGTTAGCTAAAATTTTGGCAGAAAGATTACAAAAGGAGCTGGGAGTGGAGGTAATTTTAACCCGAGATAGGGACGTATTTATTCCTCTTACCCAGAGAACAGCTATAGCTAATAGCAAAAAGGCAGATCTTTTTATATCCCTTCATCTTAATGCTTCTCCTGACCCTAAAGCTAAAGGAATAGAAACCTATTACTTAAATTTTACTACCGATCCAGAAGCTATGAGAGTGGCTGCCTTAGAAAACGCTATGTCAGATAAGGGACTAAGTGATCTTTATGATTTAGTAAGGGCGGTTTTAGCTAATACTAAGCTCTCAGAATCTAAACTTTTGGCAGAAAAGGTTCAACGGGAATTGGTAAGAAATCTTTCCCGTAACTATCCCTATGTAGAAGACCGTGGAGTTAAGTATGCTCCCTTCTTAGTTTTGGTAGGAACCAGAATGCCAGCTATTTTAGTAGAGGCTGGTTTCATTTCTAATCCTTCAGAAGCAGAACTCTTTAAAAAAGAAGAATTTTTGGAAAAGATAGCTGAAGGAATAATAAAAGGAATAGAGGCCTATGTTCAGTCTTTAAAATTTTCCTTAAATCCCTCTCAAAATGGTAAGGGTTCTTAAAGGGTGGTTTACTACGGTTTAGAAGTTTTTATAAAAGAGGAACTTTTTAAAAAATATTTAGGAAAAAGAATTGCTCTTCTTTGTAATCAGGCATCTGTTGATGCGCACTTTAAGCCCTCCTTTATTTGGTTTAAAGAGATTTTTGGTTCCCATTTGAAACTTCTTTTTTCTCCCCAACACGGACTCTTTGCTGAAAAACAGGCTAACATGATAGGCTCTGAAGATGAAATAGAACCCTTTACCCATACTCCTGTAGTAAGCCTTTACGGTCCAAGACTATCCCCAGAAAAGAAGCATTTAGATGAAGTAGAAATAATTTTCGTAGATTTACAAGAGGTAGGTTGTAGGGTCTATACCTACATATGGACTTTATATCTGATGATGGAAAGTTGTGAAAGATGGGGGAAAAAGGTAGTGATTTTAGATAGGCCCAATCCTATAGGAAGAATTATAGAGGGCCCCCTTCTTGAGTCTAAATATTTTTCTTTAATTGGGATGGAAGAACTCCCCTTAAGATATGGACTTACCATAGGTGAACTATCCCTTCTTTTTAAAAAAAGGAAATTTCCTAATCTTGAATTAGAAGTAATTAAGATGATAGGTTATAGAGGAAGGATGTTTTTTAAGGATACCGAAAGAAGTTGGGTTTTTTCTTCTCCCAATATTCCCTTTTGGGAAGTTGCCTTAGTTTATCCAGGACAGGTTTTACTTGAAGGAACCAATCTTTCAGAGGGAAGAGGAACTACTCTTCCTTTCTTAATTTTTGGAGCACCCTTTCTTCAAATAAAAGAAACCTTTAAAGTTTTACAGTCCCTTTTTCCTCCTGAAAAAACAGGTTGCCTTTTAAGACCGGTGGTCTTTGAACCAACCTTCAGTAAATGGAAAAATCAGAGATGCTATGGATTTCAAATCCATCTTATAAATCCCGCTCAATTTCAACCTGTAAAGTTTTCTCTAATTCTCATAAAGTTTTTAAAGGAAACCTATCCAGAGTTTAGATTTTTAGAACCTCCTTATGAATTTGAAAAAAATTTAAAACCCATAGAAATTTTAATAGGAAATTCTGCAGTCCTAAACTGGATTGAAGGAAAAGAGGAAATTGACCTTGATTTTTATTTGTATTATAATTTAAAAAAATATAAAGAAGAAATTAAAGAATTTTACTTATATGATAACTAAAAAGGGAGAATCCAATAATAAAAAAGTAGGAAAGTTTCGTTCCAATAAAGAAAGGGTTACCTATTTCTTAAGCCTTTTTAACAAGAAGGACCGAGTGCTTATTTTAATATGGGCTGATCCTGATGCCTTAGCCAGTGCTTTAGCTATAAAAAGGATTCTACAAAATCGAGTAGAAAGGGTAGTTATTTCTAATGTAAATGAAATTTCTCGTCTTAATAACCAAGTAATGGTTAAGCTTTTGCAAATTCCTTTACAAAAATTTTCTCCTGAGCTCTTAAAAAACTTTAATAAAGTGATTTTGGTAGATTCCCAACCCTCCCATAGGGAAGAATTTAAAAATATCCATTTTAATGCCATCATAGATCATCATCCTACTTTAAATAATTTCTCCGCAGAATTTACTGATATAAGACCTGATTATGGAGCTACCTCTACTATTTTATTTGAATATCTAAAAACCTTAAAAATTAAAATTAGGTTAAATTTAGCTACGGCTTTAGTTTATGGAATTAAAACCGATACAGATAACTTTGAGAAAAGTGCTAATTTGCATGACGTTATAGCCTTTCATAGTCTTTTCAAGTATGTTAATAAACATCTTTTAAAAAAGATAGAAGCTTCCTCTCTTAGGCGCTCAGAACTTAAATATTTTAAAATGGCACTTAATAATTTAAAATTTAAAAGAAATAAAGCTTTTGTATATATAGGTAAGGTTACCAGTGCGGATATTTTAGTTTTGATAGCAGATTTTTTAAATAGGATTTATGAAACCTCCTGGGTTTTTGTAGCTGGGGAATATAAAAAAAAGCTTATTGTCATTATAAGATGCGATGGTTATAGAAAGGATGCTGGAAAATTGGCGGTGAAAGTTTTTAAAAATCTTGGTTTAGCAGGTGGACATAAAGAAAAGGCCCGAGCAGAAATTCCTTTCACCAATTTGAATATAGAACCTGAAGATTTTACTACCTCTACCCTTATAAAAATTTTTAAAAAATATTTTAAAGAACCTAAATCTTTCTCTCATAGGTATCTCAAAGAAGCACCTATTATCTAAAAGGTTTTTTTAGAAAAAATTCTTATGGCTCGTTTTATAGACCAGGTTAAAATTTTAGTGAAAGCTGGAAATGGAGGCTCAGGTTGTATAAGTTTTAGAAGGGAAAAGTATGTTCCAAGGGGAGGACCTGATGGGGGAGACGGAGGAGATGGAGGAGATGTAATTTTAATGGCTGATTCTCAAATTCACACTCTTTATGATTTTTATCATCAGACCCATTTTAGAGCAGAAAATGGAAAACATGGAATGGGAAAAAAGATGAAAGGTAGAGATGGAGAAGATTTAGTGTTAAAAGTTCCGGTAGGAACCATAGTTAAGGATGCTGTAACTCAAGAAGTTTTAGGAGATTTGACAAAACATGGGCAAACCTTAGTGGTAGCTAAAGGAGGTAAGGGGGGTAAAGGAAATGCCCATTTTGCAACTCCTACCAGACAGGCTCCTCGCATGGCTGAACCTGGAAAACCTGGAGAAGAAAAATGGCTTATCTTAGAGTTAAAACTTATTGCAGATGTGGGGTTGGTAGGCTTCCCTAATGCAGGAAAATCAACTTTACTTAGTAGAATCTCTGCAGCTAAACCTAAAATAGCCGATTACCCCTTTACCACTTTAGAACCTAATCTGGGAGTAGTTAGACTTTGGGAAGGTTATACCTTTGTAGTAGCAGATTTACCAGGACTTATTGAAGGAGCCCATAAAGGGCTTGGATTAGGACACGAATTTTTAAAGCATATAGAAAGAACCCGAGTTCTTCTTTATGTGCTTGATCTCCTTAGAGAGAAGGAAGCTATAAAAGATTTTTTAGTTCTTAAAGAGGAATTAAGACTTTACAACCCTAAGTTATTAGAAAAACCCTATCTCATAGCTCTTAATAAGGTGGACCTTATCCCTAACTTAGAAAAACTTGAAGAAATTTTAAAACTTTTTTCTTCAGAAAAGGATAAGATTTATATTATCTCTGCAGTAACTGGACAGGGAGTGATAGAACTTCTCTATGCTCTATGGAACATAATAAAGGAGATAAAGGAGAAAGAAGAAAATGAAGAGGAAGGAAAGGTTAAAACCCTATCTTGATAGGGCCAAAAAGTTAGTTATTAAAATAGGAAGCGCAGTTATAACCCAGGAAGATGTAGGTTTAAATTATGAAGTTTTGGAAAATATAGTAAGTGAGGTAGTTAAACTTAAACAGAGATATAAACTTATTTTAGTTTCCTCTGGAGCTATAGCCTGTGGAAGAGTTAAGCTAAGGTATTATAAAAAACCTCTTTCCTTATCGGAAAAACAAGCTTTAGCTTCCATTGGACAGGCTACTTTAATTCAAGCTTATGAAGAAATCTTTGAAAAATATCAAATTAAGGTAGCCCAAGTCCTTTTAACTTCAGAAGATCTTTCTCATCGTTTAAGATATTTAAATGCTAAAGCTACCCTTCAAACCCTTCTTAAGTGGGACATTATTCCTATTATTAATGAAAACGATACCGTGGCTACTGAGGAAATAAAATTTGGAGACAACGACTTACTTTCTGCCTTAGTTACAGGAGCCATAGAAGCAGATTTCTTAATCATACTTTCCGATGTAGATGCTCTCTATAGGGAAGATCCTCGGGAAAATCCTTTAGCAGAGAAAATTACAGAGGTAGAAAAAGTTAGTCCTGAAATTTTGGCTATGGCTGGAAGTAAACCTGGCAAACTTGGGAGAGGGGGGATGTATTCCAAATTAAAGGCTGCTCAGATAGTAACTTCCATGGGGATACCCATGGCTATTCTTCCTGGAAGAGTTCCCCAAATAATAGAAAGATTTTTGAAGGGGGAAGAAGAGATAGGAACAGTTTTTTGGCCTCAAGAAAAACATTTGAGTTTACGCAAATTCTGGATAAAATACTATATTAAACCTGAAGGAAAGATATACATCGATGAGGGAGCAGAAAGAGCTCTTCTCTATAATGGAAAAAGTCTTCTTATAGGTGGAGTTAAAAAGGTAGAGGGAGAATTTTCTAAAGGAGCCTGTGTAGAATGTTTAAATTTAGAGGGAAAACCTTTAGCTAAGGGATTAGTTAATTTCTCAAATCAAGATTTAGAAACTTTGATGGGTTCTAAAGAAAGAACAAATAAAGAAATTATTCATAGAGATAATTTAGTGCTTTTGGATTAAATATGGGTAATTTTATACATTTACACCTACATACAGAATGGAGCTTACTTGACGGAGCTATTAAGATTGAAGAATTAGTTAAAAAACTTTTAGAATTTAAAATGCCAGGTTGTGCTATCACTGACCATGGAACTCTTTATGGAATTATTCCTTTTTATCTTAAACTTAAAGAAGCTAACTTAAAACCTATTTTGGGATGTGAGTTTTATGTAGCTGAGACTTCTTATAAAGAAAAGAAGAGTTCTAAGAGAGGTGAAGCGGGAACCCATTTAGTAGTTATAGCTAAAAACGAAACTGGTTATAAAAATCTATTAAAACTTGCTACTTTAGCTTATTTAGAGGGTTTTTACTATAGACCTCGAATAGATAAAAAACTTTTAGAAACCTATAAAGAGGGACTTATAGTTCTTTCCGGTTGTTTAGAGGGAGAAATCTCAAGACTTATTTTGGAGGGACAAATAGATAAAGCTTACACTGTAGCTAAGGAATATAAGGAAGTTTTAGGAGAAGACTTTTATTTGGAAATTCAAGAAAACGAAATTCCTGAGCAAAAAAGGGTAAATCAAATTATGATGGAAATTTCTGAAAAGTTGAAAATCAAGGTTGTAGCCACTGCAGATTGTCACTATCTTAATCCTGAAGATGCCTTAGCTCACGAAGTTCTTCTTTGTATTCAAACTGGACATAAAATTACTGACCCTAATAGATTTAGATTTAATACGAATAAGCTTTACTTGGCCCCTGAAGAAGACCTAAGGGAAAGGTTTAAAAATTATCCTTTGGAAGTGTTGAGCCATACCCTTGAAATTTTTGAAAAGGTAAACTTAGAGCTTAAGTTAGAAGAGCCTCTTTTCCCAAAGGCTAAGGTTCCTCCGGGAGAAACAGAAGAGAGTTATCTGAAAAAAAAGGCTTACTCTGGATTGGAGAAAAGACTTAAGGAGTTAGAAAAAAGAGGAGAACTTTGGACTTTAAAGGAAAACTACGAGAAAAGATTGGAAGAGGAATTAGAAGTCATTATAGAAAAGGGTTACAGTGGCTACTTTTTAATAGTTTCCGACTTTATTGAATGGGCTAAATCTCGTGGTATTCCTGTAGGACCTGGAAGAGGTTCAGCTGCAGGTTCTCTTTGTGCCTATGCCCTTGGAATTACCAATTTAGATCCCCTTCGTTGGGGTCTACTTTTTGAAAGATTTCTAAATAAGGAAAGACCAAGTTTACCTGACATAGATGTAGATTTTTGTATGGAAAGAAGAGATGAAGTTATAGAATATGTAGCTCAAACCTATGGAAGGGATAGGATAGCTAAAATTGCAACCTTTGGCCAACTTAAAGCTCGTCAAGTAGTAAGGGATGTAGGAAGAGTTCTTGGTTTTAAGCCTAAGGAAGTTGACACCTTAGCCAAAATGATAACTCTTGGTTCAAATGTTACTTTAGAAAAGGAACTTAAAAGACCTGAAATTCAAGAATTAATGCAAAAAAATGAAAAGGTAAGAGAGCTTTTTGAATTAGCCAGTAAACTTGAAGGCCTTCCGAGACATGTAAGTCAACATGCAGCTGGTGTGGTAATAAGCGGTAAACCCATTACAGAGGTGGCTCCTCTTCTTAAAATTGATGAAAATGAAACTTTGGTTCAGTTTGATATGAAAGCTTGTGAAACAGTAGGCTTAATTAAATTTGACTTTTTAGGTCTAAAAACTCTAACCATTATCAATCATACCCTAAAATTGATTAAAAAATATGAAGGTAAAGAACTAAACTTAGATGAAATCCCTTTAGATGATGAAAAAACCTTTGAACTCTTAAGGGAAGGAAATACGGATGGAGTCTTTCAGTTAGAATCTCCTGGGATGAAAGAGCTTCTAAAAAAACTTAAGCCTACCGATTTTAACGATCTTATAGCAGTTTTAGCTTTATATAGACCTGGTCCGTTAGAGGGTGGCTTAGTTGAGCAATACATTGAAACTAAACAGGGGAAAAGAATTCCTGAATATCTTCATCCCTTACTTGAGCCTATTTTAAAAGAAACTTACGGAGTAATTGTTTATCAAGAACAGGTTATGGAGATTGCCAGAGCCTTTGCAGGTTATTCTCTGGGAGAAGCAGACCTTATAAGAAGAGCTATCGGTAAAAAAGAAAAAAAACTTATGGAAAGCTTGAGAGAGGAGTTCGTAAAAAGATCTTTAGAAAGAAATATTCCTCAAGAAATTGCTCTTAAGGTTTTTGAACTAATAGAAAAGTTTGCGGATTATGGTTTCAATAAAAGTCATTCGGCAGCCTATGCTCTTTTAGCCTATCAAACAGCTTACTTAAAAGCCCACTATCCCATTTACTTTATGGCTTCTATTCTTACCTATGAAGCAGGGAAAAGTGAAGAAGTAAGCAAATATCTAAGAGTTTCCCGTGAAATGGGAATTTCTATTTTACCTCCTGAGATAAATAAAAGTGAATTAGGATTTTCTATAGAAGAAAATAAGATAAGAATAGGGCTCCAAGCTATTAAGAATGTGGGAGAAGAAGCGGTTCAAGAAATTCTTAAAAAAAGACCCTACACCTCTTTTATAGACTTTTGTAAAAAGGTAGACACTAAGAAGGTAAACAAAAAGACTATAGAATTTTTAATTAAATCAGGAGCCTTTGATAGTTTAGACTCTAATAGAGCTAAACTTTTGTACCATCTATCTTCAGTTCTTTCTTTTTCTTCTCAAAGCAGATATTCTACCCTTTTTGGACAGACAACTTTATTAAACCTGGATTCCAGTATAAAATTAGAAGAAATTCCTCCCTGGAGCTGGGAAGAAACTTTAAACTTTGAAAGGGAGGCCTTAGGATTCTATTTAACCGATCATCCCTTGAGAAAATACAGACCTTGGATAAATATCTTTACTTTAACCAACTTAGAAACTCTTAAAACTCTTCCAGAAGGTTACAAAGCTATAGTTGCAGGATTGATTTCTGAATTAAAACTCAAAAATACTAAAAGCGGTGAAAAAATAGCCCTTCTAAAAATAGAAGATGAAACTTCCTTTATAAAAGCCCTTGTCTTTCAAGAAGTGTATAGACAAAGGATGGAAAAAATGAAAGAAGGGACTTTACTTTGGTTTAAAGGAGAAATAGATAAAAATGAGGAAGAAACTATTTTATTGATAGAGGATTTAGAATACTTAGAAAGTATGAATTTTTTTAAAAGGGGTGTAGTAGAAATTCATTTTTCTTATGAAAAGGTTAAAGAAGAGTTTCTCTATCAATTAAGTGAATTTTTACAAAAAGAAGAGGGACTACCTGTAAACTTTCACCTTTTTTATCCCGATTGTAAAGTTGTTTTTGAGGTTAATGGATATAGATTAAATCCAAGCTATGAAAAAGTAAGTCTTTTTCTTTCAACTTTTCCAGAAGTTAAGCTAAAAGTAGTTCAAAATAGCCCAGATTCATGAGTTGTCTTTTTGTAGTTGGACTTCCTATCGGAAATCTTAAAGATATTACCCTAAGGGCTTTAGAGGTATTAAAAAGGGTTAGGTATGTAGTTTGTGAGGATACCCGTTCTTTTAAAAAACTTATAAACTATTACCAGTTAGGAGAAAAAAACTTGATAAGTTTTTATAAAAATATCGAAAAGAAAAGGATTCCTAAAATTTTAGAACTTTTAAAGAAAGGAGAAGAAGTAGCTTTAGTAAGTGAAGCAGGAACTCCTCTTCTTTCCGATCCAGGAGCACTTTTAGTAAAAGAAGTTTATCAAAACCGTATTAAAATAGTTCCTGTTCCTGGGGTTTCAGCTTTAACCTGTGCCCTAAGCGTTTCAGGGATTTTTTTAGAAAAGGGTTTTCTTTTCCTCGGATTTCTTCCTCGAAAAAAGTTAGAAAAGATAAAACTTTTAAGTAAAGTTCCGATAGATCTACCATTGGTTATTTTTGAAGCTCCTCACCGTTTTAAAAAGACTTTAAAGGAACTTTTAGAAATTTTAGGAAATAGGAAGTGTTTTTTAGCTCGAGAATTAACTAAGATTTATGAAGAACTTACTTGGTCTGATTTTAAAAGCTTACTTGAAAGAGAAGAGTTTTTAGGAGAAATAACTCTAATAATTATGCCTGAGGAAAATTCCTTTTTAAAAACCGATCTCATAAATATAAAGGATGGAGAGCTCTTAGAGGTTATAAAGAAAGAATTTGAACTTTTGAAAAATCAAGGCTTTAAATTGAAAGAAAGAATTAAACTTTTAGCTCAAAAGTATGGTCTTTCTTCTAAGGAGCTCTACCAACTTTTCTCTTAAGTTTTTCCTCCTTTTTAATCATACTAATTAAAATTTTAGTTAATTGGTCTGAGAGAACCACTCCTATGGGTTCGTATCTTAAAAGTTCTTTAGATAATCCTATAGTTTCTAAGGTTTCCTTTAAAAAATTGATTCTCCTATCTGCCAGGTAGTTTCCTTTTAGGTGATGGCAGTTTTGAGGGGGACACCCTGCAATTAAAATTTTGTCTGCCTTTTGGGAGGCTAAAATTTTAATTAAAACTGAAGGATCAATTGAGGCGGAGCAGCGAATTTTAATAGTGCGAGAATTAATAGGAAACTCAAAACCTTTAGGACCAGCTAAATCTGCTGCAGCATAGGCACACCAGTAACAAAGAAAGGCTACTACACGAGCTTCCTCTGAATCAGCATGGACAAAAGCTTTATCTAACATATTTAAAAGTTGAATCTCTGTTAAATTTCTCAGAGAAATAGACTTAGTAGGACAAACACTTACACAAAGACCACATCCCTTACAGAAAGCAGGATCTATGTAAATTTGAAAAGTTTTTTTCCTAACTTCTATAGCTCCGTGAGGGCAAATTCTTGTACAGGTCAGGCATTTACAACACCTAAGGGGATCTATCTGAGAAACAAATTTTTTAACCTCTCCTTTTAAAGAAACATAGGCTTTCCAAGCTACATATGCTCCTGATTCAACACTTTCTTGAACATCCTTAAATCCTTTAGCAGCCCCCGTTATAAAAACTCTATCTACATAGGTTTCTCCTGGTCTTATTATCTTAGGTTCTTGAGATTCTATTGGAAATCCAGAACTATCCGTAGGAACTTGAAGCTGTTTCAAAATTTCAGATGCAGCATAAACCAGAGGTTCAGCTAAGACTACCAAATCTGCTTCATAATCTCCTTCAGGAGTCTTAATCACTAACCAACCCTCTTGTCCTTCTTCTATTCCTTCAACCGTGGTTTTAATCAGTTCAACTCCCTTTTGGAGAGCTGTCTTTAAAAAGAACTCTCCATGACGCCCCAGAGGAGCTAATTCCTGATAAACAACGGTTACTTGAGTTCCTGGATAAAAGTTTGCCAGTCTAAAAGCATGCTTAGCCACAATATTACAACATAACTTAGAACAGTAACCTACTTGATCCTTAGAACAAAGAATAAAAACTATACTAAGGGGTGGTTTTCCAAAAAATCTATAGGCTATCAAGCGCTCAAACTGAGTAAGAGTAATTATTTTAGAACTTTTTAATTTTATCTGGGGATAGGTTTTTAAAGTTTCATCTAAGGTTGCTGGATAAAATCCAGAGGCCACAATTATAGCTCCCACGGTTTTTTCCATCACCTTAGGTTTAGCCTTCAAATTAATAGCTTGGGTTGGACAAACCTCTACACAATTTCCACAAAAATTGCAAGCTTCTGAATCTAAAAAATAGATATCAGGGACATGTAAAAAAAATTCTTTATCTATGGCTTTTTTTTCTTTATTTCCAAATTCAAAGGGATTAGGAACTGTTACAGGACAGACCTCTTTACACTTTCCACAGGAAATACATCTTTCAGGATTTACATATTCAGGAGCTTTTAAAAGGGTTACCTTAAAATTTCCATCTTCCTTGGAAACTTTTCTCACTTGAGTAGAAGTAAAAACTTCTACTTTATCAGAAAAGAGAACCTCTTTGGTTAAAACAGGTATTACACATTCTGAGGTGCAAAAACTGTAACTACCCTCACTTTGCCAAAGAAAAGGGATTTTACAGGCTGTACCCCCCAAATAGGGTTCCTTTTCCACTAAGGTGACCTTTAATTCTAAATTTGCTAAACCTAAAGCTGCAGAAAGCCCTGATACTCCTCCTCCTACAACCAAAACTTTAGGAACTAAATTTCTAATTTCTACTGCAGGCTGATTAAGAAGCAGTTTTGCATGAGCCATAAGAAGCATATCTATAGCTTTTCCTGTTACCTTAGATATAGGTTGAGACCTATGGATCCAAGCACACTGTTCTCTTAAGTTTACAGTTTCAAAAAAGCCTTGATTTATACCTAAATAATCTAAAAGTTTTAAAATACGCTCCTCTGAAAAATTTAGAGAAGAACGTTCAGAACAAGCTCCAATTAAGAGATGGGTCACTTTACCTTTCCAAGGATCTAAAATTTTTTCTGGATTTTTACAAAGAAGGGAAACAGTTAAAACTTCTGAAACACCCTCTAAACCTTGGGCCACCTCTTCTAAGGCTTTAAAGTCTATTTTTTCTCTAAGAGTTTCTCCACAGGTGCAAAAAACTATCCCCACCTTATTCATCTTCCCTCTCCCTATTTATGAAAAAATTTTTTTCAAAAAATTATTTCATAAATGGATTAAAATCAATACCCTTAAAACTTCCCCTTATCAAAGAAGCTAAAAGGTTAGAAAGGTTAAACTTTATAAAAGAAGCCTGAAGCTACTAAAAAGACCTTTGAAGTTTCAAAGACCACTATAATATAGATGAAAGAGGAAGACAGAGGTCGTTAAGAGCTTAAGTAGTGGAATTTATTTTGCGATTCAGGAAGGAGAGACCTCGGATAGGGAAGGTAAATTTTAACTTAAATAATAAGTCACCGTTAAGATGGTATGGTGAAGAGTTTATAAAAATAACACACAGTCCTAAATACTATGGACTTGAGAGACTTGAGGGGCTCCAAAATTTGGACCCTTAAAATCTTAGAGTGTGGAATTTTTCGCACCCCTTTTATCCATTTCCTCCAAACACTCCCTCCTTAAAACCCTGTGAAAAACTTTCTAAAACCCTAAATTTCCTCCCACTTTCAAGCTGGTCATAAATAAAATCCAAAGCCCTAAAGAGTTTCCCTGCCAAATTTGCCCCTACCCTATTAAAAAGCTCACTTCTCCTTGTCATATTCTCAAAACCCTCTTGGAATAGCTCTGACCCCTCCTCTATCCTTTCTTTAAAAAACTTTTCTTTAGGTTTTTTGGTCTTTGGAAGGCTATAATATTTACCCTAACCTTCAAGGTATTCAAAAAATGAGGGCAATATAGACCCCATATAATAGACTTGTTTTTAATATTTTTTCAATTAAAATTAAAAAGTGGTGAGTGGAAAAAAATTAACCTTTGAAGATTTAAATATAAATTTTTCCTTTACCGAAGGAACTTCTTCTTATCCTGAAGAAGATCTCTTTCCTAATCAAGAAAGAGTAGAAAAAGCCTTTGATTTAGCTCTAAAGTTAGATAAAGAGGGTTATAATGTTTATGTATGTGGTCCTAACGGAATTGGGAGAACCTATTATACTTTAAAAAGAATAGAAAAGGAAGCTAAGAATAAGCCTACCCCTTCAGATGTATGTTATGTTTATAATTTTTCTGATTTTGCCAAACCTAAAGCCTTAATTTTACCTTCTGGAACAGGGAAAAAATTTGCTGAGTATGTGGAAGAGGTCTTAGAATTTTTGAAAAGAGAAACCCTTAAGACTTATGAAAGTAAAGAATATGAGGAAGCTTTAGCCAAACTTACTAAGGAAATAGGGGAAAAAAAGGATCAAGTTATAAATGAACTCACAGAAAAAGCTAAGGAGTATAACTTAATGGTTCTTTTTGGTCCCTCAGGGATTCAGATTCTTCCTATTTTTAAGGTTGAAACTCCCCTTTCTGAACAAGAACTTTTAAGGGAACCTGCTATAAGAGAAGAATATCAAAGAAATTTGTCTCAATTTGAACCTATCTTTCGTGAACATATGAGAAGATTAAGGGAACTTGATAATTCCTTAGGAGAAGAGGTTTCTAAATTAAGAGAAAAATTTGCTAAAGAGTTGGTAAATAGAGCCTGTCAAAAATTAGAAAGTGAATTTGGTTCTATTCCAGAAGTAAAAGAATACCTAGAGGTTTTTAAGAAAGAACTGGTTAAAAATATTAATATTTTTATTGATTGGGAAAAATCTAAGGGGAACCTTATTCTTCAAAATAGTATTAACAGAGCTCTTAATATTTTTAGAGTAAATGTTCTTATAGATAACACGGAAACCCAAGGATGTCCTGTAATTTATGAAAAAATTCCTACCTTAAAGGGGCTTTTTGGCCAAATTAATTACAGAGCTGAAATGGGTATTCTTTATGCTGATCATTTAAGTCTTACTCCTGGAAGTCTTCACCGAGCTAATGGTGGTTATATAATATTAAACCTTTGGGAAGTTCTTAAAAATCCCTATCTCTGGCTTATTTTAAAAAGAACCCTTCTACATAAAAAACTCTATATTATGGGAGGGATGATAGAAGAAATTCCCGTTCCCCATATAGGACTTTTACCTGAACCTATTAATTTTTCAGCTAAGGTTTTCCTTATCGGAGATCCCTATTTGTATCAACTTTTAAGTCTTTATGATCCTGAGTTTAGAGAACTTTTTAAGATTAAAGCTGAGTTCAATCCGGTAGTAGACTTAGACCAAACCTTCTTAGAAGCCTTTCCTAAAATTGTTAAGAAAATTGTTAAAGAAGAAAATTTGAAGGACCTAACTTCTGAGGCCCTTTCTGAGGTTTTAAAGTACATTATTTACTCAGCTAATGACCGTAAGAAAGTTAATGTGATTCTTTCTAAAACTATAGATCTTTTAAGAGAAGCCCATGCCCTATCTTCAGAAGAAAATATTACGGAAAAGTCTATTAAGAAGGCCATAAAGGAGAAATTTTTTAGAGTAAATCTTATAGAGGAAAAAATTAGAGAACTTATAAAGGAAGGGAAGATTATAATTGAACTTGAGGGTAAAAGGGTTAGTCAAGTAAATGGTTTAAGTGTTTATCTTTTAGGAGATTATAGTTTTGGAAAACCTTCCAGAATTACAGCTAACGTCTCTCCAGGAACCAAGGGAGTGGTCAATATTGAAAGAGAAATAGATATGAGTGGACCTATCCATTCCAAGGGAGTTCTTATCCTTTCTTCCTACCTTTATAATAAATATAGTTCTGACTTTCCTCTTCAACTTTCTTGCACTTTAACCTTTGAACAAACCTATGAACCAGTTGAAGGAGATAGTGCCTCTGCAGCAGAGCTTATGGCAGTTCTTTCTGCTATTTCTCAAATTCCTTTAAGACAAGATATAGCTATTACGGGTTCTATTGACCAGTTTGGAAACATTCAACCCGTAGGAGGAATTAAAGAAAAAATAGAGGGTTTTTATAAAGTTTGTAAACTTACCAAATTTACTGGAACTCAAGGAGTAATTGTTCCAGCTAAAAACTTTGATAACATCCTTCTGGATGAAGAGGTTTTAGAGGATATTAAAGCCCAAAAGTTTCACCTATGGACTGTTGAAACCATAGACGATGTAATAGAAATTTTAAGTGAATGTAAACCAGAGGAGTTTCATAAAAAGGTCTTAAAAGAACTTCGTAAATTTTATGAAATTACTAAGGAAGAAAAAAATAAAAAGAAAGGAACTTCTAAAAATTCCAAAAAATCAAAAAAATAAAAAAGATTAGCTTGGATGAATTTGATGAACTGGGAAGTGAATTTAGGGTTGATGATAATGGGTTGGAAGCCATGAGAGATGAGGAAGTAGAAAAGAGGGAGATGATATCTGCCAGAGAATTCCATAAGAATAATAGCAGGTTGATAGGAGTTAAGGATAGAGAGGAAATTAGTAAATTTCTTAAAGTTTTGGGAAAAGTTGTGGGTGAAAATGATTTAAGAGGATTCCTTAATTTCAAGCCCAACCAACTTATTGGGAGTTTAAGGATAGATTCCTTTTGGAGCTTTATAGCTTAAGGAGGCAAGGGGTTCTTGTCCCTCTAATTTTAAGGTAAAACACGCTTTTATTATAAATATAAATAAAAAATAGCAGGAGGAGGCGAGATGAAAAGATTTTATTTATTCTTTTTAATTTTAGGCTTAATTTTTTTGCAAATTTCTGAGCTTATGGCTCAAGAAAAGATAAGTCCTCAAACTCAGGTTTGTTTAAGTTGTCATCAAGTAGTTACCCCTGGAATAGTATCTGACTGGAAAAAATCTAAACATGCTAAGGCAGTTAACAATGGAAAAATAATAGGTTGTGCAGAATGTCACACTCTGGATCCTGAAAAGCATAAAGACACCTTTAATCATCAAGGGTACAAAGTTCATACTGTGGTTACCCCTTTAGATTGCGCTAAATGTCATCCTAAAGAAGCTAAGGAGTATAGTCAAAATCTTATGGCCTATGCTCATGTAAACTTAGTATCAAATCCTATCTACAAACAGCTTATGGAAGCTGTCAATGGAATTTATCTTTTACAAGAAAAGGGTTTTAAAATAGAACCCCCCTCTCAACTTAGTAATCAAGATTCCTGTTTTTATTGTCACGGAAGTAAAGTGGAAGTTAAAGGTTTTAAAACGAGAAATACTGTTATGGGTCCTATGACTTTTCCTGAATTTACTGGTTGGTCAAATATAGGAGTAGGAAGATTAAATCCGGATGATTCCAAAGGTTCTTGTTCAGCCTGTCATCCAAGGCATAGTTTTTCTATAGAGGTTGCCAGAAAGCCAGAGACCTGCGCTACATGCCATAAAGGAAAGGATGTTCCAGCCTATAAGGTTTATACCGTAAGTAGACATGGAACCACCTATGCTTCCTTAAAGGAAAAGTGGAATTTTGGAAGCAAACCTTGGAAGTTAGGAGAGGACTATCTTACCCCCACTTGTGCTGTATGTCACATAAGTGAAGTTTATGTAGAAGGTAAAGTGGTAGCTAAGAGAACTCATCAAATGAGCGACCGTTTAGCCCATCGTCTTTTTGGACTTATCTATGCTACCCCCCATCCTAAGTCTCCTGATACTACCATAATTAAAAATAAAGCTGGCCTTCCTTTACCTTCAGAGCTTACGGGGGAACCTGTAAAGGAATTTTTAATTGATGAAAAGGAAAAACTTCAAAGACTTAATAATATGAAAGCCATTTGTTTATCTTGTCATAGCACTTCTTGGGTTGAAGAGCACTTTGCAAGATTAGAGGAAGCTATAAGAACTACTAATGCTATGACTTTAAGCGCCACTCAGCTTCTTTTAACTGCTTGGCAAAAGGGAGTAGCCAATCAAAGTGATGGACTTTTCAATGAAGCCATAGAAAAGATGTGGGTAGAAACATGGCTTTTTTACTCTAATTCTGTAAGATTTGCCTCTGCTATGGCAGGCGTAGATAACGGAGTCTTTGAAGAGGGAAGATGGCAGTTGGCTATGAATTTGAACAAAATGTATGATTGGCTAAAATTTCTTTTAACCTCTGCTAAATAAGGAGGTCTATTTCTTATTAATGTAGTTTTGGGTTTTGCCTTAGAGGAAAAAAGAAAGTTATTAGAGACTTTATACGAATTTATTGAAGCTACCTATAGAAATTTTCCTTTAGCTTGTGTCCCTGGTTGTAAACTTTGTTGCACAGAAAGAATTTGGGCAACTAGCTTAGAAGCCTATTATCTTTTAGATGTTCTCTCAGAAGAAGAATACAATTTTTTAGAAACCTGGGCCAAAGAAGGTTATCCTCGTCCGGTTTTAACCACCAATCAACTGGCTTTATGTTATCTTCAAGGGGGGGAACCTCCTTTAGAACCAGCTTACGAAGGTCTTAAACCCTGTCCCTTTTTAACTCCAGAGGCCCTTTGCAAATTTTACGAGAGAAGACCCCTTATGTGTAGGGTTATGGCTTCAGTGAAAATTTGTAAAGATTTTGCTGAGCTTCCTCCCTTTCTTTTTCAAGTAAGCACCTTAGCTTTTCAGATAGTAGAAAATATTGATATAGGAGGGGTTTACGGAAGTTTCTTTGATCTGTTAAAGTTCTTGAAAAGATATCAAGAAGGACTTGTAAAAGAGGTTCCAGAGGAACTTTTAAGTAATGTAGAATTGGAGGAGTTTCCCATCTTACCTGAAGAACGGGAATTAAAAAGATGGTTAGGAGAACTTTATAGAGCCCCAGTTAAAGGAACATCCTATACCTTTAGAGAACTTTGGCAAAAACTTAGAAAGGACTTTGAAAAGTATCAAAAACTTAACTTTCTTAGGGACCTTCTTTAAATGTTTGAGGCCAAGGTATTTATCAATCAAAGAGAAGGAGGAGAATACTATCTTTTAGGACTTAGAGTTTCTGAAAATTTAGCTAAAAAGTTTTTACCAGGACAATTTCTCAAAATTAGGGTAAGTTCAACCTTAGATCCCCTTTTTCCAAGACCTTTTACCATTCATGCCATAGAAGGAAGTAAACTTTATCTTCTTTATCGTGTGGTTGGTAAGGGAACGCAAATTTTAAGTAAGATTTTACCCGAAGAGGAACTTAAAATTTTGGGTCCCTTGGGAAAGCCTTTTCCAGAAATAAAAGAGCCCTATATTATTTGTGCTGGAGGGGCAGGAATTGCAGGTTTTGGTTATCTTCTTCAAAAAACCTCCCATTTACCTTTAAAAATTTTTTATGGAGTTAGAACTAAAGAGGAATTAGTAAGAGTTAATTTTTATGAAAAATTTCATGTATCCTTAACTTTAGTTACAGAAGATGGTTCTTACGGAACAAAAGGATTAGTGACAGAGGCTTTAGAAGAGGAACTGGAAAATAAATTTAAAAAATACAAACCCTGTCTTTTAGCCTGTGGTCCTTTGCCAATGCTTAAAAGTGTCTTAAAGGTTGCTAAAAAATATCAACTAAAAACTTTTCTAGTATTAGAAACTTTTTTAGCTTGTGGAACAGGGTTTTGTCGAGGGTGTGTAATACCCCTGAGAAAGGGTGGGTATACCCATCTTTGTATAGAGGGACCAACCTTTTTGGCTGAGGAATTAGACCTTGAAAGAGTTTTTTCTTAATTTAGGAAACCTTAAATTAAATACTCCTTTAATGTTATCCTCCGGAACTTGGGGATGGGGAGAAAATTTAAGTAAATTTTTAAGTTTAGCAGAAATCAAATATTCAATAGGAGCTCTGGTTACTAAAGGGGTTTCCTTAGAACCTAAGGAAGGAAATCCTCCTCCAAGAATTGCAGAAACCCCCTGTGGGCTTATTAATTCTATAGGCCTTGAAAATCCTGGGATAAAGGAATTTAAAGCTAAATATCTGCCTCCAATAAAACTCTACGAAATTCCAGTTATAGTGAATTTATTCGGAGAAAAAATAGAAGACTTTGTAGGACTGGCAGAAGAGCTTAAGGAAGAGGTATCTGGAATAGAACTTAATATTTCCTGCCCTAATGTGGAAAAGGGAGGTATTCTTTTTTCTGATAATCCTAAGTTAGTAAAAGATTTGGTAAGGGAAGTAAGAAAGATTTGGAATAGTTTTTTAGCAGTTAAACTCTCTCCTGTAGGACCAGTTTTTGAGGTAGCTAAAAGTTGTGAAAGGGCTGAAAGTGATGCTTTAGTGGTTGCCAATACCTATCCAGCTTTAACAGTTTTAAGCTTTAAACCTTTAAAAATTTTAAAAGGAGGTCTTTCTGGCCCAGCTATTAAACCCTTAACTTTGCGTTTGGTTTGGGAACTCTCTCAAAGAGTAGGACTTCCTATTATAGGATGTGGAGGTATAATTACAGGAAAGGATGCTTTAGAATATTTAATCTGCGGAGCTAAGGCAGTCCAGATAGGAACTGCTAATCTTATCAATCCTAAAAGTGTAGCAGAAATTATGGAAGAGTTAGAAAAATTACTGAAAACTTATGGGTTATCTTATTAAGGCTGTTTCTTCTTCTAAAAATTTTAGAGCCTTTGCTGTAGAATGTAAGGAGGTCGTAGAAACGGTAAGAAAGCTTCAAGGATTAAGTCCTGTAGCTTCAGCTGCTTTGGGAAGAGCCTTGGCTGGAGTAGCTCTCCTTTCAGGAGATTTAAAAATAGGAAAGGTTTTACTTCAAATAAACGGAGGAGGTCCCTTGGGAGAAATTTTAGCAGAGGGTAACTGGGAAGGATACTTAAGAGGAACAGTAAGAAATCCAGAAGTTTACTTAAAACCGGAAAATAAAAAACTTCCTGTAGGAAAAGCGGTAGGTAAAAAGGGATATATCTCGGTAGTTAAAGACTTAGGATTAAAAGAGGTTTATCAAAGTTCAACTCAACTTGTTTCTGGAGAAATAGCTGAAGACTTAGCTTACTATCTTACTGTTTCAGAACAAATACCTTCTGCGGTGTCCTTAGGAGTTCTGGTAGACACTGACGGAAGTATTCTTGCAGCTGGAGGTTTTTTAATCCAAAAACTTCCAGAAGCCAGTGAAGAGGAAGTTCAAAACTTAGAAGAAAAAATTAAAAAACTTCCTTACATAACTCAACTTTTATCCCAAGGTTATACTCCTGAAAAAATTTTAGCAGAAATTTTTGAGGATATAAGAATTTTAGAAAAAAGACCCCTAACTTATCAATGTGCTTGTAATTTGGAAAGAGTAAAGGGCATGCTTATAGCTTTAGGTAAAAAGGAATTGGAAGATATTTTAAAAGAGGGAAAATCCTTAGAAGTAATTTGTAACTTTTGTAGAGAAATTTATTTAATTGATATTAAAACTATAGAAGATTTATTAAATTTCATTAAAAAAAGATGAAATTTTTTGTTTTTATTTGTATCCTCTTTTTACTAAACCTATTATCTTTTAAACTCGATAGCTTTAAAAATTTTGAAGTTTTCCTCTTTTAGACATCTTGGGTTGGATAAGAAAGCGACCTTTGAAAAATTCGGTCTAGTGTAACTTCCTAAGTCCCTCTGTTTACTATATTCCTAAATGAAACTTAGAGAGAATTTTCTTAAAGAGTTTCAATTAATAAGTTCATTTAATTTGGCTAAGGTATCTCTTTAGAAAACTCCTGATAGAAAAGATTTTCTTCTATTAACCATTTAGAAGTCTTTTTCTATCTTCTTAAGATACCCCTTTTTTGTATAAGTTCAGTCTCTTTATTGGGAATCTAATTAACCTTGGTCTTCTTAAAGAAGAAAGACTTAAGTTTTACAAGTATCTTTCTTAAGTATTTTACCTTGCCAAGGAAACTTTGTTTAAGCCTATAAAGAGTTAAATCACTAAAGATACTCCTCTTGCTTACTTAACAAATCTCCTTTATACTTCCCTTTATGTCTGAACCAAAGTCCTATGACCTTTATGCTAAAGCTATACTTAAGGACTCTGAGAACCTTAAAGCCTTCCTCAAAGAGTTCTTACCCAAGGAGATTCTCTCTCACTTAGACCTCTCCCAACTTGTTCTTGTCCCTGAAGAACAGGTTTCTCTCTCCAAAGAAAAGCGCCTTCTTCCAGATATTATCGTCCAAGTTCCTCTTCTTGGAAAACCTCTTCACCTCTACATTTTACTTGAACACAAGTCCTATCAAGATGTCTCAGTTTATGCTCAAATCTTAAACTATATTTCTTCTCTTTTTGATAAATCCCTCAAAGAAGGCTCAAAACCTATTCCTGTGTTGCCCTTTATTTTTTATCACGGAGAGAGGCCTTGGCTCTATCCTGTTGAGCTTATTGACCTTTTTGAGATACCTTCTGAGATTAGGTCTTACTTTTTAAACTACAGGGTCTTACTTCTTGACTTGGTGAGACTTAACCGAGAGGAGCTTTTGAGAAGGGTTGAACTCTATAGTGTGGTGTATGCCTATCTTTATCTTCTTAGGAGTCTTGATAGACCTCTTGAGGAGTTATTGAGGGGGGTGGTAAGATTTGTGGAGGTGGTGGGGAAGTTAGGTGAGAGGGAGAGGTGGTATGTGGAGTTATTTTTGTTGATAGTATCTAAGGAGAAGGGGCTTGACGAGGAGGAAGTATGGATTAAATTAAGGGAAGTAGGGGGTGAGAAGGTGGAGTTTGAATTGAAGACCTATTCAGAGAGAAAATATGAGCAGGGATTACAGGAGGGATTACAAAAGGGGATACAAGAGGGATTACAAAAGGGGATACAAGAGGGATTACAAAAGGGGATACAAGAGGGATTACAAAAGGGGATCCAGCAAGGGTTACAACAGGGATTACAGCAGGGGATACAGCAGGGATTATTAAGAGATGCTCAAGAGATGGTGCTTGAGGTGGTAGAGGTTAAGCTTGGGAGGGTGCCTGAGGTGTTAAAAAGAGAGATTAAAGCAGAACAAGATAGAGAAAAACTAAGAAGACTTCTTAGGGAATTAGTAATTTCTTTAGATCCTGAAAAAACTCTTCTTAACTTTGGCTATAGTTTAGATTAGTACAATTCTTGCCGTTCCTCACCAAGTCCTAAACTTTGAGATACCTTTCTTATTTTTTGTAATTCTATCTTAAAATCTTCTTTAAACCATTTAATTTTTCAAAGATCTCTTTTAAAGATTAAAAAAATTAAGTTGTGGAACTTTTGGAATAATTTTTTTATTATATAGAAAATTACAAAAGGTCAAAAAGGCTTTTTGTTTTAGAGGAGAAAAATCGTGTTCTAAATGGGTTAAGTAGTTATAAGCCACCTCTTTATCAATTTTTAAGTGGCTCTTTTCTACAATTTCCTTTAAGTTAGAAAAAGCCTTAGCTCTGGCTTGATAAAGTTCGTAACATAGAAATTTTAATTCATCTCTAAATTTTTCAACTATTTCCTTTCTAACAGCTATAAGAGCAAAAACAAAGGGAAGATTAGTGTATTTTAACCACAGCTCAGCCAAATCAGTATGATAGGGAAAAATATGTTCTTGGGTTAAAGTTAGTGCTTCATCTCCTATAGCTAAATAGGCTGCTAAGGATTTTCTTTTTTCCCAGGAAAGTTCCTTTAAATTATGAGAAAGCTCCACATATTCAGCAGGGTGTATTTTCAGGAAATCTTCTAAGAGAACCCTTAAAAGTGCGTAGGAACTTTCTGTTTCAGGAGTTATTCCTATTTTTTGATTCTGTAGTTTTTCTAAAGGAAGATGATGAAAAAGAATAACACTTTTTACCTTTCCTACTGCACTTATAGAAATATCTGGGAGAAGAAAATATTCTTCAAAATTTTTAGCATAATGGGTGCTTGAAACTAATCCTCCTTGAAGTAGATTTTTTTTAAGTTTGAAGTTAAGATTTTTGGGAATATCTACTATAATTTCTATTTTTGAATTTTGGGGTAGAAAAAAAAGAAGGGGTAAAGTATTAAGGTAAAGAGGGAAGCCTATTTTTAATTTAGGCATAAATTCTAAGCCTTACCTTTTTTTCTTTATTTATTATGAATTCTCCCAAATTTTTAATGTCCTCTGGAAGGTCTTCACTAAACTTTAAACCTATTAGGTTAACTAAATATTCTTCTTTAATAGCTCCTAAATAATTGAAACCTAAGGCTTTAGCTCCCCAAAAAGTAGCCATCTTCAAAAAAGTCTCAGGAGATATTTGAGGGAAAAACAGGTAAAGGGTTTTTATTTCTTCCCAGATAGAAAGTTTATCATTGCTGGCTAAGGAGTCCGTTCCGAGAGCAACCTCTATTCCAGCCTTTAAAAACTCTGGAACTTTGGGAAGACCAACTCCTGTAAAAAGATTGCTTCTGGGACAAAAACCAACCTTAGCTTTGGTTTCTCTAATAATTTCCAAATCCTCCCTATCTACATAAACGGCATGTATTAAAAGGGTGTTTTCGTCTAACACTCCTAAGGAATGTAAATACTTAACTGGACTTAATTTAGGACAAACAAAACTCTCATTCCACTGACCTCTTTCTTTTAGAAGAGCCGAGATAGGACCTTTGCCGGTTTGCAAAAATTCCACCTCTTCTTTAGATTCCGCACAGTGAATAGAAAAAATCTTTTTTCTTTTTTTATTAAAACTCTTAAGAGCTTGGATTAAGAGAGGGGCTACTGTATAAGGCGAATGGGCTGAATAGGTAATTTTAAAGCGAGGTGAAGAAATTTGCCAATCCTTAAAATCTTTTAAAGAAGAATCTCCCTTAAAATTGATTATTTCATTAAAAAAATAACCATAAAAATTAGAATTGTTCAGTAAATCTAAAGTTAGACCTGTATTTCCTACATCTCCAACTACTCCTACTCCATCTTTCCAGAGCTCATCTATAGCTCTTCTGGCATATTCTCTCATTTCTGGCAAACTTAAAGTTTCCTTCTTCTTAATCACATTTCTTACCCAAAGCACAAAAGAACCTACTGAAAGAATCTTAAATCTTAAAGCCGAAAGTTCCAAATGGGTATGGACATTGACTAAACAGGGCATAATGATGAGATTTTCAAAATTTAAGACTTTAAATTTAGGAAACTCCTTTTGAAGTTCTTTAAAAGGACCAACCCTTAAAATTTTACCTCCACCAATTTCAATTCCTCCCTCTAAGAGAGGAGGAGAGACTATGGGTAAAATCCACTTAGCTTTGATTAAATAATGATGATAGGGCTGAAGTCTTATTTCTTCTATCATTCAAGTAGGGTATAGTCCATTTTTCTCTTTTTAGGAAGATAACCGGCTGAACTAATATAAGACCTTATTTCCTTTTCACTTAAGCGATGGGAAACCCCTGCAGCAGAAACTACATTTTCTTCTATCATGGTGCTTCCAAAATCGTTTCCTCCAAATTCAAGAGCTAATTGAGCTACTTCCGGTCCTTGGGTAACCCAAGAAACTTGAATATTTCTAATATTATCTAAAACTATTCTTGAAATGGCTAAAACTCTTAAGTAAGTTGCTGCTTTAGCCTTGGATATAAAGTTTAAAGCTGTATTTTTAGGTTGAAAAGTCCAAGGTATAAAAGCCGTAAAACCTTTTGTTTTATCCTGAAGATCCCTTATTTTAAAAAGATGTTCCACAATTTCTTCCTTAGTTTCAAGATGTCCAAACATCATAGTAGCTGTAGTTTTAAGACCTAAATCATGGGCCGTCTCCATAACCTTTAACCATTCCTCAGCAGAACACTTATTAGGAGAAATAAGCTTTCTTACCCGATCTACTAAAATTTCTGCTCCCCCTCCAGGAATAGAGTTAAGGCCAGCTTTAATAAGTCTTTCTAAAACCTCTCTTATGGAAAAACCTGAAATCTTACTCAAATGAACTATCTCCGGAGGAGAAAAGGCATGAACATGAATTTGAGGAAAATTATTTTTTATAAAACTTAGCATACTTTCATAAAATTCTAAGGGAAGTTCAGGATGAAGCCCTCCTTGAAGTAAAATTTGATACCCTCCCAGATCAACCGTTTCCTTTATCTTTTTTTCTAACTCTTCAAAGCTTAAAACATAACCCTCAGGACTTCCAGGAGTTTTATAATAAGCACAAAACTTACAACCCGAGATACAGATATTAGTATAATTGATGTTTCTGTCTACTACATAGGTTACTATTCTTTCGGGATTTAACCTAAAACGAACTTTTTGGGCAAGTTCTCCCAACTTCCAAAGAGGAAGTTTAAAAAGCTCTAAAGCCTCACTTTTATTTAGCCTTTCTCCTTCTAAAATTTTTTCCTCTAAATTTTTCACTTTTCTATACCCTTTCTGGCTAAAACTCCCCTATCGAAATAGTGTTTTACCTTTTTAACCTCACTTACTAAATCTGCCATCTCTACAATTTCCTGAGGAGCCTTCCTTCCCGTAAGAACAACCTCTACTTTATCAGCCTTTTCTTTTAAAACCTCTAAAAATTCTTTCAAATTAATAATTCCCCATTCTAAGGCATAAAAAATTTCATCTAAAATTACTAAATCATAACTACCCTCTTTAATTAACTTCTTAGCTAAGGTCCAACCCTTTAGAAGATTATCTTTTAAGGATTGATTAACCTTACCTCTTACAAACTTTCCTTCTCCAAAGTTTTGATAAAAAAGATTAGGTTCAAATTGTTTTAAAATTAAGACCTCACTTGAAGTATCCGGCTTCAAAAACTGTAAAAAGGCTACTTTTAAACCTGCTCCTAAGGCTCTTACTGCCAAACCTATAGCAGCAGTAGTTTTACCCTTTCCCTCTCCAGTATAAATTTGAATAAACCCTTGAGAATACTCCTCCATCAAAAAGGAATTTTAACATCTTTTAAAAACCTTACAAGAAATTAGCCACCTTTACGCCCCCTTTACCCGCCCTTTTGGACTCATAAGCCAATTTATCGGCAATTTTAATAGTCTCTTCAATTCCTCGGTCTTTCTCTAAGGGAGCAATTCCTATACTAACCGAGGTCTGAATTACTTGGTCTCTAAAAGTAAACTTTAAGTCTTTAACCATTTTTAAGATTCTTTCTGCTACGGTCTTAGCCTCATCTAAGGAGCCTTTTATGACTACCAAAAACTCATCACCACCCCATCTTCCCACCCAATCACTCTCTCTTATATTTTCGCTTATAACCTTAGCTACCCTCTTTAAAACCACATCTCCTGCTAAATGTCCAAAAGTATCATTTATCTTTTTTAAGTCGTCTAAATCGATAAAAAGCACTGCATATTTTTCCTCACCTCTTTTAACTAAAGGGTGAAGTTTTTTTAAGATTTCTTCTAAATATCTTCGGTTATAGACCTCAGTTAAAAAGTCCTTAATAGACATTTCAAAAAGCTGGTCTATTTTTTCTTTAAAGTAAGTTACATCATAACCTATTAATAAATAGTAAGAACTTAACTCTTTAACAGGTATAACTTCAACTTGAAGAAAGTTCCCGTTAAGAGAACAGATTTGAAAATAAGAATCTTTTTCTATTTTATCTCGAGTTAAGAGTCTCTTTAAAGTCTCGGAATCTAAATACCTTTTAGCTAAAGGATTTAGATAAACTATTTCTTTTCTTTCGTCTAAAAGGGCAATTAGCATATTAGCTCTTTCAGCTATAATTTGATAAATCTTTTTAGCCTCTTCTATTTCTTTTATCTGAGTTTTAACCTTTTCGTAAAGCTGATTTAACTCTTGAACTATAAGCCCTATCTCATCCTTTCCTTCAAAGAAAATTTTTTCTTTTCTACCTTCTCTTAGCTCACTTATTTGTTTAACCAAACTTAACAATCTATCCACTAAAAATTCCTTAAAGTAAAAAAAGAAAACTAAAAAGAAAAAGAACAGGAAAGCTACTTGCAAAAAAATAAGCTTTAAAAGATAACTTTCTAAAGGAAGGATTTTAAAGATTTGAAAAGAAATAACCAAGAATAGGGTTTGAGAAAAATCTTCCAAAAAGATTTTGCCTTCATAGATAAACTCCTCCTTAAAACTAATTTCAAAGAGTTCTCTCTTTTCCTTAGGAATTTTATCAAACTTTAGGGTTTGAAATTCAAAAAGTTTTATCCAAAGGTCAAGCACCTCTTGAGTAAAACCTCGGGCAGTAATTAGGAATCCCACAGGTTGGGCTCTAAAATCTGAAGTGGTTACGGAATGAATAGCTACTATACAGGGTAAATCTCCATAAAAACTTAGTCCCACATATCCTGTTTGAGGCCCAGGCTCAGGATAAAACTTTAAGAAAGTACTCCAATGTTCTTTAACCCAGCTTTTATCAATCGGAATTACTTTTTGAATTTTTTTATCATAAAAGCCTCCTGCCAGAGGATTTCCACTTCTATCTACATAAAGAAGAATACTTAGGTTATTATTAGTCCAAGACTCAACTGTAAGATTAACCTTAGGAAAATTAGGATTTTTACCCTTTAAAAACAGATAAGCCTCACTCCAAGCTGCCCAATCTTTGGTAAACCCTAAGAGCCCTTCCTTTTCTATCTCTAAATAGGTTAATAACTGCTTAATTCTGTTAGTTACAAATTTTTTCTCCAGCTCAAGTAGAATTTCTTTTAAAAAAAATTGGTAAAGAAGTAAACTTGAAATCAAAAAAATTGTTAAAAGAAATAGACTTGCTAAAACAAATTTAGGTTTCAATTTCATAAACTTATAATAATAAATTAAAACTTAAACTAAAAATTTGCAATGAAGAGGAATTCCTGAGCTAATTCTGAGGAGGTTTTCCATCCTATTTTTTGACCATCAAATAGATAATACTGATAACCTTTTTGAATTAGCTCTTCTAAAACTTCCTTAATTTTAATTAGGGAAACTTTAAAGTTTGAGGGAAAGGGTTTTAATTTAGTTAAACACCAGATTACTAAAAATTTAACTCCCTCATCTGAGGAATTTAAATGTTCATATATATGCCAAGGAGTTCCTATCTGATAAAGTTCTTCTTTATATTTAGGGGCCAGTCTTGAAACTCCCCAGATAACTCCTCTTTGAGCTAAGGGAAATTCCAAGTAATTTCCCTCTTTCCAAATATAGGAAGTAAATATATTAAGATACTCTTTTTTAAGGATTTCACACTGATAGAGGGCTTCAGCAAAGGCTTCTGAAACTCCCCAGGGCATACTTCCAGATTCTTCGTTTAACATCCACATAAGTCTTCTGATTAGTATCCGAGCCCTTTCTATATCTTCTTTAGCAATCTGAGAAATAAGTTTTCCAAAAGATAAAATAGCCTTCCAGCCAACCTCTTCCTTAGGATGAAGGAAAGCTCCTATTAAGAAGCTTACGACTTTATTAGGAGGATAGGGCTTGAAAGCTTTCTCTAAACTTTCAAGCCCTTCATTTTCAAGAATTTTTAAGACAGTTTCCTTTAAACTATAACCCAAGAACTTCCTTTACTTTTTTAGCTACAGTTTTTCCTAATTCGGTACACCTCTCAAGGGTTTCCTTATCAGGACTATACTTACATCTAATACCTTCGTGCACCACTTCAGCTTTCATATCCTTTAAAACCTCATTTAAAATCTTAACTGCCTCACCACTCCATCCGTAGGATCCAAAGGAAGCCCCAATTTTACCTCTCGGTCTTAAGCCTTTCATATAAGCTGTAAAACCTGCCACCGTAGGTAAAAGCCCATTGTTAAGGGTTGGAGAACCTAATATTATACCTTTAGAGAGCATAACCTCAGCCATAACCTCTGTAAGATCAGAAACCGAAAGCTTACAAAGTTTAGCTGCTATACCTTCTTTTACTACTCCTTCTAAAATAGCATAAGCCATTTTTTCAGTGCTTTTCCACATAGTATCATAGACAATAAGCACCTTTTGGTCTGCAATATAACTACTCCACCTTTCGTAAAGACCCACAATTTCTCCTACATTTTTTCTCCAGATTATTCCATGATCGGGACAGATCATATCTATAGCTAAGTTCATTTCTTTTACGGTTTTTAAAAGTTTATTTACCTGGGGAGAGTAAGGAAGAACTATATTAGCATAATATTTGGCACACTCTTGAATTAGCTCACAATGGTCAACCTCATCATCAAAACGACCACTTGTAGCATAATGGGCTCCAAAAGCATCTTGAGAGATAAGAAGTTTTTCTTCTGGAAGGTAACTTATCATACTATCTGGCCAATGGATCATCGGAGTTTCAAAAAACTTGATAGTTCTCTTACCAATTTTTACCTCCTTTCCAGTTTTTACCTCCTCAAAAGGCAAATCTTGAATATGAAAATACTCTAAAAGTCCGGCTTTAGCGTTAGGGGTTAAAAAAATCTTTTCAGGTTTTATGACCTTTACTATATGGAGAAAACCTCCTGCATGATCAGGTTCTATATGATTCACAACCAAGTAGTCAATCTTTTCTGGCTCAATTACACTTCTAATTCTTGCTAACATTTCTTCTTCAAAACCGTGTTTAACCGTATCAAAAAGGGTAATCTTTTCATCTATTACTAAGTAAGTGTTATAAGTGGTTCCTCTGATGGTAGAGTATCCGTGAAAATTTCTAATATTCCAGTCTATAGCTCCGACCCAGTAAATGCCTTCCTTAATTTTTACTGCCTCCATAAGGACCTCCGATGCTGAAGTTATATTTTAGGCTCAAATTCACTTTTAGGAGCTCCACAGGAAGGACAAGTCCAATCTTCTGGTAACATCTCAAAAGGAGTTCCAGGTGGAATATTGTTTTCTAAATCTCCCTCATGGGGATCATAAATATAACCACATATCAAACATACATATTTTATCATAGTTTACCCCTCCTTAGTTAAAATTTTAAATTTTAAAGAGTAATCACTTCATAACCCTCTTTTATAAAACTTGCCATTCCTGCATGGCCATACATATCCTCAAGTATGGTAAAGTTTTTTTGTTTAGCTAATTCTAAAGTTCCCATCTTCTGAGCACAGGCTTTACATATCCCAGCAATAAGGTCCATCTCCCAAGCTTTTTGAAACAAATTATAAAGCGTACTTTTTTCTGAAAAAAGTTCTGGAATAATTTTGGTAGACTCTCCTTCTAAAACTACTTTAACTTCCATATTTTTTTCTTTCATATCTATAGCATTCAACAGTACATGAATAAAACACATACTTTCTCCTCTAAAAGCAAAGATTACTACTTTTTTCATAAAATTTTCTCCTATCTAATCAGGATAATAGAAATTTTTAGGATTTCCGCATCTGGGACATCTCCAGTTATCAGGTAACTTTTCAAAGGGTGTTCCAGGAGGTATTCCTCCCTTAGGATCTCCCAGTTCTGGATCGTAAACATTATCACAAATACTACATCTATACTTTCTCATAAATTAACCTCCCTTTAATCTTCAGGGCTAAAGTCCTCTTTGGAGGCACCACATACTGGACAAGTCCAATTATCTGGCAGATTTTCAAAGGGTGTTCCCGGAGGAATATTACTACTTGGATCTCCAGCTTGAGGATCGTAAACATAACCACAGATATTACACTTATACTTTTTCATCCTTTACCCCCCTTGAAAGTTTATTTCGAAGGTTCACAAACCTTGGAAGATTCCCAAAGTCCATGAAGATTACAGTATTCCTTAGCTAAAACCTTTTCAGCTTGAACCTCAAAGGTTGCCTTAGGCTCTTGCTTGGGTTTTAAAAACTGAATATAAACTTTATCTTCATCTGCGTGAAGCTCAATCCATTCTATATAATGTTCTTCTGTCATAGGATGGGGCTCACTTCCTACCTTTACTCTGTAAACCTTTCCTTCCTTTTCAATAACTGGCACATGTTTCTCTACTGAAGCATCAATAGAAGCTGCTTTCAACATTCTCATAGGTTGTCCACAACAAACTAAACCTCCCTTACCTGCATGCATAACTAAAACAATGTTTCCACATACATCACACTTATAAAGTTGAAGTCTTTCAGCCATACTTACCTCCTATTTTATAAAAATTTTAAATTAAAAATTAATTTAATATTAAATTTTAATTTGTCAAGACCTTGAAACAAACTATTTTGAAATTATTAAACGGCCTTTAATTAAAAAAACACTTTTACGAAATTAAATACTCTAACGAAGTTTTTAAGATAAAATCACAGAAAACAGGAGCAAGGTGAGAGTAGATAAGAGATAGCCAAGAGAGAGGCGAATTTTTAAAAGGGTCTCCTTTTATAAGATGATGTAAACACTTGTAATATTACGAGTTTTAAGTAGATTGTTTCATTATCTCAAAAGTTTCATCCCCCCTGCATAAGTTCAAGGTCTTTTTAGAAGGAAAAAAGGTGTTCAAATTGAAAATCAATTGTTTAGCTTCTCACTAACCCCTTCTTCCATCAAAGACTTAAAAATGCTACAAAGACTTGAAGCAATCAAAGATGCATCCCAAAGAAAAGAAGTCGCCTTTAGACTAAAGGTCATCAAGTTTCACAACTCCTTTGGCAAAAAAGCCACAGGCAAAGCTTTTGGTATCTGTAGAGCTACCATCTATAGATGGAAGAAACTTCTTAAAGAGAGAACATCCTCGAAAAGAGAAGCTTTAAGCCCTTGGTGGATAGATTTTGTAGGCAAAGGGGTATAGCTTTGGTGTCAGTATCTACGATTGGAAGGATGATAAAGTATTTGAAAGAAAGGGGGTAAGTTTGAGGGGAGGTAGTAAAGAAGCTTCAGTTATTATGGGAGGAGGGGAAGGTTTATTGAGAGGGAGAAGAGGAAGAGTAAGCGTTATAGAGTTGGTAGGAGATGGATGCGATTGTGTATTTTTTGGATGGAGTTAGGAGGTAT
>JANXAD010000059.1 GCA_025062245.1 Thermodesulfobacteriaceae bacterium | reverse complement strand
GTCCTCAGCAATGGAAGGTGTGGCAAGAGGAGCGACTTGCGTATGTGCTTCACCGTGCCCGCCACAAAGTGCCTTATTATCGGGAATATTGGGACAGAAGGAGACGAGCAGGTGATAAAGCCTCATGGGAAATTTTGGAGAACTGGCCGATTTTGAAGAAAGAAGAAGTGCGTGCTAATCCACAAGCGTTTGTCGCTGAGGATTGCGATGTGAGGAGGATGTTTAACGAGCACACGAGCGGGACAACAGGGACGCCTTTAAATCTTTGGGTGAGTCGCCGCACCCTTCGGGAATGGTATGCCTTATTTGAAGCGAGGATTAGGAGGTGGCACGGAGTAAGTTTTTACGAACCGTGGGGCATCTTTGGCGGAAAACCTGTCGTTCCCTTTGAACAAAAGACTCCCCCTTTTTGGGTCAGAAATTATGGTCTCAACCAGGTCTACTTCTCTGTATTGCACATTGCTCCTTGGTCAGCACCTCATTACATAGAAGCCATCCGCAAATTTAAGTTGACACATCTCATTGTGTATACCAGCAGCCTGCATGCCCTTGCGTGCGAAGTTCCTGAAGAAGACTTGCCTGTTACCTCTAACCTCAAAGTCATTTTCACCAATGCAGAACCCCTCTTTGACTTCCAGAGAAAGAAGATCGAGAGCGTGTTCAATTGCCCAGTGAGGGAAACTTACGGTCAGGCTGAAATGGTGTGTGCAGCCAGCGAGTGCGAGTATGGGCGCCTGCACTGGTGGCCCGAAGTAGGCATAACGGAAATTTTGGATGAGCAGGGCAATAAAGTTGATTCCGGCAACGCAGGAAGGTTAATTGCCACAGGGTTGCTGAATGCAGATATGCCGCTTATCAGATACGAGGTAGGAGACTTAGCGGAGTTGGGTGACGAAACCAACAATACCTGTCCATGCGGTCGGAATTTGCCCATCTTGACCAAAGTCTTGGGAAGGAACGACGATGTGATTGTCACTGAAGATGGTCGTAAACTCTTTCTACTTGACATTATTTTCGACCCTGAATTCCCTATAAAGGAAGCGCAAATTGTGCAGGAGTCGTTACATCAGTTCACCATTCGGGTAGTGCCTGCCGAGGGTTGGAACAAGTATTACGCAAACCGACTCGCACAAGCGCTCCAAGAGAGGGTCGGGAAGGTGGAAGTGAACGTAGAGGAGGTCAATCAGATTGAAAGAACCTGGGCAGGGAAATTCAGGATAATTGTGTCTCGGCTGGGCAACCGATGAGAAAGGCACATCAGTCAATTTGACCGTGTTGAAAAGCAAGGAGGGAGTTAGGATGAGGGTTCTGGACCTTGTAACCAAGGCTTTCTTTAGTCTCCGTCGAGCCTTTAAGTTAACTCCTGTGCATAGCGTAATGCGGTCTATCCGTCGGCATGGTGTGGACTTGAAATCCTT
>JANXAD010000058.1 GCA_025062245.1 Thermodesulfobacteriaceae bacterium | reverse complement strand
CTCCTCTAACCTTAAAAACCTCTCCATTATAGAAATATCCTTAGCTTTTTCTCATGCTCCACTACAAACTCAACTATTTTTTGCTTCACCACCTCCTCTATAAGAGAAAGTAAAAAATTTCTTAATTCACTCTTATTTAAATCTTCTAAGGAAATCATTATATTACCACCTATATTAATTCCATATTTCCTAAAAATAGTCTCATTAGATGAATCTAATTTTTTTTATCATTTAATTTTTAAAAAATAAAGGTATGAGTCCATATGATTAGAGACTGCGTGTTATTTTTTATATATTCTTCACTATACCATCTTAAAGGTGGCTTTATTATTTAAGTCATGGGGCCCCTTCTCTCCATTACACCCTATCAAATCATCCCTCAATCCCATGTTAAAGGCCTCTAAATCTTTAAACAACTTCTTCTCCCTATACTTTATAAAATCCTCTAAGCTTCTTTTTAACTTTTCACTTAGCTTTACCCTGGGAATACTTTTTTAATTAAGTGGCCTATTTATCGTGAAACTCTATAGGAATCTAGATCTCCCATACTTACCCTTCCTATTTTTTTCTATTTTTTCATGAATAGATCCTTATTTGAGAAGAATTTTTTGACCTTTACTACTTTTTAATTTTCCCTAAGGAGACGAAACTTATGAAGGGGAGAGGGAAAGGTTTGATGTAATCATACTACTTCCTTTAAAATTAAAGATTTCAACTGAGAGCGTCCCTACCATATTCTTCATTCACTCACCCTTCTGACTTACCTTTTTATAGGCTCAAACCTTAGGCTTAAACAAAGTTTCCTTAGTCAAGGTATAAATACTTAAAAAGATATTTGTCAAACTTAAGTCTCTCTTCTTTTGAACTTTTACCTTAAGGTAAAGCTTCTGACTTTTTTCTTTATAGGGCTTAAGTTGGTAGGGGAGCTTATTCATCAGGGCATGGTTTCTCACGAAAGCCCCCTCTTTCATTTATCTTAACTAAATACCTATTTAGTTAAAGGGGGTTCTATAATAAAAAATAAGCTCTCCCTCCTTAATTAAATCAAAAATCCTACATAAAGTCAGGAACTTACACAAAAGGCAAGGGCCTTAAATAAAAGCCATTTTTTACCTAAGGGGACCCCCCTGCCCTCATATAAAAATTCAAAGCTCTAAAAAAAAATTAAGACAAAATTACAGAAAAAACAAAAGGGGGTATCTCAAGGTTTAGGGCTTAGTGAGAAAGCACCAAAAATTGCACTAATCTAAACTATAGCCAAAATTAAGAAGAGTTTTTTCAGGATCTAAAGAAATTACTAATTCCCTATGAAGTCTTCTTAGTTTTTCTCTATCTTGTTCTGCCTCAATCTCTCTTTTTAACACTTCAGGCACTCTTCCAAGCTTAATCTCTACCACCTCAAGCACCATCTCTTGAGCCTCTCTTAATAATCCCTGTTGTAATCCCTGCTGTATTCCCTGTTGTAATCCCTTTTGTAACCCCTCCTGTAATCCCTGTTCATATTTTCTCTCTGAATAGGTCTTCAATTCAAACTCCATCCTCTCACCCCCTACCTCCCTTAATTTAATCCACAC
>JANXAD010000057.1 GCA_025062245.1 Thermodesulfobacteriaceae bacterium | reverse complement strand
TTTTAAGAAACAGAGCTTAGAGGTGGGTATTTGAAGCCATAGAGGATATGAGGAAGAGATTGCCCTTTTCTTTACTTGGAATTGATTCCGATAATGGCAGAGGGTTTATAAATGATCACTTAGAAGGTATGATTTAGCTCATATGGATTGCTCCCCATTTTTGGACACCTTGAAGGTTAGGGTAAAATAGGGCCTCTCAGAACAAAGGATCTACCCCAAATCTTATCTCTCAGAGCTATCCTTAAGAGATTCTCTCTTGCATCTTCAACTTTTTATTATAGCCTCAAAAAGACCAAAAAAAACTGAAGAAAAGTCTTTAAAAGGGTGGCTATAAGAAGATAAGCTTTCTTTTAAAAGAGGAGGGGTATAAGGTTAACCACAAGAAGGTTTTGAGGATATGGCGAAAAGAGAATTTTAACAGGTATAAATCTTTTTTAAGAAGAGGTATTGTAATAAGAGGAGAGGGTAACTTTTTAGTGGGGTTGAGGCAAATTTTGCGGGGGAAGTATTTGCTTTGGATTTTATTCATGACCAGCTTGAAAGTGAGAGAAGACTCTGGATTTTAGTTTAAGAGGTAAAGATATAGTAAAGCCTTTGGAGTGGATATTTGAGGAGTATAGAGTTCCTAGAATAATAAGGAGGGATGGAGGTTCTGAATTTAGGTCTAAAGTTTATCAGAGGTTGATAAATAAGTGGGGGATAAGGGAGAAGGTAGTTCCTCATGGTCAACCTTATCATAATGGCCTATAGAGAGTTTTCACAGGGTTTTAAAGAGAGAGTGTTTGGAGAAAATGGATAAGGGGTGCGAAAATTTCCACACCCTAACATTTTAAGTGTCCAAATTTTGGAGCCTCTCAAACCCTTTTTCTCTCAACTTCCCTTATCCCTCTTGCAACCCTCTTCATAATATCCTTCCCACTCTCCTTCTCGATAAATTACTATACTCATAGCCAATCCAAATCTCCTATGGGTAATCTATCCCAGCTATTATATGCTATCTCTCTGCAATAGCTTTCTAGATGCGCTTTCCTTCGCTCCCCCCTATATCTCCTCTTATTCCTCTTCTTTTTCAATACTTCACAAGCTTTTCTATCCTTGCCTATAAACTTAATCTCACTTCTGCCTCCCCCTCAAATTAACCCCCTGTCTTTCAAATATCTTATTATTCTCCCTATCCTCAATACCCACACCTTTCCTCATTCCTTTCTCTTTACAAAATCTATCCACAAAAGGCTTAAGCTTCTTCCTTACCTATTTCTGCTCTCTTCTGCTTTTCGAGCCTTCCTCTTTGGTGTTTTCGGTCTGAATATCCACACCTGTAAACAGTTCTTTTAAATACTCCATAAGCTTCTTTAGTAGTTTGAGTGCCCTATTTGTTATGAAATTCTATGACTTTTAACCTAATCTGAAAAAAACTTTTTTTAATAGAGTTTGAGTCTTTCAAGCATTTTTGTATCTTGATTCCACACTTACCTTTGGCCTTTTTTCCCCTTTTCCATTGAGATGTCTTTCTGGGATTAATTTTTTGATTCTTAATTTTACCACTTTCTTACATTCCAATAAAAGACGAAACTTATGCATTTGAATTAGGTCAAGGCCTTTTCTTGTAAAAACTTAAAGTTCTAACTTTAATAATTATATTGTAAAAATAAAAAATTCCATTAAACTTCTTAATTAACCCTTCTAAAATAAAAGTTTGCAAGTAGCCTCT
>JANXAD010000056.1 GCA_025062245.1 Thermodesulfobacteriaceae bacterium | reverse complement strand
TTCTCTGGTAAACTGCTGTAAAGATAAATATTACAGGTGCATTTTTCACCCAAGGTTGTTTTAAAGCAGCTTTCCAAACCTCTTCTCTCTTATCTCCTTCCGAAATCCTTAGGAGAGAATGATCCTTAGGTTGATATTTATAAATTCCGGAAGGAAGGTTTTTCACCTGTCCCGCTACTAAATATATTTCCAAAGGATATAAAGCCCCGGCTGAAGGAGCAGTTCTTCCTCCCCAAGGAGAAGTTATACCCTGAGCTGCCCAAAGAAGTTGTGAAACTTCTTGAAGAGTTAAGGGTGTTGTTGCAAATTCCCTTACAGAACGTCTTTTTGAAAGAGCTTCTTCTAAAGAAATATTACCCTTTAATTTAGGATCGGAAAGTTTAATAAGAGTTTCTCCAAAAAGCATTTGATATAAAACTAACAGAAACAAAGCAAATAAAATAAAAATTTTCATCATATAGAACTAATTTTAAATTCTCAAACCTCAGCTGTAAAGATTTTGTAAATTTTTTAACTTTATAGAAGTAGAGATGAGCTATAAGCCTTACACCTTCGTAGGAATCAATTTTTGTTGAAATCTCTTTAAGAAATCCTTCTAAATCCTTTTCTCTATCATTTTAAAAACTTCCTATTAATTTTTTTAAATAAAACATAAAAATAATCTTTATAAAGACACCATAGTTTTATATTACCTGTCAATTAATTTTCAGGACTTATTTTACGATCCTAAGGTATCAATTTTTCTATTAAAATTTCAATTAAATTTTTCTTTACCCCCTCCTTCCTGCAAAAGTTCGGTCTCTTTCGGGAAAATAAGGTTAGAAAGGCTAAACTCTATTAAAGAAGCTTATTTCCAAGAAGAGGTTTTCCTTAGGCTTAAAGTTATAGAGTTTCACGAGAAATATGGCATTAAAGCTACTAAAGCTTCCTTGGGAGTTTCAAAAACCATTATGTATAGATAGAAAGACCTTTAGAGATAGTGGAGGTAAGCTAAAGAGAAAAAAAACCAAGCTGTTAAGAGCTTAATTAGTGGAATTTATTTTGAGATTTAGAAAAAAGAGACCTCGGTTAGGGCACCATGGGTTAGATAATAAAAATAACACACAGTCCCAAATCATATGGACGCATACATTATCTTGACAAAAAGAAAAAAAAGGTTATTTTTAGAATGAAATAATCATTCCCCGGTAGCTCAACAGGCAGAGCGGTGGGCTGTTAACCCATAGGCTGCAGGTTCGAGTCCTGCCCGGGGAGCTTAATTTTCTATTTTTAAACTAATTTTTTACTTTCCAAAATTTTTAATAAACTTTTCTGATTATAAATTCATGAAAAATTATCTTAAAAAGACTAAAAAATAAAAGAGGTTTACAGTTATGGAAGAATTATCTACTCGCCCTATTTTAGAAATAGATTCGGAAAAGCTTATCAAAGAATTTAGATCCCCTATTTATCTTTCTGAGCTTAGAAGAAAAAATCTTGTTGAACTTTATAAAATGGGAGAGATATTGGGAATAGAAAACATTTATAACTTTTACAAAAAATCAGAAATTATTTATCAAATTGTAAGCAATCTTCTCTCTAAGGGTATAGAGGTTATAGCAGAAGGAGTATTAGATGTTCTTCAAGAAGGATTTGGATTTTTAAGGTTTAACGATTATAATTATCTTCCAAGTTCTGAAGACATTTATGTTTCTCCTCCTCAAATTAGAAAGTTTGGACTTAAAACAGGAGATACTATCTTAGGATACATTCGTCAGCCTAAGGAAGGAGAAAAATATTTTGCCTTAGCTAAAATTGAAAGAGTAAACTATATTTCACCTGAAATTGTTAGAACTCGAACACCCTTTGACCATTTAACTCCTATCCATCCTAACCAATGGATTCGGTTAGAAACTACAAACGATAACTTTTCTACCCGCATTATTGACTTATTTGTTCCCATAGGTAAGGGACAAAGAGGGCTTATTGTAGCTCCTCCCAGAACAGGAAAAACCGTCCTTCTTCAAAATATTGCCAATGGAATTGTTAAAAACTATCCAGACATTCACCTCATGATTCTTTTAGTAGATGAAAGGCCAGAAGAAGTAACAGAAATGCAGAGAACTGTCCCAAGGGCTGAAATCGTTAGCTCTACCTTTGATGAACCCCCTCAAAAACATACCCAAGTAGCTGAAATTGTAATTGAAAGGGCTAAAAGATTGGTAGAATGTAAGTATGATGTGGTAATTTTACTGGATAGTTTAACCCGTTTAACCCGAGCTTATAACTTGGTTGTTCCCTCAAGTGGAAAACTCCTTTCAGGAGGAATTGATGCTAACGCTCTTCATAAACCTAAACGTTTTTTTGGAGCAGCCCGAAATATAGAAGAAGGAGGAAGTCTTACTATTATAGCAACCTGTCTTATTGATACAGGAAGTAGAATGGATGAAGTTATTTTTGAAGAATTTAAAGGAACAGGAAACTTAGAAATCGTTTTAGACCGAAGATTAGCGGACAGAAGGATTTGGCCTGCTATAGATATTCATTTAAGTGGAACCAGAAAGGAAGAACTTCTCCTCCCTCCCGATATACTTCACAGAGTTTGGCTTTTAAGAAAAGTTCTTGCTCCCTTAAATCCTGTAGAATGTATGGAATTCTTATTAGAAAAAATGAAAGACACTAAAAATAATGAAGAATTTTTAAATAATATGAATCAATAGTAATATTAAGCTCTTTTCTTTGCTATCTCCTATTTGCCCTCGATTTAACCCCTACGCATCCTCATCTTAGACCCCTTGCTTCTTCTTATGTGCCAATACCTTTCCTACTTCCTTTTTGCTTTCTCACCAAGTCCTAAACCTTGAGATACCCCTTTTGTTTTTTCTGTAATTCTGTCTTTAAATTTTTTTAGAGCTTCAAATTTTTAAAGGGTCTTTCTAAAAAGATTAAGTTTTGATAGTTCTTTGAAAGTTAAGTAGGGAGGTTAAGGGCAGGGGTTCCCTTAGGTAAAAAGTGTGAGAAACCCTGCCCTGGTAAATAAACTTCCCTACCAACTTAAGCCCCATAAAGAAAAAAGTCAGCAAGTTTACTCCAAGGTAAAAAAAAGCTTAAAGAGATTAAGAAGGAAGAAGAACTTAAGTTTGACAAATATCTTTTTTAAGTATTTTACCTTGCCTAAGGAAACTCTGTTTTAAGCCTAAGGTTTGAGCCTATAAATAGGTAAGTCAGAAAAACCCTCCTCTTGCTTACTTAGTAAATCTCTTTTATACTTCTCTTTATGTCTGAACCAAAGCCCTATGACCTTTA
>JANXAD010000055.1 GCA_025062245.1 Thermodesulfobacteriaceae bacterium | reverse complement strand
AGGTTTATATTTTAAGAAACAGAGCTTAGAGGTGGGTATTTGAAGCCATAGAGGATATGAGGAAGAGATTGCCCTTTCTTTTACTTGGAATTGATTCTGATAATGGCGGAGGGTTTATAAAGAATCACTTGAGAAGGTATGGCTTGGCTCATAGGATAATCTTTACAAGAAGTAGACCCTATAAGAGAGGTGAAGGAGATATGTGGGATATATGAGATATGATAGTGAGGAGGAGTTTAAAGATTTTGAGGGAGCTGTATAGGATATTGAGGTTATATATAAATTTTTTTCAGTCTGTGGCAAAGCTTAAGGAGAAGGAGAGGGTTGGTGGGGGAAGGGCAAGATTAGAGAAAATAAGAGTATAGAGGATTAACGGATATGGTTTAATAGGCTTACAAAAGTATTCGAATAACCCTTCCTATCTCAAAGACATCTTCGCTGTCTCAAGTTTAGCCTTTTTTGTCTCTAAACTTCTATTAATCTTATTACAAGCGAGTTTATTCTTTAAAAATCACCTATACTTAGGATGAAGTTAATAGGTGGGCCATTAAAATTCAAAAGGGATTATCCTCTTTTCTGCAACTCTGAGATAATTTTAATTTTTTAGAATTATTAGATAAAGTATATGTGTTACATTGTTTTTAAGAGAAAATTTATCTATTTTAGATAAGTATCTTGCTAAAACATTGAAGTATTTGCAATCCTTCCATCTATCGTAATTCCCAATCACATATAAATACTCCTTAGCTCTACTTACCGCAACGTTTAAAAGATTAGGTTTAGCTGAAGCCCAAGTTAGTGCACCTGCTCTTTCTGGATTTCCTCCTAACACAAAAATTACCACTTCTGCCTCTTTACCCTGTGCTTTATGCACCGTCCCAACTTTGTTTTTATCTACAATACTAGATTGCTCTAACTTCTCTTTCAACTTAGTTTCTATACTTCTAAAAGGTGTTAACACAAAGATTTGCTCTTTATTTACACCGCATTTCTTTAATTCTTCTAAGAGCTATATTAACACTTCACCCTCTTCTTCACACCAATGATACCAATCTTTATCAAAGGTCTCCCCTTTTACATCAATCCAGCAAGGCTCCATTAAATTCAGAGAACGGCTCTTGTTTCCAAGTTCATAGATCATCATCTCTTCATAAGCAACTTTATTACTTATATCAAACATAGGATTCAAACACCTTCTGTGCACCCTTAAAGGAGATCCTACCCAATCGTTGCCAAGTTTGGTTCCCACGTTATTGGCATAATCTGCAAGCACCTGACAAGAGCCCACATCAGGCCTCCAAATTACTTTGTTAACCTCTTGGGAAGCTGAATAAAGTTTTTTAAATATAGATTGGATGTCGTAATACTCACTTATAGCATCTATGAAGCCACTACTAAGAGTTGTTACAGGTTCTAACTGTTTGGGATCTCCTACAACTATAACTCTTTTTGCTCTATAAATAGCCCCTATCGCGTGATGGGGTAAGGCTTGACCTGCCTCATCAATCAGTAACCATCCGATACTTTCAGAACCTATTTTTTTTAACATTCGTCCAACTGAAGCAAAGGTAGTTGATATAACTGGAACGATTAGACTTAAGGTCATCAAAGCAAGCTCAGAAATATATTCATCCCATACTCTTGACTCGAGCCATTCTTCCACCAGTCTTAAGTTTTCCTCCACATAAGCTCTATTTTCAATAAGAAAGGCTTTGTGAAGCTTAAGAGCTGAAAGAAAAATCTTAGCTCTGAGTTCTCTCCATTCTTTAATATGCCACGGTGAAGTTAATTCCCTGTCTTTTTCATCTTGACTTTTATGTATTTCCTGAATAGTATATTTTACTTTAAATGAATTTACCTTTTTTTCTATTTGTTTTTGCTCAGAATCTATTGCTTTAACTTTCTCCATTAAGGTCTGTTTTTCTTTCTTTAAACAATCACAATCTTTTTCACACTCTTTGTTCTCTTTTTCCTTATTTTTCTTTTGCTTAAATACCTCTTCTTGCTTTCTAATACACTCATCATAATCCTTCTTCCACTCTTTCCAGGCTTTCCCTAAACTAAGAATTATATCTAACCAACTAGGCTTTCTCTTTAAAATAAATTTCTCTGATTCCTCTAATTTTTTTAGTTCTTCCTTTAAATCTTCTATTTCTTTTTCAATCTGCCCCATCCTCTTCGAAATAAATTGAATTTTTTCTTCTATATCTTTTATTTCCTTTATAATCTCTTTTTGTTCCCTTTGCAGTTCTTCTATTTTTTTTACATTGTTTCTAAACTCTGCAATTTCTTTTTTTAGATCGTTTTCCATTTTTCAGCTGAGTCAAAAATTCCTCCTTTATATCTTGATACTCAATGTTTGCCTTTGATAGCTCTTCTCTTATTTCACTTAAGTCGGTTTTTTTAAATTTTTCTCTGTTTTCACTTTTACCCAAAGCTACCGCTACTAAACCCCAACCTTGAGTTTTAGTTTGTATTGGCTCTATGCCTTCATCTATTTCTTTTTCTTCGTCTTCAGATGATTTTAATTTTTCTTCAAGATATTTAGAAATAGCCTCTTTAAAGTAGTCCACATTTTCTGCTTCTTTTGTGAAACTCTTTCCTATGGCATCTTTCTTTGGAAGCTCTAAAGAGACATTTTCTACCGCTGTATTATTTGACGAGGCAACTATTATGATGAAGTCCTTTATTTTTTCGTCGAGCTTATAAGCATGCCTATCCTTACCGTATTGGAGGCATTCATTTTCCTTAAAAGGATTATTTTCGCAAAGATACTTTGCTCTTTCAACTATGATTGCGGAAATTAGATCGCGCAGTAAAGTTGTCTTTCCGGTTCCGGGAGGTCCATTTATGGAGAAAATTCCTCCTTCCCCTTGGTCATCGATCGCTAGTCTATTCCAAATCTCATTTATTGCCAATTGCTGACTAAAACTTGGAGCTTTATCAGGCTCAGAGGGCCAGCAACCTTTGGGAAAATATATTGGATTAAGGATCTCTAAAGCATAGTCTAAACCTTTGTCCGTTCTTACGTCTATTCGCTCTCCTGCAAAACCTTTAAGATAGGCTTCTAAAGCCTTACCTAACTTTCCTTTACTCAAGCCCTTTTTCACACGATTTAAGTCTTCAATAAAAAAACTATTTAACATGCTATCTCCAGTATCAGTAGTTACGCAAAATTTATTTAACTCATCTTTGATTTTGTTTATCTTTATATAGCTAAAACCATATTTGTCTTCCCCATTTGCATCCAAGTTATTTATTTTTTTGACCTCTTCATAACTTTTTTCAATATTTTCATTTTCTAACCCAAAGAGTTTTCTAACTAAAGAAATTAGAGCCCCAATCCACTCGTAATCAATTTCTTTTTTCTTTTTCTCTAAGTATTCTCTCTCTAATTCTAACGCTTTTCTTAGGCTTAAACTTATAAGGTCAAATTCAAAAAATCCGGTCTCGGACGAAAAAACGCTCGTATTCTCAGCTGTGTTAAGTTTGTTCTTTAATTCCATAAAATCTTTATCATTCTCCCAACTCGGAAAAAACTCTTCTAATAGCTTATCAAAATTAATAAAGGTTTTTAATAACAGTATGAAAAATACCCTCATAAAGATCGGAGACGAGGGTATTTCTTTCAGAAATTTAATTCCCAGTTGATGTAAATCCTCGTAATTAATCTTGTTAGACCTTATTTGTCCTAAAATTTGTTCCAAATTAGAACCATTCAAAATCTTTCCGCACACCCAAGCAGGTAAGCTAAGAACTAAACTCTTTGCGTCCACTAACAAGTCTTTATCGACTTGTATTTCTAAAAGACAAGAAGTAGCTCCAAGATCTGGGCGCTCTAAAAGGATTTGAGGTTTTTTAAGTTTAAATTCAAGGAGCTTAGTAAATCCATAGATATTAACAAATCCACATCTAAAGGTTAGCTTTATATTTTTAATTATCGTTAAACTTTTTTAATAACCCTGAATTCTTAAGATCACTTTTAAGATTTTTTCAGCTTTGTGCCCTACTGTTCCTTCGAACCCCTTTTTTCTAATCGTTTGAAAAGATAAAGCCTCTAAAATTTGCCAGTAATCAATTAAAGAAGAGAACAAGTTAAGATCCCTCTCTTTTTTCATAGCAGTTTCTTTCTTGTTTTCTTTTTTTAACAACAATAATCAAAGATCTTCTAATCTCAAGTTGTTTTTATGAGACCATATAATTTGGGACTGAGTGTATAAAAAAATTGTGTAAATTCTTAAAAGTCCCTAAAATTTACCACAGATTTCATTGCAAGACCAATTAACTAAACAGGAGGGGGGTGTGGGATCCCCCCAAATTTTGGACAACTAAAATGTTAGGGTTTGTTTTTCGGCCCCCTTTCTTGGACACCTCTCTCGTTAACCTC
>JANXAD010000054.1 GCA_025062245.1 Thermodesulfobacteriaceae bacterium | reverse complement strand
ATCTCCTCACTTGCAAAATATCTGGATGGATGGATAAAGAAGTATAATAGGGAGAGGATACACTCTTCATTGGGATATGTAGTGCCTGAGGATATTTGGAGGTTAAGGAGTAACGACAGGGATGAGGTTAACGAGAGAGGTGTCCAAGAAAGGGGGCCGAAAAACAAACCCTAACATTTTAGTTGTCCAAAATTTGGGGGCATACCATCGACCCATCGACACAAAATATATTTCCCACCTTCTCTTACATGATAGCCTACATATTACCAAAGCTTCAATAGTTATTTCTGTGCCAAAATTATCATGATATTCTATGAGTTTTAACCTAAAATTTACTTCTTTTTTGTTGAGACATCTTTTATAGCTTCTAATCTTTGGATCATTCTTAAAGTCTTTTAAGAAAATTAGAGGTAGCAGAAAAGGGAAACCTTAAGATAGGATACTTACCTAAGAGGAATTTTTAACTTATGCAAATGAGGGAGAGGAGATCAATAAAAAATAGGAAAGTTAAGCATATTTTAACTATAGTTTAACCTTGTTTTAACAAAGCTTTAACGAAGATAATTTATAATGAAAATACATAAAAATACAATCTAAGGAGGTGGGTATGAGAAGTTCAATAAAAATGAAAAAATGTAAAAAAGTTTTAGGTATGTTGGGATTAGTTTTTCCTTTAGTTTCTCTCCCTAATTTGCTTATGGCTTCCGAAAGTTCTTCCTTAAATGATCCTCTTCTTAAGATTTTGATCAAAAAAGGGGTTTTAACTGAAGAAGAGGCTTTGCAAATTAAAAAAGAAGCTGAAAAGGAAGCAAAAAAAGAAAAAGAAGAGATTATTAAAACTACCACTGAAAAAATTCAAAAGGAAGGTTTAGCTCTTCCCTCAGCTTTAAAAGGGCTTAAAGTAGGAACTACAACTTATATTGACTATTCTATAGGATATCTTCCTGATAGACTTAAAGCTGGAGAATATAGTAAAAAAGGTTATAACTATTTTGCTTTAACTCGTGCCTATATTACAGTTGAAAAAGAAGTTACTCCCTGGCTTTCTTTCAGAATTACTCCAGATATAACACCAGCTAACTTAGATACTCTTTCTTTAAGATTAAAATATGGATATGCCCTGTTTAAACTTCCTGATTTTGGTTTTTTAACCAATATTGTTTCTGAGGTTGGTCAGGGACATATGCCTTGGCTTCACTTTGAAGAACAAATTAACCCCTATCGTATGCAAGGTTATATGGCTCGTGAGTTTGTAGATACCTTTAACTCTGCTGACAGAGGAGTTTCTATAGGAGGATACTTTGGTGGAAAACTGGATAAAAATTATGTCAAAAAATTATCTGCCAACTATCCCTTAGCTGAAAAGTATACTGGAAAATATGGTTCTTGGTGGTTTTCTTACTTAAATGGGCCAGGATATACTGCAAGAGAATTAAACATTAATAAGGGTTTCCAAGGAAGAATAACTATCAGACCCTTTGGAACCCATACCGAGGGATCCTTACCTTTAGCAGGGCTTCAGTTTAGCTATTATTTCAATATTGGAAAGGGTGGAGAAAGGATGAAAGATGTTACTGGAGATGCTCGATTTTTTAGAAAAGCTTCCTATCCTCGTTATAATGTTAATTTAGGAATGATTTCCTATCAACATCCCTGGTTTGTAACTACCTTACAATATAGTGAATCCTATGGAAACCAGAGAGGAAGATGGGTAGTATCTACTAATAATGCTACCCCGGGAGAAAAGGTTTTAAAAACTAAGCAATGGTCCTTTTTTATAGATGTAACCATGCCCTTTCATAATAAGCTTCACCTTATTGCCCGTTATGACTGGTTTGATCCCAATGACAATGTAAGAAGATTTTACGACCCAGCTACTCGCGAGTGGATCCTTGGAAAAGATGATACTGCTAAACATTATATGGTAGGATTAGCTTACTATCTTCACAAGAATAACATTTTAATGTTAAATTTCGAATGGATGGATTATGAAAAATATTACAAATTAAGTAATACTAAAGAATTTCATAAAATGGGAGCTTATGATCCAAGCGGAAGATATCGCTTGGATGATGCCTTTAGAATTCAAACAGTACTTCAAATAAATTTCTAAAACCCATCCCCATCCCCTCTTCAATTTTAAATCCCTCTGCCTTTTTTTGAGGCAGAGGGTTTTTTATTTTTCTAAAAATTTTTTAAATTTTTAAGATGAATTGAGACCTATCTTTCCCTAATAACCCTATGCACGCACATCTTAAACCCTTTAATTTTTCTTCTCATATGCCAATACCTGTCTTTCCTTATCCTTGTTTTTTCTGTAATTCTATTTTAAAATCTTCTTTAAATCATTGAATTTTGCAAAGGTCTCATGAATTTTCTATTAGAAGGCTCTCTTAAGGGTCTTAATAAATGGCTTCGTTTTCTTGGATGTCAAACAGAGGTTTATGAAGAAAAAATTACTAAGGAAGTTATTTTTCAAAACCAGTATAAAATTTTTTTAATTACAAGTTTGGAAACCGCAAAAATAATGAGAAAAATGGGGATAAAGTTTTTACTTTTACCCAGAGAAAATCTTAAGGCTCAGCTTTTTATGGTCATAAATAAGTTTAATATAACTCCCAAACTTACCTTAAATATTTGCTCTCTTTGCGGAGAAAAACTTGTTCCTGTAAAAAAAGAGGATTTTAAAGATCAAATTCCACCTAAGGTTTATCAAAGCATTAATGAGTATAATTATTGTGTAAAGTGTCAAAAACTCTACTGGGAAGGAGACCATATAAAAAGACTTAAAGACAGATTTAAGAGCCTTCTTTCCTTAGGCGTTCAATTAGAAGTTTAAGAACTGTTGGAGCATCTCCAATTAAAGCTAAATTAGCCATTTTAACTAAAGGTGCTGAGCTATCTGTATTAACAGCCACTATAAATTCTGCCTCTTCCATTCCAGCGGTATGTTGTAGGGCTCCAGAAATGCCAAAACCTATATAAAGTTTTGGTTTAACGGTCACTCCACTAATGCCTATCATCCTTTCCTCTTCCACCCATCCTTCATGACAAACAGGTCTGGTGGCTCCAACCTCTGCAGAAAGAAGTTTAGCTAATTCGAAAAGTTTTGAAAAATTTTCTCTATTTTTAAGACCCCTTCCACCTGCTATGACTACTTTAGCAGAACTTAAAGAACAAACTTCTTTTTTGGTAAAAATTATCTTTCTTACTTTTACACTACTTTCCCAAGAAAAATTTTCAGGAAAAAGAATTTCTTTAAATTGAGGTTCTTCCTTGCTTTCTTTTACACTAAAAGCTCCTAAGGAGAGGGTTGCCATAACAGGAATAGTTTTAGAAATAAGTTTAGCTATAATGTTTTCTCCATAGGTAGGTCTAAACATTACAATTTGTCCATTTTCAACCTCAAGTTTATTTACATGAGCACAAAGTCCGAGATTTAAAACTCCTGCTATTCTGGGAGCTAAAGAAAGCCCGCTAAAAGTAGCTGGAAAAAAGAAACCTAAGGGTTTAGCCATTTCTATTAATTTTACTAAAACTCTACTGTAAAGGTCCTCTCTAAAATATTTAAGCTCTGGATGAAATACAAACCAAATTTCATCCGCTAAAGAGTCCTTTAAAACTTCAAAATCTTTAAAACTTTCCTTACTTTCTCCTAAGATCACTAAAATCAATTTTTTTTCTAATTTTTGAGCTATCTCTTTTAAAGGAGTTAAAATTTCTAAACTTGAAATATGAAGTTTTCCCTCCAGATGCTCTCCGTAAGACAGTATATCCCCCTGGGAAATTTTTTCTAAGAACCTTTTTTCCATTTTTAAAACTCCTGTATTTTAAGATTGTAAAATTTTTATCCTATTATACTTTAACTAAAGTTTTAAAGCAAGGGAAGTGTATAGGTTAAAAGATTTGCTCTTTATTTTTTAACCTTTTAAAGGGTCTAAAATTTAGGGACCTCTAATTATCTAATAGAAAATTAAAAGGATTTTAATATAAAAATTTTTAGATTTTCTTTTTGTAAGAAAAGATGTAAAATTTATTTTTAGACGCAACTGTTATAAAGGAAGATAAAGTTTATCTAGTCCCTAAAAGTATTAAAAAGCCAAAAATGATAGTTTTTATTTTAGAAAATTTAGCCATAGGTAGCGTAAGAGATACCTATAATCTTCCTTCAGAAATTACTGCTTTACTTAATGTAGCTGAGGAACTAAATTTAGAGTTTAAAGACAGGCTATATTTTAAGGTTCCTATAAAGGATTTTTCTCCCATACCTCCTGAACAATTAGGAGAAGCCATTAAGTGGATTGATAAAAATATTGACAAACACAGGATACTTGTTTTTTGTAATGCAGGAATAGGTAGGTCTCCTTCGGTAGTGGTGGGTTATCTCGTATTAGTTAAGGGATTTGGATTTGGTCAAGCCATAGAGTTTATAGCGCATAAGAAACCAGAT